>DATCLE010000219.1:0-5564 GCA_036564075.1 Dehalococcoidia bacterium
AGACGGTGGCCCCGTCCATCCGGGGCACGGTGGACGAAGGGTCCCAGGTGCAGGGGAACGGGGTGCTGGAGGAGGGGGCGGTCCTGGTGGAGAGCGTGGTGCACGGGCCGGCGGTCATCGGCCGGAACACGCGCATTGAGCACGCGTACGTGGGGCCGTTCACCTCCATCTACCACGACTGCACCATCCGCAACGCCGAGATCGGCGGGAGCGTGGTGCTGGAGCACACGGTCATTGAGGACCTGCCCCACCGCATTGAGGGCAGCCTCATCGGCCGGTTCGTCTCCGTGCGCGGGAACCACCGGCGGCCCCGCTCCTACCGCCTGGTGCTGGGCGACCACAGCAGCGTCAGCACCCCCTAGCGGCACCCCGGAGGTGACATGCGTACCATCCTCGTGACCGGCGGCGCCGGGTTCATCGGCAGCAACTTCATCCGCCACCTGCTGCGGACCCACCAGGACGTCCACGTCACCAACCTGGACAAGCTCACGTACGCGGGCAACCCGGCCAACCTGCGGGACGTGGCGGAGGACCCGCGGTACCGGTTCGTCCAGGGCGACATCTGTGACGAGGCGCTGGTGCGGGAGCTGATGGCGGAGGCGGATGCGGTGGTCCACTTCGCGGCGGAGAGCCATGTGGACCGCTCCCTGCTGGACGCGGCGCCCTTCATCCAGACCAACGTCCACGGCACCTACGTCCTGCTCTGCGCCGCCCGGGACCGCGGCGTGGACCGGTTCGTCCACGTCTCCACGGACGAGGTGTACGGCGTGCCGTGGGACGGCACGCCCTTCACGGAGGAGGCGCCGCTGCGGCCGCGGAACCCCTACTCCGCCAGCAAGGCCGGCGGGGACCTCCAGTGCCTGGCCTTCTGGGAGACGTACCGGCTGCCGGTCCTGGTGGTGCGCCCGGCCAACAACGTTGGGCCGTACCAGTACCCGGAGAAGGCAGTGCCGCTCTTCGTGACCAACGCGCTGGAGGACCAGCCGCTGCCGGTGTACGGCCGGGGCGAGCAGCGGCGGGACCGTCTCTTTGTGGAGGACTGCTGCGAGGCGGTGGACCTGGTCCTCCAGAAGGGGGAGCCGGGGGAGGTCTACAACATCTGGGCCGGCAACGAACGGTCCAACCTGGAGGTGGCGGAGCGGGTGCTGGACCTGCTGGGGAAGCCCCGCAGCCTCATCCGCTTCGTGGAGGACCGGCCGGGGCACGACCCGTTCTACCGGATGGACGCCACCAAGCTGCGGGCCCTGGGCTGGGAGCCCCGCCATGACTTCGACCGGGCGCTGGAGCGGACGGTGCGCTGGTACGTGGAGAACCGCTGGTGGTGGGAGCCCATCAAGTCCGGGGCGTACCGGGAGTACTACCAGCAGCAGTACGGCCGGCGGCTGGCCGGCTCCTCCGGGCACTCGTGACCATGCGCATCCTGATCACCGGTGCGGCGGGCCAGTTGGGGCAGGAGCTCCAGCGGGCCCTGGCCGCGGAGACGCTGGCCGCCTTCGCGCGGGAGGAGCTGGACGTGGCGGACGCGGCGGCGGTCATGGAGGCGGTGGCGGGCTTCGCGCCGGAGGTGGTCATCCACGCCGCCGCCTACACAGACACCGCCGGCTGCGAGGCGGACCCGGAGCAGGCGTTCCGGGTGAACGCCCTGGGCACGCGGAACGTGGCGCTGGCGTGCCTGGAGTCCGGGGCGCGCCTGGTCTACGTCAGCACCAACGAGGTCTTCGACGGCGCCCGGGGGGAGCCGTACTGGGAGTTCGACCTGCCCAACCCGTTGAACACCTACGCCCGCTCCAAACTGGCGGGCGAGGCGTATGTGCGGGACCTGGTGGCACGGTCCTACATTGTGCGGACGGCCTGGATCTACGGGTTCGGCGGGGAGAACTTCGTCACCAAGATCCTCCGGGCGGCGGACAGCCAGGGGGAGCTCCGGGTGGTCACGGACGAGGTGGCCACGCCCACCTGGGCTCGGGACCTGGCGGAGGCCCTGGCGGCGCTGATCCGGGTGCCGCAGTACGGGGTCTACCACCTCACCAACGCGGGCGGCTGCTCCCGGTATGACTGGGCGCGGCACATCCTGGCGCGCACGGGCCGGGGCCACGTTCCGGTACACCCCACCACCATGGCGGAGTTCGGCCGGGGGCCCAGGAAGCCGCCGTACAGCGTGCTGCGGAACTTCGTGGGTGCGGCGGCGGGCGTGGTGCTGCGGCCCTGGCAGGACGCGCTGGACGAGTTCCTGGCAGCGGCCTATCCTGGAGAGAAGCCCACCGGCTGAGGAGCGGCCACGCCGCCCGGCGGGG
The DNA here is from genome assembly GCA_036564075.1 of Dehalococcoidia bacterium. Classification (GTDB taxonomy): domain Bacteria; phylum Chloroflexota; class Dehalococcoidia; order DATCLE01; family DATCLE01; genus DATCLE01. The sequence goes on from DATCLE010000219.1 coordinate 2,295, forward strand.
CAGAGGGATGCCGCCGGGCCGGACGCGCGCCCGGGGACGGGGCGCCATCCCCCTGCAAGGACGAAGGAGGCAGGACCACGATGATCGAGGGTGTGGAGCTCAAGGGGCTCGTCACTCACGCCGATGAGCGTGGTTTCTTTCGGGAGATCGCACGGAACACGGATCCCATCGTGCGGGAGGGGTGGGCCCAGGTGAGCCACTCCCTCATGTTCCCCGGCGTGGCCAAGGCGTGGCACGTCCACTACACGCAGATCGACTGGTGGTACGTGCCCATCGGCGACCTGAAGGTGGCGCTGTACGACCTGCGGGAGGGCTCGCCCACGCGGGGGCAGCTCCAGGAGTTCTTCCTGGGCGAGCACTACGAGGCGCAGCTCCTCAAGATCCCGCCGGGGGTGGCCCACGGCTGCAAGGCCCTGAACGGCCCGGCGCACCTGATCTACCTGACCTCCCGGACGTACGATCCGGCGGAAGAGGGGCGGGTCCCCCACGACGACCCAGCCATTGGGTACGACTGGACCGCGCTGCCGCCCATCAAGTGACCGCGCCCCGCCGGGGCGACCAGTGAACAGGAGCCGCCAGAGATGATCGCACTCCCCCCGCTGCTCGCGTGGGCCAGCCTTGCCGCCTTCCTGCGGGACGGGTTCGTCTCCGTCATGGCGGTCTTCTTCTCCGCCGCGTTCCTCTACCTGCTGTTCTTCAACCTCTACCACATCATCATCTCGTTCTTCGGCATCGTCCGGAAGCGGGAACGGAAGATCTACACGCCGTCCACGCGGTTCGCGCTCCTGGTGCCCGCCCACAACGAGGAGATCGTCATCGGGGAGACGGTGCGGAGCATGCTGCTGCTGGACTACCCCCGGGAGCTGTACGACGTGATCGTGGTGGCGGACAACTGCACGGACCGGACGGCGGAGGTGGCCAGGGCCGCCGGCGCCACGGTGCTGGAGCGGTTCAACGAGTCGGAACGCGGCAAGCCGTACGCCGTGGACTGGGCGCTGCGGCAGATCCTGGAGAGCCCGCGGGACTACGGTGCCGTCTGCGTCTTCGACGCGGACAACCTGGTCTCCCGCAACTACCTGCTGGAGATGAACAGCCGGATCCTCCAGGGCGAGAAGGTGATCCAGGGGTACATTGACGCCAAGAACCCCAACGACTCCTGGATCACCTGGATGTACGCCATCTCGTTCTGGACGGCCGCGCGGAGCTACCAGCTCCCCCGCTACCAGTTGGGCCTGGCCAACCTGCTGGGCGGTACCGGCTACTGCATCACCACGGACGTGCTGAAGGTCTACGGCTGGGAGGTCACGGCCCTGGCGGACGACCTGGAGTACACCATGCGGGTGCTGCTGGACGGGATCCGGCCCACCTGGGCCCACGACGCCAAGGTGTACGATGAGAAGCCGCTGAACATGAAGGCGTCCTGGCGGCAGCGCCTCCGCTGGATGCAGGGGCACTGGGACGTGGCGTTCCGCTACACCATCCCGCTGCTGAAGCGGGGGATCAAGACCCGGGACTACCGCTGCATTGACGGGGCGCTGTACTGCCTCTCCCCCACGCGGGCCATGCTGTGGGGCTCCACGCTGGTCCTCTCCTGGGTACCGTGGATCTTCCCGGAGGTCTACCGGCTCACCCCCAACCCCGGCCCCTGGCTGGGCACGGGCGTGGTGGCGCTCTACTGGGGCTGGCCCATGGTGGAGATGGCGCTGGAGCGGGTGCCGCCCATCTACTTCCTGCGGTACCTGGCGCTCATGTTCATCTTCTCCCTCACGTGGATCCCGCTGGCGTGGCTGGGCTTCCTGCGCCGGCACCTGAAGCACTGGGACAAGACGGAGCACACGCGGGCCATCTCCATCACGGAGATCGAACGGAGGTAGCGGGCCCCGCCCGACCATGGCGACGAACGCGATGAACGCAGCACGCGGCGGACGGGGCCGCCGCCGGCAGGCCGGACGGGCCGGCGGCTCACGCCTGAGCCCCCTCTTCGTCTTCATCCTCTCCGCGGAGACGGTCCTGGCGCTCTACCTGGCGCTCTTGGTGTTCACGCGCGTGGACGGGGTGCTGCTGCCGGGCAACGAGCTGAACGTGGGGATCCTGAACAACGTGCCCGGCGTGGGCGGCAGCGAGGTGGAGGGCGGCCGCATCAACGTCCTGCTGGTGGGCGTGGACCGGCGGCCGGAGGACGGCGACGAGCCCACCCGCACGGACACCATTGTGGTGGCTACGCTGGACACGGTCACCAAGACGGGCGCCATCCTGGGCATCCCGCGGGACCTCTACGTGGCCATCCCGCTGGACCCCAACGACCCCTTCATGGAGCGCATCAACACGGCCTACGTCTACGGTGAGCTGTACGACTACCCCGGCGGCGGCATCGCCCTGTTGGAGGCGACCATCGAGCGGAACCTGGGGATCCCTATCGACCAGTACGTCATGGTGGACTTCCTGGCCTTCGAGCGGCTCATCGACGACCTGGGCGGGATCGACATCGAAGCGGAGAAGGAGATCTACTACGCCAACTACTCCAACGATGACGTGCACGGCCGGGAGCTCTACATCCCCGCCGGCTGGCAGCACATGGACGGCTACACGGCGCTGGCCTACGCCCGTTTCCGCAACGACGAGGAGGGGGACCTGGGCCGCATCCGGCGGCAGCAGCAGGTGATGATGGCGGCGGCGGAGAAGGCGCTGGCGCTGGGCTGGCTGGACCGGGCGCCCGCCCTCTGGAACAGCTACCGGAACGCCATTGTCACGGACGTGAGCACCGCCCGGATCCCGGGGTACGCGCTGCTGGCCAAGCAGGTGGACCTGGACGCCTTGGAGCACCGCTCCCTGGGCGAACAGGTGAACGGCCAGTTCGCCGTGCGGAACTGCTCCACGGCGCAGGGCGCGTCCGTGCTGTGTCCCAACTGGGATGTGGTGGACATCATTATCCGGCAGGTCTTCCTGGACCCGCGGGTGAAGCAGGAGGCAGCCACCGTGGAGGTGCGGAACGGCACGGGCGATCCGTTCCTGGCCGACCGGGCGGCCGCGTACCTGGTGGCGCAGGGACTCCCGCAGGAGGCCGTCAACGCCGGCGGCGTCGTGGGCCAGGCGGGCGAGACCATCATCTACGTGTACAACGGGAAGGAGCAGACCGGCCGCGCCATTGCGGAGTGGCTGGGGGTGCCGGCCTCCCGCGTGGTGAAGGGCGGCGGCCAGGTGCCGGCCGCGGACGTGGTGGTGGTGCTGGGGCCGGACGCCACCATCCCGGAGGAGGACTGAACGGGAGGG
>DATCLE010000220.1:0-13079 GCA_036564075.1 Dehalococcoidia bacterium
GGGGTGCCACGCGGGGGTACCTCCGGCGGACGGTGCAGGATGGACGGCGCGCCGCCAGGGCGAGTATAGGGTCCCGACGGGCGAGACGGCAACCGCGCGGGCGGCCCTACGCCGTGGGCTGCGGCAGAGACGTGCGCTCAGCGGGGGCGCGGCCGGCGGGTTCCCCGGCAGGCCGCCAGCGCAGCACCGGCCGCCGGGCCGCCGTGGCCTCGTCCAGCCGGCGCACGGGCGTGCTGTGCGGCGCCCCGTGCAGGAGTTCCGGGTGCTCCCGCGCCTCCCCGGCAATGGCCAGCATGGCGTCGCAGAAGGCGTCGATGGTGGCCTTGCTCTCGGACTCCGTGGGCTCGATCATCATGGCCCCGTCCACAATGAGCGGGAAGTAGACGGTGGGCGGGTGGAACCCGTAGTCGATGAGCCGCTTGGCGATGTCCAGCGTCCGCACGCCGTGCTTCCGCTGGTGGGCGTCGGAGAAGACGGCCTCGTGCATGCAGGTGCGGCGGTACGGCAGGTGGTACGCCTCCTGGAGCCGGGCCCGCAGGTAGTTGGCGTTGATGACGGCGTTCTCGCTGATCTCGCGCAGGCCCTCCGCCCCCAGGGAGCGGATGTAGGCGTACGCCCGCACCAGCACGCCGAAGTTGCCGTGGAACAGCCCGATCTTGCCGATGCTGTGCTCCGGCTCCGCCAGGGCGTAGCGGGCGTCCGCGCCTTCGCCCTCCCGCCGCACCAGGGGCGACGGCAGGAACGGCGCCAGGTGCGCCTTCACGGCAATGGGCCCCGCCCCCGGCCCGCCGCCGCCGTGGGGCGTGCTGAAGGTCTTGTGCAGGTTGGTGTGCACCACGTCGAAGCCCAGGTCCCCCAGGCGCACCTGGCCCACCAGCGCGTTCAGGTTCGCCCCGTCGCCGTAGAGCTGGGCGCCGGCGGCGTGCACCTTCTCCGCAATCTCCAGGATCCGCGGCTCGAAGAGCCCCAGCGTGGTGGGCAGCGTGAGCATGAGGGCGGCCACGTCGTCGCCCAGGGCCGCGTCCAGCGCCGCCGGGTCCATGTTCCCGTCGGCGTCGGTGGGGATGCTCACCACCTGGAAGCCGGCCATGGCGGCGGTGGCCGGGTTGGTGCCGTGGGCGGAGTCCGGCACCAGCACCTTAGTGCGGTGCGTCTGCCCGTGGTGCCGCAGGTACGCCTTAGCCATGAGGATGCCGGTCAGCTCGCCGTGGGCGCCGGCCGCCGGGCAGAGGCTCACCGCGTCCATGCCGGTGATCTCCGCCAGCGCCTCTTGGAGCCCGTACATGAGCGCCAGCGCCCCCTGCACCGTCTCCGCGGGCTGGAGCGGGTGGACGTGGGCGAAGCCCGGCAGCGCCGCTGCGTCCTCGTTCACTTTGGGGTTGTACTTCATGGTGCAGGAGCCCAGCGGATAGAAGCCGCCGTCCACGCTGTAGTTCATGCGGGACAGCGCTGTGAAGTACCGGACAATGTCCAGCTGCGCCATCTCCGGCAGCCGCACGTCCTCCCGTAGCAGCGCGGCGTCCGGCAGCGCCGCCGCCGGCACGTCCAGCTCCGGCAGCCGCACGCCCTCCCGTCCCGGCTTGCTGCGGTCGAAGGTCAGCCGGTCGCCGATGTGCTCGCCGGTGTGCAGGGGCACGGTGCGGGCGGCCTCCTCCGGACGGCCCGTCATGGCGCACCTCCCAGCTCGCCCAGCGCCGCGGCCAGGCGGTCGATCTCGTCGCGGCTGTTCAGCTCCGTCACGCAGAGCAGCAGGCCGTTTCGCACCTGGTCGCTCACGTCCACGCCGCCCAGGATGCCGCGGCGCAGCAGGTGGCGGTTCACCTCCGCCGGCGGCGCCGGACACTCCACCACGAACTCCTTGAAGAACGTGCCGCGCAGGGGTAGCCGGTAGCCCGGCAGCGCCGCGATGCGCTCCGCAGCGTAGTGGGCCTTGTGGTAGCACAGCTCCGCCACGCGCCGCAGGCCGCGGCGTCCCACCGCCGTCAGGTAGACGGTGGCGGCCAGGGCCACCAGCGCCTCCGAGGTGCAGATATTGGAGGTGGCCCGCTCCCGGCGGATGTGCTGCTCCCGCGCCTGGAGGGTGAGCACGTAGCCTGTGCGGCCGTCCACGTCCGTGGTGCGGCCCACCACGCGGCCCGGCATCTGGCGCAGGAACCGCTCCTTGCAGGCGAAGAGCCCCAGGTACGGCCCGCCGAAGTTGAGCGGGCTGCCCAGCGGCTGTCCCTCCCCCACCACAATGTCCGCGTCGTAGTCACCGGGCGGGCGGAAGAGGCCCAGGCTGATGGGGTCCACGCCCACCACGTAGAGGGCGCCCGCCGCGTGGGCGGCCTGGGAGAGCCCGGCCAGGTCCTCCAGGTAGCCGAAGAAGTTGGGTTGCTGGACCGCCAGACAGGCGTGCTCCTCCGTCAGCAGCACGTGGCCGGGCTCCACCACGTCCACCTCCAGGTCCTGCCCGGCGGCGAAGGTCAGCACCGTGTGCCGGTAGAGTGGGTTGACGGTGGACAGCAGGGCAATGCGCCGCCGGCCGGTGACGTGGACGGCCATGAGGCAGGCCTCCGCCAGGGCCTCCGCGCCGTCGTACATGCCGGCGTTGGCCACGTCCATGCCGGTGAGCTCGCAGACCATGGACTGGAACTCGAAGATGGCCTGGAGGGTGCCCTGGCTGATCTCCGGCTGGTACGGCGTGTAGGCCGTGGCGAACTCGCCCCGGCCGGTCAGGTGCCGCACCACGCTGGGCACGTAGTGGCGGTAGGCGCCGCCGCCCATGAAGCACGGCACGCCGTTGGCGTGGACGTTCCGCTCCGCCAGCGCCGTCAACTCCGCCATGAGCTCCGGCTCCGAGAGGGCGGGCGGCAGGTTCAGGGCAGGGCGGCGGAACGCCGCGGGGATGTCGTCGAACAGCCGGTCCGCCGTCTCCACGCCGATGCGCTCCAGCATGGCGCGGCGGTCGGCGTCCGTGTTGGCGATGTAGGGGTGCGTCACCCTGCCACCTCGCTCACCGGGGGGCTCCCGGCTCCCCCTGGCTCACCAGCTCGTCGTACTCCTGGGCGGACAGGAGGCCGTCCAGTTCCGCCGGATCGCTGAGGCGGACACGGACCATCCAGCCGCGGCCGAAGGCGTCCTGGTTCACCAGCTCCGGGCTCTCCACCACCGCCTGGTTCACCTCCACCACCTCGCCGCTCACGGGGGAGTACAGGTCCGAGACGGACTTCACGGACTCGATCTCGCCCATCTTCTCGTACTGCTTCACCTGGGTGCCGGCCGGTGGCAGGTCCAGGTAGACAATGTCCCCCAGCTCCTCCTGGGCGAAGTCCGTGATCCCCACGGTGCCCACGCCGTCCTCCACCAGGACCCACTCGTGCTCCCGGGAATACTTGCGGTCGTCCGGTCTCGCCATGACCACCTCGCCGTCTGACGCCCCACGGGCGTGGTTAGCCGGGCCGGCCCGCCCGGTAGAACGGTCGCTTCACCACCGTCATGGCCAGCGGCCTGCCCCGCACGTCCACCGCCAGCTCCGTGCCGGGGGCCGCCAGCTCCGGCGGGACGTAGCCCATGGCGATGACCGTGTCCAGCGTGGGGGAGTAGCCGCCGCTGGTCACCGTCCCCACGGGGCGGCCGTTGTGGAGGATGGGGTAGCCGTGCCGGGGGACGGCGGCCCGCCCGCCGGGGCCGCGCAGGCAGGCCAGGCGCCGCCGCGGCCCCTCCGCTTTGGCGCGGGCCAGCGCCTCCCGCCCCACGAAGGGCGCGCCGTCCTCCAGGTCCACGGTCCAGCCCAGCCCGGCCTCGTACGGGTTCACCGTCTCGTCGATGTCGTTGCCGTAGAGGGGCAGCGCCGCCTCCAGCCGCAGGCTGTCCCGCGCCCCCAGGCCGCACGGCTGGACGCCCAGCTGCATGAGGCGGTCCCAGAAGGCGTGGCCGGCCTGCGGCGCGCAGACGAACTCGAAGCCGTCCTCGCCGGTGTAGCCGGTCCGCGCCACCACCGCCTTGTAGCCGTACAGCTCGATCTCCGTGAGCGCCCGCGCCGGCAGCCGGGCGGGGATGGCCGGGCTCAGCAACGCCGAGACGTGGTGGGCCGCGCCGGGCCCCTGGAGCGCCAGCATCACCGTCCGGTCTGTGCGGTCCTCCAGGCGCACGTCCGCCCCCGGCGGGAGGTGGTCCTGGAGCCAGCGCAGGTCCTGGGCGGCGCGGGCGGCGTTGACCACCAGCATGTAGCGTTGCTCGCCCTGGCGGTAGAGGAAGACGTCGTCCAGGATGCCGCCGGCCTCGTTGCAGAGGAGCGCGTAGTGGGCCCCGCCCGTCTCCAGCCGGGCCACGTTGTACGTGAGGACGCTCCGGAGGAACGCCGCCGCGTCCGGGCCGGTGATGAAGAAGCGGCCCATGTGGGAGACGTCGAAGACGCCGCTACGGGTGCGCACCGCGCGGTGCTCCTCCAGGATGCCCTGGTACTGGAACGGCATGAGCCAGCCCGCAAAGGGCTGCATCCGGGCGCCCTGGCGCCGGTGCTCCTCCTCCAGGGGCAGGTGCCGCAGCGAGCCGTGCGTCTCCATGCCACCCCCAGTGTACGCGTCCGGGCGCTTGTGCGGAATAACGCCGCGGGCGCTCAGGCCGGTGGCGGCTCCGGCGTCCAGCGGCGGCGGCCCTCCTCCTCCGTCAGCCGGCCCACGCCGGGGAAGGCGTGGTGCACGGCGAAGAGCAGCCAGTGGCCCGCCATGGCCTGCTCCACCAGCCGGCGCTTCGTCTCCAGCGAGACCAGCGGCAGCACGTCGAAGGCGGAGACCCAGGCGGGCCGCTCCAGTTGCGCCGGGTGCTGGTTCACGTCGCCCAGGTAGACGGCGGTCTCCCCGCCGGCGCTGATCACCACGCTCATGTGGCCGCGGGTGTGCCCGGGGGATGGGATCACGGTGACCTCCGGCGTGATCTGCGTCTCGCCGTTCACCAGCGCCAGCTGCCCCGCCTCATGGACCGGGGCCAGATTCTCCGCCCAGTAGGAGCCGCGGGTGCGCTCATTGGGGTGGAGGAAGTCCTCCCACTCGTCCCGCTGCACGTAGTAGCGGGCGCGGGGGAAGGTGGGCAGCACCAGTTCGCCCCGGCGTACGGTGTTCCAGCCGCAGTGGTCCGCGTGGAGGTGCGTGTTGATGACAATGTCCACGTCCTCCGGCCGCAAGCCGATCTTGGCCAGGTTGTCCAGCAGGTAGCCGTAGTCCCCGGGGAAGGCCGTCTCCCGCACCCGGTCCGGCACCTTGTTCCCCATGCCGGTCTCGATGAGGACCACCTGCTCCCCGGCGCGCACCACCAGGCAGTTGAGGCCCAGGGGAAGCTGGTTCTTCTCGTTGGGGTGCCCGGCCACGGGCTCCCACAGGACGCGCGGGACCACGCCGAAGACGGCGCCGGCGTCCAGGTAGATGGTGCCGTCGCTCACGACGAAGAGCTCCAGGTTGCCCACGCGGTAGTGGGGGACGCCGGCCATGGTTGCGGGCCTCCGGGCAGCGGTCTGACGCCAAGATAGCCGGGGCGCCGGGGGCCGTCAAACGCGGGCGCTCACCGGATGCCGGACTCCGTCACCTTCCGGTCCAGGGCGGCCGCCAGTTCCTCCGCGTCCGCCTGCCCGGCGGCGCCCTGCTCCGCCACCGTCTGCGCGCTCAGCACCAGGCGGCCCCGGCGCCAGACAATGTAGTGGCCCTCCGCCGGGTTGCCCTCCGGGTCGTACGTGAGGCGCCAGGCGCGTGCCTCGTCCCCCAGGGGCGAGGCCAGGCTCACCTCTGAGCGCACCACCGGCACCTGGGCGCTGTCGAACGCGGAGGCGGCCGCGGCCAGGGAACTGGCGGCGCCGTCCTCCGTCTTGAACGCCACGGTGAGGAACCGCACGGCCAGGAACCGGTCCGACGCCAGGAACTCCTGGCTGTAGCCAACAACCCGGCCCCACCGGGCGAACTCGTCCCGCCGCCGGTTGGGCTCCGGGCTGCGGGCGGCCGCGTCCTCGTTCCGGCTGGGGCCTTGCTGGGTCAGGGTGAAGGGGCCGGGCAGGTCCCAGGTGCGGAGCCGCGCCTCCTCCAGCCGCTCCAGGGTGGCCTCGGGGTCGTCCACGGGGAGGGTGCCCCCGCCGCCGCAGGACGCCGCGGCGGCCAGCGCCAGCGCCGCCAGCAGCGCCACCAGCGAGCGGAGGCTGCCCGGGGGTCCAGCGGCCATGGCGTCCTCCCGCCCTGCACGGAGCGGCACCATCATACCCGCCCGGGGGCCGCGAAGGAAGGACGGAGCGGCCGGGGTCAGCCGGCCAGGTGCGACCGCCGCAGGTCCTGGATGCGCAGCTCCAGGCCGTGGCCGCGCCGGTCCGCCGCCACGTGGTAGACGATGTCCAGGAGGTCGCCCGGCGCCACGTCCTCCTCCCCGAAGCCGAAGGCGATGGCCCGCCAGACCACGTTCCCGGCCCGGAAGGCCAGGCGCAGGTGCCGCCCGCCGTTCCCCACCACGGCTGCCTCCTGCACCACCACGCCCTCGCTCAGGAAGGACGGCTCCGGGTTGCCGGTGCCGCACGGGGCGAACCGCTGGAGCCAGCGGAGCTCCGTCCCGCGGAGCCCGTGCAGCGGCAGCTCCACGTCGATCTCCACCGCCGGCGTCAGCTCCACATCCGCCAGCTCCTGCCGGGCGATCTCCGTGAGGCGGCGCTTCAGCTCCGGCAGGTCCCGGTTGGCCACGGTGAAGCCCGCCGCCTGCCGGTGGCCGCCGTGGCGGACCAGCAGGTCTGAGCAGGCCCGCAACGCCGCCGCCACGTCAAACTTCGGGATGCTGCGGCAGCTACCCCGGCTGGTCTCCGGCCCCTGCTCGTAGACCACGGCGGGCCGGTGGAAGCGCTCCGCCAGGCGGCTGGCCACCAGCCCCACGATGCCGGCGGAGAGGGACGGGTGCCCCACCATGAGGAGCGGCGCGCCGTCCGGCTCCTCCGCCAGGAGGGCGTTGCAGAGCTCCACGGCCTCCTGGGTCTGGCGCTGCCGCTCGCGGTTCAGCTCGTCCAGGCGGCGGGCCAGGGCCTCCGCGTGCTCCGGGTCCTCCGTCACCAGCAGGTCAAAGGCCAGCTGCGCGTGCTCCAGCCGACCGGCGGCGTTGAGCCGGGGTGCCAGCCCGTAGGCGATGCTGTCCGCCTCCAGGCGCTCCGCCCGCAGGCCCGCGGCCTCCACCAGGGCGCGGAGCCCCGGCCGCTCCGTGCGGCGCAGCGCCCGGAGGCCCTCCGCCACCAACCAGCGGTTCTCGCCCAGCAGCGGCACCATGTCCGCCACCGTGCCGATGGCGGCCAGGTCCAGGTACCGGGCGGCGTCCGCCTCCCGCCCCACGGCCTTGAACAGCGCCTGCACCGTCTTGAAGGCCACCCCCACGCCGGCCAGGTCCGCGTGGGGGTACGCGGAGCCTGCCAGCTTGGGGTTCACCGCCGCGTAGGCGGCGGGCAGCACCGCCGGCACGGCGTGGTGGTCCAGCACAATGACGTCCAGCCCCAGCGCGGAGCCGTGGGCGATCTCGTCCACGGAGCTGATGCCGCAGTCCGCCGTCACCACCACGGAGGCGCCGTCGGCGTGGAGGGTGGTGAGGGCGTCCACGTTCAGGCCGTAGCCCTCGGTGAAGCGGTGGGGCAGGTAGGGGATGACCCGGGCGCCCAGGGAGCGGAGGGCGTGGGTCAGGATGGCGGTGGCCGTGACGCCGTCTACATCGAAGTCGCCGAAGACGCCCACCGTCTCGCCCCGGCGGGCGGCCGCCAGCAGCCGCTCCACGGCGACGGCCATGCCGGGGAGGAGGAAGGGGTCGTGGTCCACCGGGGAGCGGCGCTCCAGGAACGCGGCCGCCTCCTCCGGCGTGGTGATGCCCCGGTTCAGCAGCAGCCGGCGGACCACGGCCGGGTACGGCGTCCCGGACAGCGGGTCGGACGGGGGCGCCGGCCGGAGCAGCCAGCGCCGGCGGGAGTGAGCGGTGGTGACGTTCGTGGTGGTGCCCCTTCCGCGGCAGCTACGTGCGGGTCCTGCCGGCCACGTCCATTGTCGCCCAAGCGGCGGCGGGCCGCAACCGCCCGCCGGCCGCTACCGGATGCCCGCCAGGTCTGCCACCAGCCAGTAGCGGAAGTCCCGGCCGTCCAGCGTCTGGACAGCGGCGTAGACGGCGTACCCGTACGTGACCACCACGTAGAGGAGGAGCAGCGGGATGCCCAGGATGACCACCGCCGGGATCAGGGCGATGCCCAGGATGGTCACGGCCAGCAGGATGATGAGCAGCACCCAGACGGTGCCCAGGAGGAAGAAGACCACGAAGGCGGCCAGCTGGTAGAGCAGCGCCTGGAGCGCCTGACCCGCGGCCCACGGCCGCTCCTGCCGCTCCACCAGCCAGATGACCAGCGGGATGATGAAGGCGGGGAGGGAGAGCCAGTAGGCGAAGATGGAGAGGTGGCTGATGGCCGCCTCCCACCGTTCCCGTTCGCTCCGCTGCATCCCTGCGGTCATGGCACCACCGGGCGGGCTCCCTTCCCCGGTACCGTACACCGCGGCGGTGCCCCTGGCAACCTCCGCGGCCCGCTGCACGCCGCCTCTCCAGGGGACCGCCGGTCCGCCGCGCTCCGGCGTCAGCCCCCGCCCGCCTCGTCCGGCCGCTGGCGTTCCTCGTACGCCGCGAAGGCGTTGTGCACCGCCGCCGCCAGGGCCCGCTGGGTGGGGCCCCGGTAGTGCTCCCGGATCTGCTGGATGACGGGGTCCACGCCCGCCCGCATGCTCCGGCCCACCAGCAGGGAGTACAGGAGCTCCGCCGCCAGGGGCGGCACGCCGGTGACGCCCACGCGGGCGATGGTCCCGTCCGACTCGTTGACCTCCAGTTCCAGGTGGACCACCACGGAGCCGTTGAGCGGCGCCACCTGGCTGGGCAGCCTGGCGGTGCCCGCCAGGATCACATGGCGGTCCTCATGACCATGCAGGGTGCGTGAGTCCATGAGTTGTCCTCCGGACCCGCGACCCCACCTGATCCGCTAGCAACAGGGCGTCCCGTCCCGTCGATCTCTCCAGGTTGGGGGACCCGGCGAGATGGGTGCTGTACGGTTCTCAAGACCCTGCGGTCCGCAGCGAAGTCCACGCGGGTGGTCGACATGGGGGGATGCGCGCACATCCCGGTTTTCACTACCTACGCTAGCCGCACGGGCCTGTCGCCGGAACTAGGTGCTTCCCGCATTCGCCCGCCGGGCGGCCCCGATCCCCTCCCCGTGCGGGGCCCGTACCGGCCCGCGGCGCTACTCCTCGTACCGTCCCAGGATGAGCGTGGCGTTGTGCCCCCCGAAGCCGAAGGAGTTGGTGAGCGCCACGCGCACCTCCGCCTTGCGGGCCTCGTTCGGCACGTAGTCCAGGTCGCACTCCGGGTCCGGGGTGGTGTAGTTGATGGTGGGCGGGATGATGCCGTCCCGGATGGTCCACGCGCAGACCGCCGCCTCAATGGCACCGGCGGCGCCCAGCAGGTGCCCGGTCATGGACTTGGTGGAGCTGATGGGGATCTGGTACGCGTGCTCGCCGAAGACCGTCTTGATGGCCATGGTCTCCGCGCGGTCGTTGAACGGGGTGGAGGTGCCGTGGGCGTTGATGTAGTCCACCTGCTCCGGCGCCAGGCGGGCCTTGCGCAGCGCCATCTTCATGGCACGGGCGCCGCCCTCCCCGCCCTCCGCGGGCTGGGTGATGTGGAAGGCGTCCGCGCTCATGCCGTAGCTGAGCACCTCCGCCAGGATGGGCGCGCCGCGCCGGAGGGCGGAGTCCAGCCGTTCCAGCACCAGGATCGTTGCGCCCTCCGCCATCACGAAACCGTCCCGGTCCTTATCGAAGGGCCGGCTGGCCCGTTGCGGGTCGTCGTTGCGGGTGGAGAGGGCGCGGGCCGCCACGAAGGCCGCCACCCCCAGCGGCGTGACCCCGGCCTCCGCGCCGCCGGTGATCATGATCTTGGCGTCGCCCCGGCGCAGGATCTCGTAGCACGTGCCGATGGCGTCCGCGCCGCTGGCGCAGGCGGACTGCGTGCAGAAGTTGGGCCCCTTGGCCCCGAACATGATGCTGATCTGGCCCGCCGCCATGTCACCGATCATCATGGGCACCAGGAACGGGCTCACCCGGCCGGGACCCTTCTCAAGGAACGTCTGCACGCCTTCGAACAGGGTGGCGATGCCGCCGATGCCGGAGCCCACCACCACGCCGATCTCGTCCGCGTTGGCCGGCGTGATCTCCAGCTCCGCCTGGGCCAGCGCCTCCCGCGTGGCGGCCACGGCCAGCTGCACGAAGCGGTCCGTCCGCCGGGCCTCCTTGCGATCCATGTAGTTCAGCGGGTCGAACCCCTTCACCTCCCCGGCGAAGGTGACCTCCAGCCCCTCCGTATCGAAGCTCTGGATATGGTCGATGCCGGACTTGCCGGCCAGCAGCGCCTGCCACGTCTCCTGCCCCGTGAGGCCCAGCGGGCTCACCACCCCAACGCCCGTGATGACGACGCGATCCCCCGTGTCCATCTGCGTTCCTTCCTTGCACTCCGCTCCGGCGGCGCCGGGGCCGGCCCGGCGGCTCAGCCTGCCCGGAGGTCTTTCATGACGCGCGGCAGCTCCGGCAACAGGTCCCCCGCCAGCGCTCCCGCGTCCCCCAGCTCGTTCCGTACGCGCTCGCCCGCCGCGGCGTGCAGGTAGACGCCGCAGGCCGCCGCCTCGAAGGGCGGCAGACCCTGGGCCAGCAGCCCTGCCACGGTCCCGGCCAGCACGTCGCCGGTGCCGGCGGTGGCCAGCGCCGGGTTGGCGAAGGGGCTCAGCGCCGCCCGCCCGTCCGGCGCGGCCACCACCGTGTTGGCGCCCTTCAGCACCACCACGGCCCGCCAGCGGGCGGCCGCTTCCATGGCGGTACGCAGCCGGTCCCCCTGCACCTGCTCCACCGTGACGCCCAGCAGCCGGGCCATCTCCCCCGGGTGCGGCGTCACCACCGTGGGGGAGCGCAGCCGCGTCCACCAGCCCTCCGTCCGCGCCAGGGCGTTCAGCCCGTCGGCGTCCACCACGGCGGGCACCTCCGCCGGCAGGCCGAACAGGGCCAGCCGCACGAAGGACTGGGCGTACTCATGCTGCGTGAGCCCGGGGCCCAGGAGCAGCGCCGAGTAGCCGGCCGCCGCGTCCAGCACCGTCCGGGCCTCGCCCGGCTCAATGGCGCCCTCGTGCTCCGCCAGCGGCAGGAACGTGGCCTCCGGCAGCCGGGCCGCCAGCGCCGCCCGGACCGCCGGCACGCACGCCGCCGTCACCAGCCCCGCGCCGGCGCGGGCCGCCGCGCAGGCCGCCAGGTAGACGGCGCCCACGTAGGCGGCGGAGCCGCCCACCACCAGCACCCGGCCGAAGGTGCCCTTGTTGGCGTCCTCCGGCCGCGCGGGCAGGTGGTCCCGGACCCAGGACCGGGTCAGCAACTCCAGCGGCAGGTCTTGGTCCAGCCCCGCCGGGATGCCGATCTCCACCGGCTGCACCCGCCCCGCGTAGCGGCTGCCGGGCAGCACGTAGAGGCCCAGCTTGGGCAGCCCCAGCGCCACCGTGGCGTCCGCCTCCACCGTGAGGGGGTCCACGGCGCCCGTGTCCGCATCCACGCCGGTGGGCAGGTCTACGGCGATGATCCGCGGCGGCAGCGGCCGCTCCCGGGCCGCCCGCAGGCGGCGCAGCACCTCCGCCAGCGCCCCCTCCACGGGCCGGGCGCGCCCCGTGCCCAGCAGCGCGTCCACCACGGCGTGGCTGCCCTGGAGCCACGCCTCCAGTTGCCGGAGCTCCGGGTCCTCCT
The DNA here is from genome assembly GCA_036564075.1 of Dehalococcoidia bacterium. Taxonomy (GTDB): domain Bacteria; phylum Chloroflexota; class Dehalococcoidia; order DATCLE01; family DATCLE01; genus DATCLE01. The sequence goes on from DATCLE010000220.1 coordinate 11,787, forward strand.
CCACGGCGGCCGTGGGGATCTGCCGCAGGACCACCTCCCGGTAGTTGGCGTCGTCCTCGCCCCGGCGCCGCAGCAGGTAGACGCACACCTCCGCGCCCCAGTCGAACAGGTAGCGGGCGGCCACCAGGCCGTCGCCGCCGTTGTTGCCGGGGCCCGCCAGCACCAGGATGCGCCGGTCCTCCAGCGTGCCCAGGTTCACCCACGTCTCCTGGGCCACCGCCAGGCCGGCGTTCTCCATGAGCTGCGCCGTGGAGACGCCGGCCTCTTCGCTCCGGCGCTCCAGTTCCCGCATCTGCTCGCTGGTGACCAGCTTCATGCCGTACGCCGCCCCGCAACGGCGGGGCGTCCTGAACGCTCCGTCAGCCGGCGCCGCCCGCAGCGCGCCGGCGCCGCTCCTCCAGGACCCGGCGGCGGCGCTCCGCCACCTCTTCTGCCGTCAGCGGGCGGTCCTCCTCCGGCACCCGGTGGGTGCGGAGGCCCACCACCACGGCGGCCGCGTACTCCCGGGAGTGGGTGAGGCTCACGTCCAGCCCCTGGAGCCCTATGGCCTCCGCCCGGGCCCGGGCCCGTCCGTACAGGTTCAGCATGGGCTTGCCGCGACGGTTGGGCATCACCTCGATCTCCCGCCAGCCCACGCCCCGCACGCCGGTGCCCAGCGCCTTCATGGTCGCCTCCTTGGCGGCGAACCGGGCGGCCAGCTCGCTGAGGCGGCCCCGGCAGAAAGTGAGCTCCGCTGGGGTGTAGATGCGGCGGAGGAACCGCTCGCCGTGGCGGTCCAGCGCCTGCCGGACCCGGCTCAGCTCGATGACGTCCACTCCCGTCGCCAGTTGCTCCATCGCAGCGGATTGTACACGGTCGGCCGCGTTGACGGTACCCGCGGCTTGGGCTATGCTACTTCCGGCGATGGAGCTCGCCGTGAACCGCCCTGCCCAGCGGGCCGGACAGGGCTGATGGCTCCTACCGAGGGTGCGTTCGGTAGGGGTTCTTTTTGTGCCCGCCTTCCAGCATCAAAGCGAACGGAGGATGTGCCGCGTGACCTACCTCTGGCTGGCGTTGGGTGGCGCCTTGGGCACGCTGGGACGCTACGCCGTCTCCGGTTGGGTGTACGACCGCTTCGGCCCCGGCCCCCTGGGCATCTTTGTGGTCAACGTCACCGGCGCCTTCCTCATCGGCCTGTTCCTGGAGCTGGCGGACGGCCGCGCCCTGCTCTCGCCGCGCCTGCGGCAGTTCCTGGCCCTGGGCGTGCTGGGCGGCTACACTACCTTTTCCACCTTGAGCTATGAGACAATGAAG
>DATCLE010000221.1:0-5260 GCA_036564075.1 Dehalococcoidia bacterium
GGACGGTGAGGGGGTGGACGCCCTTGGGCTCCGTCCCGGCGGAGCAGACCGCAAAGCGGCCGCCGCCGTAGTGGCGGAGGAGGGCCTCCGCCATCTGGGAGCGGGCGGAGTTGCCGGTGCAGAGGAAGAGGACGCGGGTCACGGGGCACCTCCCGGCGGGGGATCGGATGGGTCCAGTATCGCACAGGTGGTCTGCCGCCTGCCCCGCACCCCGCCCGAGGGGTGGAAGGGCTCTGCATGGCAGAGCCCTCACCCCCGGTCCCTCCTCCGAACTCGGGGGAGGGGAACCCGGGAGAAGGGCAGATGGCCCGTGAAGACGCCGGGCGGGCACGGCCTAGAGCCGTCCCCGGCGGGAGAGCCGCTGGCGGAGGGCCACGGCGGCGGCGTTCATGGCCAGCAGCAGCGCCAGGAGGACGATGATGGCGCCGGCGGCCAGGTGGTGGAACGCCGGCTGCGGCCGCGCGGCCCAGTTGAAGGTCTGGATGGGCAGGACGGTGAAGCGGTCCAGCGGCCCGCTAGGGGTGAAGGGGACGAAGGTGAGGGCGCCGATCATGATGAGGGGCGCGGTCTCGCCGGCGGCGCGGGAGAGGGCCAGGATGACGCCGGTGAGCATGCCGGGCAGGGCGGCGGGCAGCACCACGGCCCGCACCGTCTGCCAGCGGCTGGCGCCCAGGGCCAGGGCGCCGTGGCGGAGGGAGTCCGGCACGGCGCGCAGCGCCTCCTGCGCCGCGATGATGACGACGGGCAGCACCAGCAGGGCCAGGGTGAGGGCGCCCGCCAGGACGCTCCGGCCCAGCTCCATGGTGCGGACGAAGAGGGCCAGGCCCAGGATGCCGTAGACGATGGACGGCACGCCCGCCAGGTTGGCGATGTTGAGCTGGATGAAGCGGACCAGGCGGTTCCGCGGCGCGAACTCCTGGAGGTAGACGGCGGCGCCGATGCCCGCCGGGACGGCGACGAGGGCGGTGAGGGCCATGACCCAGAGGGTCCCGAAGAGGGCGGCCCTAATGCCCGCCCGGTCCGGGTCCCGGGAGGGGAAGGAGGTGAGGAAGTCCCAGGAGAGGACGGGCCAGCCCTCCACCAGGACGTCGGCGGCGAGGAGGGCGAGGCCTGCCAGACCCACCCCGGTGCCCGCCAGGCAGGCGGCCAGGAAGAGCCCGCCGGCGAGGCGGCGCCGCCAGGGCGGCCGGGCGAAGGCGCGTTCAGCCAGGCTCATTCGTACGCCTCCTGGAAGCGGGCCACCAGCCACTGGCCCAGGACGTTCATGCCGAAGGTGAGGAGGAAGAGGGCGGAGCCCACGGCGAAGATGGTCCGGTACTCGATGGTGCCGAAGGGCGTGTCGCCCAGGCTGACGGCGGCGATGTAGGCGGTCATGGTCTGCATGGCCTCCAGGGGGTTCCAGGAGAGGTTGGGCTGCCCGCCCGCCGCCAGGGTGACGATCATGGTCTCGCCCACGGCGCGGGAGGCGCCCAGGATGCAGGCGGCCAGGACGCCGGAGAGGGCGGCGGGCACCACCACGCGGGCGGTGACGTCGAACCGGGTGGCGCCCATGGCGTAGGCCGCCTCCCGGAGCGAGCGGGGCACGGCCCGCAGGGCGTCTTCGCTGATGGAGGCGATGAAGGGGATGATCATGACGCCCATGGCGGTCCCCGCGGCGGCGGCGCTGAAGAGCTGCGTCTCCGGGAAGAGCCGCTGGAGGGCCGGGGCGATGACGGAGAGGGCGAAGAAGCCGTAGACCACGGTGGGGATGCCGGCCAGCACCTCCAGCAGCGGCTTCAGGACGGCGCGGGTCCACTCCCCCGCGTACTCGCTCAGGAAGACGGCGGCGGCCAGGCCGGCGGGGACGGCGATGGCCAGGGAGCAGGCGGCGATGAGCACGGTGGCGGAGAGCAGGGGCAGCACGCCGAAGGCCTGCTCCGAGAAGAGCGGGGCCCACCGGGTCCCAGTGGCGAACTCCAGGAGGGAGACCTCCCGGAAGAAGGCGACGGTCTCGCTGGCCAGGGCCCAGGTGATGGCGACGGTGGTGGCCACGGAGAGGGCGGCGCAGAGGAAGAGCAGGGCCACCACGGCGCCCTCACGCAGGCGGCGCGCGGTGCCGCCGCGGAAGGCGGGGGCGCGGCCGGGGAGGGAGCGGGACGGGGACATGGGCGGTACCTCCGTGGCAGGGGGTAGGCGGGGCCCGCGGCCGTACGGCCGCGGGCCCCGCGGACGCAGGGGGCTAGCGGAGGGCGGCCTCCAGGCGGTCCAGCCCCTCCCGGTAGCGGGCCTCGTTACCGGGGACGTAGCCCACCTCGGCGGCCAGGCTGCGGCCCTCCGTCAGGTAGTACCGCACGAACGCCGCCAGCTCCGGCCGCTCCCGCAGCAGGTCCGCGGAGGTGTAGATGAAGAGCGGCCGGGAGAGGGGCGTGTAGGTGCCGTCCTCAATGGTCTGGGGCGAGGGGCGGACGCAGCCGCCGCCGCCGTCCACGGCCACCAGCTTCAGCCGGTCCCGGTTCTCCACGTAGTAGGCGTAGCCGAAGTAGCCCAGGGCGTTGCGGTCGCCGGCGATGCCCTGCACCAGCACGTTGTCGTCCTCGGAGGCCGTGTAGTCGGCGCGGGAGGCGTCGGCCTGGCCGACCACCACCTCCGTGAAGTAGTCGAAGGTGCCGGAGTCGGTGCCGGGGCCGTAGAGGCGGATGGGGTCGGCGGGCCAGTCGGCGCGGACGTCGCGCCAGGTGCGGACGGTGGAGCCGGGCTCCCAGATGCGCTTGAGCTCCGCGGTGGTGAGGCAGTCCACGAAGGTGTTCTGCGGGTTGACCAGGACGGAGAGCCCGTCAAAGGCGACGAAGAGCTCCACCACGTCCGTGATGCCGTGCTGGGCGCAGAGCTGGCGTTCGGCGTCGCGGATGGGGCGGGAGGCGTTGCTGATCTGGGTCTCGCCGCGGCAGAGCCGCTCGAAGCCGCCGCCGGTGCCGGAGACGCCCACCGTCACGCGGACGTCCGGGTGCTCCGCCATGAACTCCTCGGCCACGGCCTCGGTGATGGGGAAGACCGTGCTGGAGCCGTCGATGGTGACGTCGCCCGTCAGGGCCGGGGTGCCGCCTTCGCCGCCGTTGCCGGAGCAGGCGGCCGCCAGCAGGGCCGCGGCGGCGAGGGCCAGGGACGCCAGGGGTGGGACACGGAGGCCGGGGCTAGGGCGCATGGGCAATGTTCCCTCCTTGGCTGGGTGGCGCGCCGCCAGGGGCGGTGCGCGGGTGTCCGAGGACAGGGTGCAGGGGGAAGGTTAAGGGGGCTTTAGGGCGGGTGAACGGGCCGTTAACGGTGCGTAAAACGTGGCCAGGGCCGAGGACGGTACCACGCTCGGAGGGGCGGGATAAACCAATGGGGTATGGCGGATCCATCCGCCCCGGAGGATGCTCAAGGGTGCGGGCACGGAAGCGGCCGGCGCCCGGAGCGGGCCCGGCACGGAAGGAGCGCGAGGTATCGATGGTGGAGGCGCGAGAGGCACGGCCACGAGAGCAACAAGGCGCGGCGCAGGCGTCCCAACTGGTGACGGAGCACGGCAAGACGTCCATCTCCAACCAGGTGGTGGCGAAAATCGCGGGGACGGCGGCGCGGGAGATCTCCGGCGTCCATGAGCTGGTGGGCACGGGGGCCGGGGGCACCATTGCCGGGCTGGCCCAGCGGGTGACGGGCGGCCCCTCCGCCACGCAGGGTGTGAGCGTGGAGGTGGGAGAGCGCGAGGCGGCCATTGACCTGTCGATGACGGTAGACTACGGCGTGAGCATCCCCCAGCTGGCGGACGCGGTGCGCCGCAACGTCATGGACCGCGTGCAGGCCACGTGCGGCCTGGCGGTGAAGGAGGTCAACATCGACGTGACGGACATCTACCTGCCGGAGGAGCAGGCGAGCGAGCAGCGCCGGGTCGAGTAGCGGAGATGGAAGCCCACGGAGCGCGCAGCGACGTGGCCATTGCCCGGGCGATCCGGGAGGCGGTCCGGCGGGTGCCGGGCGTGGCGGAGATCGGCGCGGGCCCGCGGGTGGTGGCGGCCACGTATGGTCCGGGCGAGCGGGTGGAGGGCGTGGTGGTCCGCCGGGACGCGGAGCACGTGGACCTGGAGGTGCACGTGGCGGCGGTGTACGCGCCGTCGCTGTCGCTGCCGGCGCTGGCGGAGGCGGTACGGCGGGCCGCGCGGGAGCAGGCGGAGGCGCTGGGCGCCCGCCCGGTGCGGCGGGTGGACGTGGCGTTCGACGACCTGCACATGGATGGGGGCGGCCGGAGATGAGCGCGTTCAACCGGCTTCTGGTGAGTGTGCTGGCCCTGGCTACCATCGTGGGGGCGGCGGTGGTGCTGCTGGTGGCCGTGGGTGTGGAGGCGTCCAGCATCGCCTCTTGGTGGCCGTGGCTGGAACGGCGGTTGGAGACGTTCGAGGGGCTGGACGATACGGATCAGGCGTGGACCGTGGCGATTACGGCGGGGCTCATCGTGCTGGGGCTGGTCCTGCTGGTGCTGGAGTTCCCTAAGCCCCGCCGGCGGGAGCCGCGGATGACGCTCCAGTCCGGCGGGCTGGGCCGCGTGACGGTATCGCGGTCCGGCGTGCAGGAGCTGGCCAGCCGGGAGGCCAGCCTGGTGGAGGGCGTGCGGGAGTTCCAGTCTGAGGTGCAGGAGAACCGGGACGGCCTCCACATCCGGGGGCGGGCCTCCGTGGACCCCGGCGCCAACCTGCCGGCCGTGGCGCAACAGGTGCAGGAGCGGATCAAGAGCGCCGTGGAGCAGCACCTGGGGGTGAAGGTGGCAGATGTGGCAGTGGACGCGCAGATCCAGCCGCTGACGGCGGGCGGACGGCGGGTCCGGTAGCGGGAGGTGAGCGCGGAGATCATGCAGTCCAGAATGTCAGAGGTGCAGATGCGGATCTCCGGCGTCGCGCAGAGCGTGGGGCCGGTGGTGGCCGTGGTGGTGGCGGCGCTGCTCATCATCTTCGGGATCCTGGTCATCGCGTTCCCGGAGCTGCTGGCCTGGGTGGTGGGCATCGGGCTGATTGTGGGCGGCGTGGCGCTGCTGGCCACGGTGTTCACAACGACCGCCCGCGGGTAGTGGCCGGGCCGGCCACCCGGCCGGAGGGCCCGCGACGGGCCGTCCGTGGACGGCCCGTTGTCCATGCCCGGCAGCGGCTGGCTGGAGACCCGCCGCTGCCCTATACCCCTGTTTGTGTCATGCTGAGGGCCCCCCGGCCGGGACGGTCCGTCGAGCTGCGTCGTCCGCCGGTGGAAGGGCGCGACA
>DATCLE010000222.1:0-2116 GCA_036564075.1 Dehalococcoidia bacterium
CCCCCATCCCCCACCCGGCCCGGTGCCGCCCGGCCCTTACCCGTGGGCCCGGTCCCATCCTACACTCACCCCGTGAGCCTGCGACCACCCCCACCCCCAAGCCGCGTGGCGGTCGTCGGCCGGGCGCCGGCGCCCCCAAGGACACCCTCCTTGCCGGCAACACCATCGAAGCACCGGCCCCCTCTCCAACTCCCGGCAGCCTCGGCGGCCGGAAACCATCAAACCCCGCCGGACCTAGACTGCACCCTCCTCCGCGCTTGACAGGCCGCGCCGCCGCGCTATGATCGGGGGACCCCGGCGCAGGAGGTGCACGCATGACCGTCCGCGGCTACATCCTCATCGAAGCCGAAGTCGGCTCCGCCCACGACGTCACGGAGGCCATCCGCAAGCTCAACCTCACGGAGGCCCGGATCCTGGCCGTGGACACCGTCACCGGCCCCTTCGACGTCATCAGCCAGGTGGAGGCGGACGACCTGGACAAGCTGGGCCGCGCCATCACGGAGGGCATCCAGTCCATCCAGGGCGTCAAGCGCACCACCACCTGCCTGGCCGTCCGCTTGGGCTGACCCGCCGCCTGGCCCGCACCCCGCGGCCTTGCTACAATGGCCTCCGGGGGTGAAGCCATGGTCACCGCGGACATGATCAGCGTCGAAGAGGCGCGGGAACGCATCCTCGCCCACTTCGCCCGCCTGGAGCCGGAAGAGCGGCCCATCCTGGAGGCCCTGGGCCAGGTCCTGGCCGAGGACGTGGTCGCCGGCTTCGATATCCCGCCCCTGGACAACACCGCCATGGACGGCTACGCCGTCCGCGCCGCCGACACCGCCGGCGCCTCCCCGGAGCGCCCCGTAGAGCTCCGCGTCATCGGCGAGCTGGCGGCGGGCTACCTCTTCCAGGGCCGGGTCCAGCCCGGCACCGCCGTGCGCATCATGACCGGCGCCCCCATCCCGGCCGGCGCCGACGCCATTGTCCCCTTCGAAGAGACGGACGAGCCCGCCGAACGCCGCCACGTCCCCAAGGGCGCAGGCCCGGCGGCGGGCACCGTGCGCGTCTTCAAGGCGGCGGCGGTGGGCGCCAACATCCGCCGCGCGGGCGAGGACGTCCAGCGCGGCAGCACCGTGCTGGCGGCGGGCACGGTGCTACGGCCGGCGGAGGTGGGCGTGCTGGCCTCCCTGGGCCGCCGCACCGTCCGCGTGTACCGGCGCCCGGTGGTGGCCATCCTCTCCACCGGCGACGAGGTGCTGGAGCCCGGCCAGCCGCCCCAGCCCGGCAAGATCTTCGACGCCAACGCCTACTCCATCGCCGCCATGGTCACGCGCTTCGGCGGCGTGCCGCTTCTCCTGGGCATCGCCCGCGACACCGTGGAGGACCTCACCGCCAAGATCCGTCAGGGCCTGGAGTCCGCCGATATGATCGTCACGTCCGCCGGCGTCTCCCGCGGCGACTACGACGTGGTGAAGGACGTCCTCATGCGGGAGGGCCAGATCGACTTCTGGACCGTCCGCATGAAGCCGGGCAAGCCGCTGGCCTTCGGCGCCTTCCCCCACCGGGGTCGGCAGGTGCCGCACATCGGCCTGCCGGGGAACCCCGTGAGCTCCGTCATCACCTTCGAGCTCTTCGGCCGGCCCGCCATCTTCAAGATGCTGGGCAAGCCCTACTGGGAGCGACCCACCGTCCGCGCCATCTCCGAAGACCGCATCCCCATCACCGATGAGCGGCGGTTCTACGCCCGCTGCGTGGTGACCCAGCGCGAGGGCCGCTGGTACGCCTCCCTCTCCGGCGGGCAGGGCTCCGGGATCCTCAGCTCCCTGGCCCGCGCCAACGGCCTGGCCGTGGTGCCGGAGCACAGCACGGACGTACTGCCCGGCCAGGAGGTAACGGTGATGATGCTGGACTGGGAGCTGGGCCCCTGACCCAGCCCCGTACGGGCACGATGGGAGAGGCCGGCGGCGTTTGCCCCGGCCTCGTTCCTTCTCCGCCTGCCCCGGCGCGGGTCACTCCACCTGGAGCCGCAGGTGCCGGGGCGGCTCATCCGGGAGCTGCCAGTGGATGTAGCCGTGGTTGGTGACGCGGTGGTAGTGGTTCGCCCCGTCAACGCCCCGCCGGTACGCCGCCTGGA
>DATCLE010000223.1:0-1767 GCA_036564075.1 Dehalococcoidia bacterium
TGCGGGGATGTCAAAGACGCACCATCACGTGGTTGATGCGCTCCTTCAGCTCGTTCAGCTCCTGTTTCAACGCTTGCATCGTTGTTCGCTCCTACCTCCCCTGTGGCAGATTGGCGGCGCTCCGGCGGGCGGCCGTCTCCCGCAGGAAGGCCTCCGCCTCCCGGCGGCCGCCCCAGCCCGCCAGGACGGCGCCCCGGGCGTGGAACGCCGCTTCAATGGCGCGCTTCACCGGCGAGAGCTTGACGCCGCTCACCGGGCACGCCTCCTGATGGACAATGGCCAGGACCTTGTGGTCGCCGTCTGCCTTGCGGAGCAGCGCCACCGGCCGCGCCCACAGCACCTCGCCCGTGTGGCGGGGCGCCGGGTCCACGATGAAGACGTCCGTCTCGTCGCCGTCCGCCGGGTTCCACGTGCCGCACACCCAGCCGTAGTGGGCAGGCACCGGCAGCTCGTACTCCCCGGCGTAGACGAACCGCCCGGCCGCCTCATCGTACTTCCAGGCGGCGGTGGTCCCGGCGGGCGTCTCCACCACGGCCCGCACCACCCGCGGCGCCTCCGGACCCATGTCCAGCCCGCGCAGCCCCCGACCGCTCACAGCAGGCGCCCTCCCGCCGGCGGCTCCGTCCCCGGGACGCGCCGGCCGCCGGCCACCGCGTCGGCCAGGCGGGTGGGCTCCGGCAGACGGTAGCCGCGCGCGCAGCGCAGGACCCACGCCACCGCCTCCTCCAGCCCGATGCGGTGGCCGGGCGAGACGAAGACCGGCTTCACGCCGGCCCGCGTTCGCACCACCTGGCCCACCACCTGGCCACGGTCCACCAGCGGGGCGCGGTCGCCCACCGCGGGGCCGGGCTCCCGGTACTCGCCCACCAGCCGGGACTTGCCGCAGCCGATGGCCGGCAGGTCCAGCAGCAGCCCCAAGTGGCAGGCAATGCCGAACCGCCGCGGGTGGGCCAGCCCCTGGCCGTCCACCAGCAGCAGGTCCGGCCGGTGCCGCAGCCGCTCCAGGGCGGGCAGCAACACCGGCGCCTCCCGGAAGGAGAGCAGGCCGGGCACGTACGGGAAGGGCACCTCCCGCTCCTCCACCACCCGCTCCACCAGCCGGAGTTCCGGGTAGCTCAGCACCACCACGGCGCCGCGGCCGCGCCCGGCGCGGTCCACGGAGATGTCCACCCCGGCCACCAGTTCCACCCCCTCCGGCTCTCCCCGGCTGATAACCTGTGAGGCCAGCCGCCGTTGGATGCGGATGGCCTCTTCCGGCGAGACGTTCCAGGGGTGGAGGGACCGGACGGACACCACACTCCATTATACTCCACCGCCGGAGCGGGGGCCAGGCGAGCCCAGGAAGCCGGCCAAGCGGCGCAGCGCGTCCATGCGCTCCCGCTGGCCCAGGCGGGCACGGCGCACGGCGGTCTCCAGCGCCTGGATGGTGTGGTCGTACGTGCGGCGGTCCACGGGGTACGGGTGGCCGTCCTTGCCGCCGTGGGCGAAGCTGTAGCGCACGGGGTCCCGCGTGCTGGGACGGGCGCCGTAGATGACCTCCGCGGCCAGCGCCAGCGCCCGGACGGCCCGCGGGCCGATGCCGGGGGTGGCCAGCAGCGCTTCGAAGTCCTGGGGGTAGGCCTGGTGGGCGGCCACCAGGACCCGGCGCAGGGAGTCCGGGCGGAGGTCCGCCGGGGTGACGTGGTGGCGGGCCGGGAGGTCCAGCCGCTCCGGGTCCCCCAGTGCCCGCAGCACGCGCTCCGGGTCCTCCCGCGCCAGGGCGGCGCT
>DATCLE010000224.1:0-43740 GCA_036564075.1 Dehalococcoidia bacterium
GCGGATGAACACGACGGTGCTGGACCTGGTCTTCCTGGGCATCTCGGCGGTGGTGGTCCTGGCCATCTTCGTGGCGCTGGCCGCCGCGGTGGCGGGCTAGGGCCGCCCAGGCCGGAAGCGCGAAGTGGCGGACCGGCCGGAACCGGTCCGCCGCTTCGCTGTGCCGTCGTTCCCGGACGGTCAGGCCTTCTCACCCTCCAGGGCCGGCCGCGCGGAGACCTTGATGGTCTTGGGCCGCGCCGCCTCCGCCTTGGGCAGCCGGAGCCGCAGCACGCCGTGCTCCACCGTGGCCTCCGCCCGGTCCGCGTCTACCTCCGCGGGCAGCGCCAGCGACCGCAGGAAGGCACCGGAGCGCCGCTCCCGGCGCAGGTACGTGGCGCCCTGCTCCTGCTGCTCCTCTTCCACCCGGCCCTTGATGGTCACGGTGTTGCCGTGCACCTGGACGTCCACGTCCTCCGGCCGGACGCCGGGCAGGGAGGCCAGCACCTCCACCGCCTCGTCCGTCTCGCGCACGTCCACCGGGACGTACCCGTAGGGCTGGGCGCTGCCGTTGCCGCCGGACCAGCGGAACGGCCACAGCTCCTCGAAGAGCCGGTCCACGGTCTCCCGCATCTGCTGGATCTCACTGAACGGATCCCATCGGATCAGGCCAGCCATACCCATCACCTCCTTGATCCATCCAGCCTGCTGACGGGCGGGGTCCGGCCGCCCGTTCCGGCCGGGATCCTAGCATATCATGGTCCGCTTGTCAAGAGTCTTGAGCCTCTGACTATCAAGGTTTGCCGGGCCCCGGCCCGCCGTTGACGGCGCCGGGCCCCCTGCCAATAATGCAGGCAGCCGGCCCGGGCGCGCCCCGGGCTACCCCGTGTCCAGAGGAGGGCGCCGTGCTGGAGGTCCGTTCCCCCATGGTGGGCCGCGTGGTCCGCGTGCTGGTGGAGCCCGGCGCAGCCGTCCAGGCCGAGGACGAGCTGCTGGTGCTGGAGTCCATGAAGATGGAGATCCCTGTGGAGGCGCCCCGCCCCGGCACCGTCCGCGAGGTCCGCGTCCAGGTGGGCGACCTGGTGCAGGAGAACACCGTCCTCCTGGTGCTGGCCTGACCGCCTCCGGCTAGGCGCCCGGCGCCGCCGGCGGCGCCGCGGGCCGCCGCCACGCCCGCGCGGCGAAGAAGACCAGTGCCCCGGAGCCCACCAGCCCCGCCAGGAAGACCACCAGCCCGCCCAGCACCGGGATGAGCGCCACGAGCTGGAGGATGAGGAGCCCCACCACGGCGGCCAGGTACGGGTGCTCCGGCAGCCGGCTCCGCCCGAAGGCGCGCGTCACGGCCGCTCCCAGCCGCGTGCCCGCCACCAAGTATCCCAGGAACCAGAGGATGGGCAGCAGGAACAGCAGCAGCCCCAGCCCCAGCGGGATCCCCACCACCGTGAACAGGACGGCCACCGCCAGGATGGGGATCCCGATCCAGACGATGAGCATGGTCAGCAGTGTGGGCCCCAGGCGGTCCGTCAGGAGGGCCGCCGCCGTGGAGAGCTGACGCCCGCCCACCGCGGCGAAGAGCAGCCCCGCCACCAGCACCGCCACGGTCATGCCCACCCAGAACAGGAGGGAGAAGACCGCCCATGCCCAGCGGAACGCCAGCTCGCCGCGCCGCTGGATGTCGCCCTCCACGGAGGCGCCCGCCGCCTGGCGCAGCTCGCTGTTGGCCAGGAACACGTCCCCCGTGACCCGGGCGCCGTCCTGCAGGTCCAGGGTCCCGTTCACCACGGTCACGTCCCCCTCCACCGTGCCCGTCACCGTGGCCGTCCCGTCCACCACCACCAGCGCATCCCGGACGGTGCCGTCCATGGTGAGGGTGTCGCTCACCACCACCACCGTCCCAACGCTGTCCCCGCGCTCCACCCGGAGGGGACCGTTGACGCGGACCAGCACGTCCCCGTCCTCCTCCTCCGCCTCCTGGGCCGCCGCCCCGGCCGGCAGCAGGAGCACCAGCCCGGCCAGCAACAGCGCCAGCCATCGCCGCGTCATGGGGTTCCTCCTCACAGGGCGGGGCCGTCGCAGCGCCGGGCCGCTATCCTAGCACGGTGGGCTCAGGCCGGGAATACCGCGAAGGGGCACCCGTCGCGCCAGGGGCCCCTCTCCCGTATAATCCACGGAGGAACACGAGAACGGGAGGTGAGGCGCCGCACGGCGGCAGACATGGCCACGCTCGCAGCGCATCGGCTGTCCCTGCCGCGCCGGCCTGCGGTTCGCAACGTCACCTGGGGCGACGACGAGCTCCGGCGGGCCCGGCTCGGCCACGGCGATCTGGTGGTGGAGGACGGCGGGAACGTCCTCTTCGGCATCCCCTTCGAGCGCCGGCTCAAGCTCAACTACGGCTTCGCGGGGGTGGAGGAGCTCCGCTCCGGCTTCGGCGGGCTGCTCCAGCGCCTGCTGGCCCAGGGGCGGGCCGGCGAGCGCTTCGACCGCCTGGAGATCGATTTCACGGACGCGCCGCGCCGGCCCTACGTGGAGCCCGTGCTGCGGAACCACGGGTTCGAGCCCGGCGCCGAGTGGCTGCGGCTCACGTGTCTGGACCTCACGGCGGCCGCCGCGGCCTCCGTGGGCCAGGCGCCGGTGACGGTGCTGGCGGCGGGCACGGGCGAGGGGGAGGCGGTGGTGGACCTGCTGACCAGCGTGCTGGGCGACGCGCCCGCCGGCCCCGCCTTCCTGGTCTCCAGCGCGGAGGAGGAGCTGCGTACCGCCGTGGCCCGCGACGCCGACGGCGCCATGGTGGGCGCGGCCGTGGCCCGCACCACCGCCCACGGCGTCGGCGCCATCGAGGCGCTGGGCGTGGTGGCGGGCGCCCGCCGCAGCGACGCCGGCCGCGCGCTGCTGCACCACGCCCTCACCTGGCTGGCCGGTCAGGGGACCCGCCGGGTGGAGGCGGCCGTGCCCTCCGGCGACCACGACATGCTCCAGCTCTTCCGGAGCGCCGGCTTCACGCCCCAGGGGGCCGGCCTCACCTACCGCCGGGACCTCCCCTGACAAGCCTGTGCAAAGGAGCGTGCCATGAAGCTGGCCAGGCGGATCGAGGCACTGCCGCCGTACCTGTTCGCGGAGATCAGCCGCAAGATCGCGGAGAAGCGGGCCGCGGGCATCGACGTCATCACCTTCGCCATCGGCGACCCGGACCTCCCCACGCCGCCGCACATCCTGGATGCCCTCATCGAAGCGGCGAAGGACCCGGCCAACCACCGCTACCCGGAGTCCGACGGCCTGCCGGAGCTCCGTGAGGCCATCGCCGAGTGGTACGAGCGGCGCTTCGGCCTCCGCTTCGACCCCCACAAGGAGGTGCTGCCGCTCATCGGCTCCAAGGAGGGCATCGGCCACATGGCCCTCTGCTTCATCGACCCCGGTGACGTGGCCCTGGTGCCGGACCCCGGCTACCCGGTGTACGCCATCGGCACGATGTTCGCGGGCGGCGAGTCCTACTTCCTGCCGTTGCGGGAGGAGAACGGCTGGTTGCCGGACCTGGACGCCGTCCCGGCGGACGTGGCGCACCGCGCCAAGGTGCTCTGGCTCAATTACCCCAACAACCCCACCGCCGCTGTGGCGGACCTGGAGTTCTTCGAGCGGGCCGTCCACTTCGCCAAACGGTACGGCGTGGCCATCTGCCACGACGGCCCCTACAGCGAGGTGGCCTACGACGGCTACCGGCCCGTCAGCTTCCTGGAGGCCCCCGGCGCCCGGGAGGTGGGCGTGGAGTTCCACTCCTTCTCCAAGTCCTACAACATGACGGGGTGGCGCATCGGCATGGTGGTGGGGAACGCCGCCATGGTGGACGCCCTCATGCGGGTGAAGTCCAACCTGGACTCCGGCATCCCGCAGGCCATCCAGCGCATGGCCATCGCCGCCGTGCGGGGCTCCCAGGACTGCATCCAGGAGCACAACCGCATCTACCAGCGGCGGCGCGACCGGGTGGTGGAGGTGCTGCGGAAGCTGGGCCTGCGGGTGACGCCGCCCAAGGCCAGCCTCTACGTCTGGGCACGCATCCCGGAGGGCTACACCTCCGCGGAGTTCGCGGCGCGGCTCATTGAGGATGTGGCGGTGGTGGTGACGCCCGGCACCGGCTACGGCCCCCAGGGCGAAGGGTACATCCGCATCTCCCTCACCACGCCGGATGAGCAACTGGAGGAGGGCCTGCACCGCCTGGAGGCGTGGCGCGGGGCCGCCGCCAAGTAGCGCGCCGCAACGCCGTACTGCGCCGGACGGCGCCCCGGACAGTGGGGCGCCGTCTTCGCGTCCACTTACGCCCCCGGCGCGTTGCCCCAGCGGTCGAAGAAGGTGACCTCCCGCCACGGCCGCCGCCGCACCGGCCCGAAGCGCCCCCGCGGGTAGCCCAGGGGGATCAGCGCCAGCGGCTCCACGTCCTCCGGGATCCCCAGCGCCGCCTTGATGGGCTCCTCCCGCAGCTTGAAGTAGGTGGTCAGCACCGTGCCCAGGCCCAGGGCCCGGGCCGCCAGGAGGATGTTCTGCACCGCCGGGTACACGGAGGCGTACAGGCTTGCCGTGCTGGTGGCCACCGGTGGGTAGAGCGTCCGCCGGCAGACCAGGATCAGCACCGGCACCTCCCAGAAGGGGGTGGGCGGCCGCACCCGCCGCCCTGCCGGTGCCGGTGGCGGCTGGGCCGGGGCCTGCGCCGCGCGGATGCGGGCGTACTCCGCCGAGGCCTCCCGGTACGCCTGCCCGATCTTCCGCTTCAGCTCCTGGTCCCGGACCACGATGAAGGCCCACGGCTGGGCGTTGCCGCCGCTGGGCGCCCGCGTGGCCGCGTGCAGGATCTTCTCGATGGCCTCCTCCGGCACCGGGTCCGGCCGGAACCGTCGGATGGCCCGCTGCGTCTCCATCGCCTCGAACAGGTCCATGCCCCCTCCCCCGCTGTGCGGTCTTCGGGGCGGATGGTACCAGACCGGGGCCCGGCCCCGCCAGCGGCGGGCCGCGTCCTGCGGGGGCCGGATGACGCCGTCAGGGGGAGACGGGGAACGCCGGGCGGAGGCCCCGGCCGGGCGCCACAACCCGGCGGTTCACGCCACGACGCGATCGTACCGGAGGTGGTAGGGGCCGATCTCGAACACCGCGCCCTCGGCCAGGGCCCCGCCCGCCGGCGGCAGCGGCCTGCCCTCCACCAGCACCACGCCCTCCAGCGGCACCAACCGCAGCCGCCGGCCGTCCAGCTCCAGCAGCGCGTGCTGTTGCCGCACCCCGTCCGCTGGAGGCAGCGGCACGTCCCGGCTCCCCGCGCCGATGACCCAGCGTGCGTGCCCGTTGGCCGACTTGAGGGAGACGATGTGGACCCCCAGTTCCACGAAGGAGCGCGGCGCGGAGCCCTCCTTGATGAGCAGCCGGTGAAAGACATCCGGCCGCCGGAACGGCCCCCACTGCCGGCGCCGCGCGGTGACCACCAGCGCCCCGACAGCCACCAACCCCAGGGCCCCGAGGGCCGCGGCCGCCAGCGCCGCCCAGGGCACGGCCAGCCCGCTCCCGCCGGGCGCCGGCTCCGCCGCGGCCGGGGGCGGCGGCTCCGGCACCCGGAAGGTGAGCGCCGCCACGTTCTGGGGCAGGATGGTCAGCGGGCCGTCCGCCGCCTCCACCACCACCCGGATGGTGTGCACGCCGGGCTCCGCGCCGTCCGCCACCCGCAGCGTCAGGCGGACCGCCGGCGCCAGCGCCGCCTCCGCCGGGGCCACCGTGGCCGAGGTCCCGCCCGTCTGCACCGAGAGGCGCAGCGGCCGCCCGAACACGTCGGCGAAGCTGCTGCTGAACCGCAGCTCCACCGCCGCCTCCCCGCCCGGCTCCAGCTCTCCCAGCTCGATGCCCGGCGTCTCCAGGGAGACCGTGGCCGGCGGCGGCCCCGCCGCCACCGTCACGCCGGCGCCCTCCAGGAGCTGCCGGTCCGCCGGGCTGAGGAAGGCCCCCAAGTCGTGGTACACCACGTAGGCGGGTGCGGTGCGGTCCTGGTACGCCTTCACCAGGCCTGCCAGCCCCGCCACCCCTTCCGCCGCGTGGGGCCCGTTGTCCTGGCCGTCCGTGTAGAGGAAGAGCGATTGCCGACGCTCCACGCCGGGCGTGGCCTGCCGCCACCGCTGGAGCTGGCGCAGCCCGTACTCCAGCGACTCGTAGATGTGCGTCTGCTGGCCGTCCACCGGCAGCGCGCCCACGTGCAGCTTCAGCAGGTTCCGGGTGGCCTCCGAGTCCAGCCGCAGGGGGTTCACATCGCCGCCGGGCGGCACCGGCCCCGGCGCCACGGCGCCCCACCGCGGCCCCGCGTCGAACGGCACCACCGCCACGTTCGTGCCCGGCGCCAGCCGGTCGATGAGGCCGGTCACCGCGGCGGCCACCTCCGGCCAGATGTCGCGGCTGTTGGGGCCGTCGCCGCGCATGGACGCGGTGATGTCCACCAGGAGGAGCACGTCGTACTCCACGGCGTGTCCCTCCTGGGCGGCGGTCCGCCCGGGCAGGACCAGTGCCAGCAGGAGCAGGGCCAGGGCTGCCAGCCCCAACCGGCGGGCTGCCCTGGCGTGCGTGGGAGTCGTCACAGCGGCGCCTCCGCCTGGACGCGGCTCGGGGGAGGGGTCCCGGGGCGGGACCCCTTCACCTGTGATCATCGGTCGGGTCAGGCGGCTTCTGGACCGTCCCCGTCCTTCCGGTTGATCCACGGCCGGCGACCGGCGCCGTTACAGCGGGCGGATGCTTCGCCCTTGACAAAATTTTCGCCTCCCTGCTATCACGGACCCAGAGGTTCCTGCCGTCTAGCACGGAGGTCTGCTATGGACTTCACCTTCACGCCCGAAGAGCTGGCCTTCCGCGACGAGGTGCGCGCGTTCCTGGACCGGGAGCTCCCGGCGGGCTGGGACGGCTTCGACGACCTGATGGAGACGCCGCCGCAGGAGCAGGAGGCGTTCGCGGCGCGGTTCCGCAAGAAGCTGGTGGAGCGCGGCTGGCTGGCCATGGCCTGGCCCAAGGAGTACGGCGGCCGGGAGGCCTCCGTCATGCAGCAGCTCCTGTTCAACGAGGAGATGGCCTACCGCCGGGCGCCCGTGGGCTTCAGCATGGGCATCGCCTGGGTGGGACCGGCCCTCATGCTCTACGGCACGGAGGAGCAGAAGCGGCGCTACCTGCCGCCCATCGTCCGGGATGAGGAGACGTGGTGCACCCTCTACTCGGAGCCGGGCGCGGGGAGCGACCTGGCGGCGCTGCAGACCCGCGCCGTGCGGGACGGCGACGAGTACGTGATCAACGGGCAGAAGATCTGGACCTCCGGCGCCCACCGCTCGCAGCTAGGCTGGCTGGCCGCCCGCACGGACCCGGACGCCCCGAAGCACAAGGGGATCAGCATGTTCATCGTGGAGATGGACCGGCCGGGGATCACCGTCCGGCCGCTCATCAACATGGCGGGCGACCACGGCTTCAACGAGGTCTTCTTCGAGGACGTGCGGATCCCGGCGGACCACCTGGTGGGGGTGGAGAACCGCGGCTGGTACCAGCTGGCCGTGGCGCTGGACTTCGAGCGGTCGTCCATCGGGAGCGCCGCGGGCTCCCAGCGGACGCTGGAGGACCTGGCGGCGTACGCCCGGGAGCACCGGGCGGAGGTGACGGGGCCGGCCCGCGCCGCGCTGGCGGAGCGGTTCATCGAGGTGGAGGTGGCGCGGAACCTCGCCTACCGGGTCGCCTGGCTGCAGTCCAAGGGCCAGGTGCCGAACTACGAGGCGTCCCTGGTGAAGACGTACAGCGCGGAGCTGAGCCAGCGCATCGCGCGGACGGGCCTGGCGCTCCTGGGCCTGTACGGCCAGCTGGCGCCCGGCTCCAAGTGGGCGCGGCTGCGCGGCCGCCTGGAGCACGCCTACCTGAGCAGCGTCTCCGCCACCATCGCCGGCGGCACCAGTGAGATCAACCGCAGCGTCATCGCCACCCGTGGCCTCGGCCTGCCGCGGGCCTGACGCGCCCCGCCGGGAGGAAGGGAACGTGGCCACCAACCCGGAACAGGCACCGGACGTGGCGGCGGCGGTGAAGGGCCTGGCCGTGGCGTTGGAGAACCGTGACCTGGCCACCCTCATGGCCGCCCTCACGCCGGAGGCCATGGCCAAGGTGATGACCCTCCAGGGCCAGTTGGGCGGCTCCGGCCAGGCGGGCGACCTGGAGAGCTTCGAGCTGACGCCCGCGGGGACCCGCGAGGGCGACCCCCTCTACCGGCTGGCCCTGCGCGGCGCCGGCCGCGAGGTGGTGCTGGAGACGCGCTGGCGGCTGGTGGAAGGCCGCTGGCGCGTGGCAGACCTGAACGTGGTGGAGTAGGGCCTCAGAATGGCGGCCGGGGAGGACAGCATGGACCGGGCCCTGGTGGACCGCGCGGTGGAGGCGTACGGCAAGGCCATGGCCGCGCTGGACCTGCTCCGGCTGCGGCTGTGGGAGGAGCGCAACATCTCCCTGGCGCAGCTCCGGGTGCTGGCGGTGCTGCGGGCCCAGGAGCCGCTGACGCCCGGCCGTCTGGCGGACGTGCTGCTGGTCAGCCCGTCCACCGTCACCGGCCTCACGGACCGGCTGGTCCGCCAGGGCCTCATTGCCCGCCGTGACGACCCGGAGGACCGCCGGGTGATCCGCCTCTACCTCACCGAGGAGGGCCGGCGGATGATCGAGGAGGTGGGCGAGGCGGGCCGGGCCTACATCCGGGAGGTGATGGCCGTCATCCCGCCGGAGCGGCGGGAGGCCACGGTGCACGCCCTGGAGGAGTTCGTGCGCGCGCTCAGGGCGGTGGACCGCGCGCGGCTGCTGGAGGGGACCGCCCCGGCGCGCTGACCTGCAGGAGGAGAGATGGCTGAGTACGGGTTGCCCGTGGTGGTGGGCGTGGGCCAGGTCACGCAGCGCACGGCTGACCTGGCAGAGGCGCAGGAGCCCCTGGCCCTCATGGAGACGGCCGCCCGCCGGGCGGAGGAGGACGCCGGGGTCCCCGGCCTCCTGGCGCGGGCGGACTCCGTGCAGGTGGTGAACGTCTTCTCCTGGCCCTCCCCGGATCCGCCCGGGGACCTGGCGGCCCGCCTGGGTGCCGAAGCGCGGGAGCGGCTCTACAGCGCCGCGGGCGGCAACGCACCCCAGTGGCTGGTCAACGAGACGGCCGACCGCCTGGCACGGGGCCGGGTCCGCCTGGCCCTCATTGCCGGTGCGGAGGCCATGCACTCCTACCGCCGGGCCCGGGCCGCCGGGGCCGAGCTGCCGTGGACGCCGCGCTCCCGGCCGCAGGTCACCTTCGGCGTGGACCGGCCCGGCACCACGGACGTGGAGAACGCCCACCACGCGGACATCCCCATCCGCCTGTACCCCCTGTTCGAGAACGCCCTCCGCGCCCACTACGGCGAGTCCATCCCGGAGCACCAGCAGCGCATGGGGGCGCTGTTCTCCCGGTTCACCCAGGTGGCGGCCGCCAACCCCTACGCCTGGTTCCCCCAGGCCCGGACGGCGGAGGAGCTGGCCCAGCCCGCGCCGGACAACCGCTGGATCGCCTTCCCCTACCCCAAGCGGTTGAACGCCATCATGGAGGTGGACCAGGGCGCCGCCCTCATCCTCACTACGGACGCCACGGCGCGGGAACTGGGCATCCCCCGGGATCGCTGGGTCTACCTCTGGAGCGGCGCCCACGCCCACGACCGCTGGTTCGTCAGCGACCGGGTGAACTACTACACCTCGCCCGCCATCCGGGCCGTGGGCCGCGCCGTGCTGGAGCTGGCGGGCCTGACCATCGACCGGATCGACTTCTTCGACCTCTACAGCTGTTTCCCCTCCGTGGTGCAGATCGCCTGCGACATGCTGGGGATCCCCCGGGACGACCCCCGCCCCCTCACGGTGACGGGCGGGCTGCCGTACTTCGGCGGGCCGGGCAACAACTACACCACCCACGCCATTGCCGCCATGGTGGAGCGCCTGCGCGCCCGGCCCGGCACCAAGGGGCTGGTCACCGCCAACGGCTACTACGTCACCAAGCACGCCGCCGGCATCTACAGCGCGGAGCCGCCGCCCGGCCCCTGGCGTCCCGCCGAGAACGCCGCCATCCAGGCGGAGGTGGAGGCCCAGCCGGGGCCGCCTGTGGCGGACCGGGCCGAAGGCGACGCCACCATCGAGACGTACACCGTCGTCTTCGGCCGCGACGGCGAGCCGGAGTACGGCATCGTCATCGGCCGGCTGGCGGACGGCCGCCGCTTCGTGGCCAACGCCTTCCAGCGGGACGCCCTGCTGGCGTGGACCCGGGAGGAGGCGGTGGGCCTGCGCGGCCGCGTCTCCCACGACCCGTCCCGCGGCGTCAACGTCTTCCAGGCCTAGCCCCCTCGGCGAATACCACACCTGGCCGATGCAGCGGCCTCCGTACCGGCGCGAAGCTCCGGATGGAGGCCCCTGCGCCCCCGGCGACCACACACCACGAGGAGGGTTGACGGCCATGATGCAACGTTGGGACCCGTTCCGGGAGATGGAGAGCATGCGCGAGCGCATGGCGCGGATGTTCGAGGACCTGTGGGGCCGGCCCGAGGAACGGGAGGCGACCATGGTGATGACGCCGGCCATGGACGTCATTGAGCACGACAACGACTACGAGATCCGTGCGTCGCTGCCTGGCGTGAAGCCGGAGGACGTGGACATCACCGCCACCGGCAACACCCTCACCATCCGCGCCAACCGGAAGGAGGAGCGGGAGGAGCGCTCCGAGAACTACCTGCTGCGGGAGCGGCGCGCCGGTACCTTCTCCCGCACCATCACCCTGCCGGAGCAGGTGAACATCGACCAGGTGCAGGCCAGCCTGGACAACGGCGTGCTCACCGTCATGGTGCCCAAGTCTGAGCACGCCCGGCCCAAGCGCATCGAGGTGAAGGCGGGCGGCGGCACCCAGCAGATCCCGGCGGGCGGCCAGAGCCAGCAGATGTAGCGCCCCGTCCAGGAGCAGGACCCCGGACGGCGGGCCGTGCGGCCCGCCGTCCCGCGCCTCCCGCTTCCCTACCCCTCCGCGTACAGCGCGGCCAGGACCGCTGCCGGGCTCCGCTCCGCCAGGGAGGCCACCACCAGGTCCGCCTCCGCCAGCCGCTCCGGCGGGTGGCCGCTGGCCACCGCCAGGCAGCGCATGTCCGCCGCCTTCGCCGCCGCCACCCCCGCCGGCGCGTCCTCCACCACCAGGCAGTCCGCGGGCGTACAGCCCAGGGCGCGGGCCGCCGCCAGGAAGATGTCCGGCGCCGGCTTCCCCCGCTCCACGTCCTCAGCGGCGCAGACGGCGGCGAACCGGTCGCGGATGCCCAGGCGGCCCAGCACCACCTCCACGTTCTCCCGCGGCGTGGAGGAGGCGATGGCGTGGCGGATGCCCCGCCGCGCCGCCTCCTGCAGCCACGCCTCCGCCCCGGGCGCCAGCGCGGCCCGCTCCGCCGCCAGCTCCCGGTAGGCGCGCTCCTTCCGGTCCGCCACCCGCGCCAGCAGGGCGGGTTCCGCGTCCGGCCCCAGGAAGCGGCGCAGGATCTCCTCGTTCCGCTGGCCGAAGGTCTCCCAGAACTGCTCGTGCGTCATGGTGACGCCGGCCTCGGCCAGGGCGTGGCGCCAGGAGGTGTAGTGGAGCTCCGCGGAGAGCACCAGGACACCGTCCAGGTCCCAGAGGATAGCGGCGGGTTGTCGTGGAGGGCGCATCGTCTCCCAGTCTACCCGCCGCCCGGCCTACGGGCCACCGGCCGCCGCGGCCCTGCCGCCCCTCTGTCATGCCGCGTCGTTCCACAGCAGGGGAAGCACAGGAAGCGACGGAGCCGGCGGCGCGGCGCCAGATCCGCCGCCCTTCCCGGCGGAAGGGGACAGATGACATAAGACTTATCGGGGCGGGGTTCCGATGCCGCCCGGCGGGACATGGGATGGGGCGGGGCCGGTCTCCCTGGAGCGGCGTCGGAACCGCTGAGCCGGAGGGGCGGCCGGCGCTCCTTGCTGGGGCGATCCGGTGGTTGGTATCATGGACGTGCCCTCCACCGGAGGGCGACGGCCGGCACCCCGGATGCAGCACGAGAACGGAGCGGGCACGTGTCGCTGGACATCTTCCGGCAGCGCCGGAAAGAGCAGGAAGCCCGGTACGGAGACCGCCTCCCGCCGGGCCAGCGTCTCACGGAGGGCTGGCCGGTCCTCCACTACGGCGGGATCCCGCGCATTGACCTGAGCACCTGGACCTTCCGGGTCTGGGGACTGGTGGAGGAGGAGAAGACTTGGACGTGGGAGGAGTTCATGGCCCTCCCACAGGTCCAGGACGTCTCCGACGTCCACTGCGTGACCCACTGGAGCAAGTTCGACAACGAGTGGGAGGGCGTGCGCTTCCAGGACCTGCTGGCGCAGGTCCGGCTGAAGCCGGAGGCCCGGTACGTCATGGTCCACAGCTACGGCGGCTACACCACCAACGTGCCCCTGGACGATCTCCTGCGGGACGGGGTGCTCTTCGCCCATAAGCACTCCGGGCAGCCGCTGGCGCCGGAGCACGGCTGGCCGCTGCGGCTGGTGGTGCCGCACCTCTACTTCTGGAAGAGCGCCAAGTGGGTGCGGGGCTTGGAGTTCATGGACCGGGACCGGCCCGGCTTCTGGGAGACCTACGGCTACCACATCCACGGGGACCCGTGGAAGGAAGAGCGGTACTCCTGACGGGCCGTCCCGGCAGGGGGACGGTGCCCCGCGCGAACCGGGAGGCGGAACCGCCGGACGCCGGCGGACGCCTCCCGGAGCCGTTGCAGGAGTGGGACGGGCGGGGAACCCCGCCGTGCCCGCCGCCGGAAGCCCCTCATGGCCCCCGTGGCCGGGGGGCCGCGGAACAACCGGGGACCTCACCCGGGAGGCGCGAATCCAGCGAGGCGACGCTGGTCCAGGCGGGCGCCTCCCTCACCGCCCTGGGGAGCAAGGGAGCGGCGCCAGAGGGCGCGGCCCGGTGGCTGGCGGGACCCGGCGCCGCCGGGACGGCGCTCCGGGCGGCGTGGTGACCCTGCGGGAGGCAGACGGTGGTACAGGTACGGGTGGACGAAGCGGCGAGGCAGGAGTACCGGCAGGCCTACGACCGGTGGATGGAGGACCTGGCGCGGGTCCACGCGGTCTTCCTAGAGGGGGAACGGATGGACCCCCTGCACCTGAAGGCGCTGCTGACGCGCGAGAGCAAGTCCAAGGAGCGGTACGACGCGGCCCGCCGGCGGCTCCTGGGGCTGCCGGATCCGGAGGAGGCCTCCTGAACCGGCGCCGCTACTCCTCGATGAAGTAGGCGGCGCAGGCCCGGTCAATGGACTCCCGGTCCACGCGCGGCGGCACCCCCTCGAACCGGGCGATGTCCAGCATCAGCTCGATGATGTCGCGGGCGTGGCAGCCCCGGAACTCCCGCCCCTGGGCCACGTAGTACGTCTCGATGAGGTACTGGAGGGCGTCTTCCTCCATGGGCACGCGCATGCGCTGCGCCGTGCGCCGGAAGATCTCCTCGAACTCGCTCCGCGTGGGGTTGGGGATCAGCACCTTGTGCCGGATGCGCCGCAGGAACGCCTCGTCCCCCAACTGGCGCGGCGGCATGTTGGTGGAGAAGACAATGAGGCAGTCGAAGGGAATGGAGACGGTCTCGCCCGTCTGGAAGCTCAGGTAGTCCCACCCCTTCTCCAGCGGCACGATCCAGCGGTTCAGCAGCTCTTTGGGCCGGATGAGCTGACGGCCGAAGTCGTCCACCAGCAGCACCCCATTGTTGGCCTTCATCTGGAGCGGCGCCACGTAGAACTTGGAGGTCTGGTCGTAGAGGAGCTCCAGGTTCTGGAGGGTGAGCTCGCCGCCGGCCACCACCATGGGCCGCTGCGACTTGATCCAGCGGCGGTCCCGTCGCCGCTCCACGCCCGCCGTCAGTCCGCCGTTCCCGTCGCCGTTCTCCTCCTCGGGGCTCTCCACGGCCACGTGGATGCGGGGGTCAAACACCCGGATGATGTGGCCGTTCGCCTCCACGGCGTAGGGGATGAGGACGTTGCCCGGCAGCATGCGGCCCAGCCGCTCCGCCACCGTGCTCTTGCCGTTGCCCGGCGCGCCGAAGAGGAGCACGGAGCGGCCGGAGTTGATGGCGGGGCCCAGGGTCCGCAGGGTGCGGCGGCTCAGCACCAGGTCCCCCAGCGCCGCCTCCAGCTCCCGGGGCGAGAGGGCCGCGCCCCGCACCGACTGGTACCGCACCGCCTCCACGTAGACCCGCAGCGGCACCGGCGCCGGCCCCACGTAGGCGCTGCGCTCCATGACCTCCGCCACCTTGTCCGCGCCGCGGGAGGTGAGGGTGTACCGGTAGCTCTGCTCCGAGGTGCCGGAACCGGGCAGGATCTCGCAGTACTGCTCCCGGCGGAGGAACTCCAGCCCCTCCTGGATCACGCGGAAGGGGAGGGCCAGGAAGTCGGCGATGTCCCGGCCGGCGGCCCGGCCCTGGAGGTAGACCGCCTTGAGGATGAGGTCCGCTACCAGCGAGGGTTCCAGGCCCGTCTCGGCGATGCTCTGCGGCGCCGGGATGAAGGGCACGTCCCGGGGCGGGCTCTGCGTGGTGGTCATGAACGGCCGCTCCTGGTGGCGTCTGCTTCCGTGCACGGGCGGGCATGCGGGCGCCGGGCGCCCGGCGCGGCGCACGCCCTCCCTCCACTCTCGATCATCGGCAGGCCCACGCCGATGGAGAGCGTCCGGGGGCCGGGCCCGGCCCCAGCGTACGCCGTCCCCTTCTCCCAACGCATGAGGGGTTTCCCCCATTGCAGCGCTCCCACGCCCTGATCCCCCGGGGTGCAGGCCCTGATGCGTCCTGCCGATAAAAGAAACATGGGGGAGCGCCCCGACGTTAACGTGGGCGACGCGAGGAAACCGCCATCGGGGGCGTGGAGACCGGGACATCGTGCATGAGCGAACGTGACCTGCTGGCCCAGGCACCGCAGCGGGACTGGCCCGCCTTCGACGCGTTGTTCCGGCAGACGGTCCACCCTGTCCACCGCTTCCTCTTCGGCCTGTGCGGGGAACGGCTCCACGCGGAGCTGCTGACCCTGCGCACCTTTGAGGCGGCGTGGCGACAGGGGATCCCGCACCTGACGCACCTCTCCTCCCCGGCCTGGGTCCTCCGCCTGGCATGGCAACTGGTCCGGCGGGAGGCCGGGCCGCAGACGCCGTCGGAGGCGCCGGAGGAGGTGGAGCCGGCGGTCTGGCGGGCGCTGCTGGGGCTCAGCCGGGAGACCCGGGCGGCGCTGCTGCTGCGGGTGGGCGAACGGCTGCCGGCCGGCGCGGTGGCCCAGGTCACCGGCACGGACGTGGCCCGGGTGCGCGCCGCCGTCTACCACGGGGCGCTGGCGGGGGCCGGGCTCCCGCCCAACGGGCTGCCCGCGCAGCAGTGGGAGGCCTTTGAACGGTTGCTGGACGGGGCACTGGCGGAGCCGGAGGGGGAGCCCCCGGCGGACCCGCTGGCCCGCGGCGTCCGGGCCGTGGCCCGGGCCTATGACCGGCTGCGGGCGGACCCGGCCTTTGTGCTGCGGACCAAGGTCAAGCTGGCCACCGCCGCCAAGGCGGAGGCGCACGGAAAGAACGGCAACGGCCGGTTGCCCCGGCGTGGAAACAACGGTCGGGGACCGGCGTTTCTAGAGGTACGAAATCGGGAGCGCGGGGCGCCGGGGAGCCGCCCGGCCGGCGGCCTTCCGGTCCGGCGGACCCGCACCGGCAACTAGCAGCACCCGCCGGGGGTGGACGGCGCCGGCCGTCGGCGGCCCGGCGGGCACTGCTAGGGCCCACAAAGGGGGTGAGGCCGTAGCAGGACGGAAAGACAGCACTGTGGAACCGGTCGGTACTGGGAGACCGGTCGGCGCGGGTGCCGGCCGGGAGCCATGGCGGATGTCGGACCGTGCGAGTACGGCCAGGGACGCCATGGAAGAGGAAGCACGCACAAAGGAGGCACAACCTTGATCGCTCTGGTGAACAACACGCTGCTCCGGCTGATGGCGGCCGTCCAGGCCCGGAAGATGCAGGTGGAGGAAGAGGGCCAGACCCTGGTGGAGTACGCGCTGATCATCGCGCTGGTTTCCATCGGCCTCATCCTGGCCCTCACCGCGCTGCGGGACGACATTGCCGCGGTCTTCGACGAGATCGGCGCGGCCCTGGGTGGTGCTGGCAGCAGCAGCTAAGCCGCACCGGCGGCAAGCACGGGGAGGCGGGGCTCCGGCCCCGCCCTCCGGGGGCGTGCCTCACCCGCCGGTGGGGCCCGCCCCCGGGGGTAGTCAACCGGAGGCAGGCATGGAGATCCAGCGCGTGATCCGGCTCCTGCGGCGCGGCGAACGGGGCCAGAGCCTGGTGGAGTTCGCCCTGGTGCTGCCGCTGTTCCTGATCCTGGTCTTCGGGATCGTGGACTTCGGCAACGCCCTCCAGGACTACATCACCCTCAGCAACGCCGCGCGGGAGGGCGCCCGCCTGGGCGTCACCGGCGTGCCGGAGGCCACCATCCGCCAGCGGACGCTGGACACCGCGGCCGCGGTGGGCGGGCCGGTGACGGTCACCGTAACCAACGCCTGCGGCCAGGTGGGCCAGTCCCTGCGGGTGCAGGCCCGATACACCTACCAGCCCATCACGCCGCTGGGCTCGTTCATCGCGGGCATCAGCGGCGGCATCCCGCTGTCGGTCTCGGCGGACATGCGCCTGGAGAAGACCGGCTGCTGACCTGGTGAGGAGGGTCCGTCCATGAGCAGGTTCGCCAAACTCCACCGCGGCGAGCGCGGGCAGGTCCTGGTGCTCACGGCCATCACCTTCGTGGCGCTCCTGGGCATGACCGGGCTGGCTACGGACGTGGGCATGCTCATGAAGACCCGCAGGGACCTGCAGAACGCCGCGGACGCCGCGGCCTTCGCGGCGGTGCAGGAGCTGCCCGGGTGCCACAACCGGACCGCCGCAGAGGGTGCGGCGGTCCAGTGGGTGGAGAAGAACCATCCCGTGGCGGAACCGGCAAAGCAGATCAGCGTGACGGTCGATAATTCCGGTGGGTACCCGTGCGATACGGTGCGGGTGACGGTGCGGGACACGTCAAACGTGTTCTTCCTGCGGGCGCTGGGGGTCGCATCGCCGGAGGTGGACGCCACGGCGGCGGCGCGGATCACCAGCCTCCAGGGCACCAACCGGCTGATGCCTTGGGGCCTGACCCGGGACAACAGCGACTGCCTGAACACGGGCACCAACCCGCCCACGCCGAAGTTCGGCTCTAGTTGCACGGTGAAGGTGGGTGCGGGCGACGGCAGCAGCGGCGACTACGGCGCGCTGGACTTCGACGGCAACGGCGGCGGGTCCAGCGAGTACCGGGAGAACATCATCGACGGGACCACGGAGCGGACGTACCGCGTTGGGGACCGGACGGACACCCTGACCGGCAACCGGACCGGCCCCACGGACGAGGGCATCGACACCCGGCTGGACGGGGAGACCGAAGGCGACAACGCCGCCTGCGACAAGGATGGGGACGGCGACCACGAGTTCTGGGAGATCTTCACGGACCTGGGGGCGGGCCGGCAGCCGCGCTACATCGTCAACGAGGCGTGCCAGGACAGCCCGCGGCTGGGCGTGGTCCCCATTGTGGACCAGATTAACTCGCCGCAGCAGTCCACCATCCTGGGCTGGGCCCTCATGTACCTGGAGGGCTACAAGTGCGTGGGCGGCGGCGGCAACTGCATCGGCAAGGGCCACTGGGAGGTCCGGATGACCATGGTGGACGCCATCTGGTCGGACCTGGACGGGATCTTCGGGACCTTCAAGCCGGGGACGCCGTCCCGGCGGGAGCTGATCCAGTAACCGCACCCGGAGGGACCCGGGGGAGCGCAGCAAAGGAGAACAGTGGGTATGGCTCGAAGTGCATCGCGCGCGGCGGGTGTCCGGTCCAACAGGAGCATGCTCTTGCTGGCACTGCTCCTGGGCCTGATCAGCGCCGTGCTGGTGTTCGTCTACCTCAACCAGGCCGGCACCGCCACGGTGAGCGGCGATACGGTGCGGGTGGTGGTGGCGGAGCGGGACATCCCGGCGCGCACCCGCATTGACGCGGGGATGCTGACCACGCGGTCCATCCCCGCCGGGGCCCGGCTGCCGCAGGCCTACGTGGAGCCCAGCGAGGTGGTGGGCAAGATCGCCCGCTACCCCATCACAGCGGGCGAGCAGGTGCTGACCACCAAGGTGGCGGCCCAGGACCGCTGGCTGGGCATCTCCTACGTGGTGCCCCAGGGCTACCGCGCCATGGCGGTCCGCGTGGATGAGGTGGTGGCCGCGGGCGGCATGGTGCTGCCCGGCGACCGGGTAGACGTGCTGGCCACCTGGAGGGCACCGTCCTCCCAGGCGCAGCGGGACTCCGGCGCGGAGGCCTACGTCACCATCCTGGTGGCGCAGAACGTGGAGGTGCTGGCGGTGGCGCAGACCATCGCGGACGTGCCGCCGCCCTCCGTGGAGGACCAGGGCGACGGCTCCGCGCCCAGCGGCGGTGACCGCTCCGACGGCGTGCTGGTGCCGGACGGCCAGCCCATACCGGAGGCGGTCACGGTCACCCTGGCCCTGCGGCCGGACGACGCCCAGCGGGTGTTCATGTCTGATGAGCAGGCCGTGATCCGGTTGCTGGTGCGGCCCTTCGGCGACACCAGTGACCTGAACCTGCCGCCGATGCCGAACGACGCGGCGGCGCTCCAGACACCCTAACCTGACGAATCTGGGCCAGAAGGGATAGCTCGATGTCCAGGAACTTGCAGGTCATCATTGTGGATCAGGACGTCAACGGGCGCGCGGACCTCCAGCGCATCGTGAGCTTCGCGCACTTCGCTGTCGTTGGGGAGGCGGGGTACGGCATCGAGGCTGTCAGCCTGGCGAAGGAAGTGGGGCCGGACGTGGTCCTCCTCTCCGTGGAGGAGCCCGTGGCCCGCGCCCTCCAGACCATCGAGTCGCTGGTGGCGGCGCTGCCGGAGGTGCCCATCATCGCCTACTCGTCGCTGAGCGACGCGGGCTCCGTCCGGCGGGCCATGCTCTCCGGCGCGCGGGACTACCTGGTGACGCCCATCCGGCCGGACGAGCTGGTCCGCTCCGTGGCCTCCGTCATGGAGCAGGAGGAGCGGCGGCGCATGCGGCTCACGGGCGAGCTGAAGGCGGTGGACCGGTCGCCCGGCGGCGCCGTGCGGGGGACGGTGATCACCGTCTTCGGCGCCAAGGGCGGCATTGGGAAGACCACCATCTCCAGCAACCTCTCCACGGCGCTGGCCCAGTGGACGGGCCAGTCCGTGGTGCTGGTGGACCTGGACACGCGCTTCGGCGACGTGGCCATCATGATGGACGCGCCCATTGAGACCACCATTGTGGACCTGGCGCGGGACCTGGACCACGTGGACCGGGAGACGGTCCGCTCCTACCTGGTGGAGCACCCCAGCGGCGTCACCATCCTGCCGGCGCCGCGCCACCCCAGCGAGTGGCGGCACATCGGGCCGGAGCACATCGAACGGATCGTCTCGCTCCTGGCCTCGTGCTTCGACTACGTGGTGCTGGACACGCCGGGCACCTTCAATGAGATCGTGGCCACGGCGCTGGAGCTAGGCAGCCTGGTGCTGCTGGTGACCAGCATGGACCTGGCCAGCATCAAGGATACGGCGCTGGCGCTGGACATGCTCCAGTCCTGGGACTTCCAGCAGGACAAGGTGAAGCTGCTCATCAACCACGTGAACGCGGCCAACACCATCCGCGAGGACGACGTAGCCAGCGCCCTGGACTACGACATCTTCTGGCGGATCCCGTACGACCCTACGGTCTGCAACACCACACAGCTAGGCCAGCCGATGGTCATCAGCAAGCCGGGGTCCCGGGTCTCCCAGAGCCTCATCGACCTGGCGTGCACCATCAGCGGCGCCAAGCGACCGAAGATCCAGAAAGGGCTCCTGGGGCGGCTGATGAGCCGCTAGGGCATGTGAGAGCAGGGACGCGACCATGAGCGACTTGGGTTCCTTCCGCAACAGCCGCTTCGGCGTGGGGCCGGGCTTCGAGCCGCGGCGCGGCCGGGAGGGGGCGCCGCCCCCGCCGCTCCGGCGCCAGGGGCCGCCCGTGCCGCCCGCCGGGCCGCCCTACGTGCCCCCGGAGGAGACGCCCCCCGGCGGGGCGCCGCCCTCCGGCCAGCAGCCCGCCCCGCCGCCGCCGGCGCCGGAGCCCCCGCCCCGACCGGTCGGGGCGCGGCCCGGCATGCGGGTGCCGGACGGGCTGGACGACCTGAAGGTCCGCATCCACCAGCGCCTCATTGAGGACCTGGACCTGGACCGGCTCCAGGGCCTGGAGCCGGAGCGCGCGCGGGAGGTCCTCTACAACGCCATCCGCACGCTGCTGACGGCGGAGGGGGCCAACGTGCCCGGCGTCCTCCGGGACGAGCTGGTGAAGGCCGTGGCGGACGAGGTGCTGGGCCTGGGCCCGCTGGAGCCGCTCCTGGCGGACCCGTCCATCACGGAGATCATGGTGAACGCCCCAGACGAGGTCTTCTACGAGCGGGAGGGCAAGCTGGAGCGTAGCGCCATCCGGTTCCGGGACGCGGCCCACGTCATGCGCATCATCGACCGCATCGTCTCGCCGCTGGGGCGGCGGGTGGACGAGTCCTCGCCCATGGTGGACGCCCGGCTGCCGGACGGCTCGCGCGTGAACATCGTCATCCCGCCGGTGGCGCCCAAGGCGCCCTCCATCAGCATCCGGAAGTTCCGGCAGGACAAGCTGAAGATTGAGGACCTCATCAACGTGGGGAGCATGACGCAGGAACTGGCGGACTTCATCAACGCCTGCGTCAAGGGCAAGCTGAACATCCTCATCTCCGGCGGTACCGGCACCGGTAAGACCACCCTGCTGAACGCGCTCTCCGCGGCCATCCCCAACGACGAGCGGATCGTCACCATTGAGGACCCCACGGAGCTGAAGCTCCAGCAGGAGCACGTGGTGAGCCTGGAGGCACGGCCGCCCAGCATTGAGGGCAAGCACGAGATCACCCAGCGGGACCTGGTGCGGAACGCCCTCCGAATGCGGCCGGACCGCATCATCGTGGGCGAGGTCCGCGGCTCGGAGGCGTTCGACATGCTCCAGGCCATGAACACGGGCCATGAGGGCTCCATCAGCACCATCCACGCCAACTCGCCGCGGGACGCGCTGGCCCGGCTGGAGAACATGGTGCTCATGGCCAACCTAGACCTGCCGGTCCGCGCCATCCGGGAGCAGGTCTCCTCCGCGCTGGACCTGATCATCCAGGTGTCCCGCCACAGCGACGGCGGCCGGCGCGTGACCCACGTGACGGAAGTGGTGGGCATGGAGGGAGACACCATCACGTTGCAGGACATCTTCCTCTTCTACCAGGAGGGGGTGGACCCGGAGGACGGGAAGATCCTGGGCCAGTTCCGGCCCACGGGGATCCGCCCCACCTTCATGGAGAAGCTGGAGCGGAACGGGATCCACCTCCCCAATGAGGTGTTCGGCGCCGGGAGGTGGGTGGCATGACGCTGGTTCCTATGTTGGCGGCCCTGACGGTGGCGGGCGCCGTGGTCTGCTTCATCCTGGCCATGGTGGGCCGGGGGGAGCGGGAGCAGGCGCTGGAGCGGCTGCTGGGTGCCCACGGTGTGGGCGCACCGGGGGGCGGCTCCAGCTTCCAGCAGATGTCCGTGGCGCTGCGCCGGCGCTCCATGAGCGCGCTGCCGGTGCTGAACGCCCTGCTCGCCCGCAGCGAGTGGGCGGAGCGCGTGGCGCTGGACCTGGAGCGCGCCGAACTGCGGCTGAAGGTGGGCGAGTACCTGCTGATCCGCGGGCTCTTCGCCTTCCTGGCGGGCATGGTGACCCTGTTGCTGAGCCAGGTGCTGCTGCTGGGCCTGGTGGTGGGCGTTGCTGCCTACTTCCTGCCGCCTTTCTACCTCCGGCGGCGCCGTCAGCGGCGGATGGACCGGCTGGACCGGCAGCTCCCGGAGTTCCTGACCCTGGTCTCCAACGCGCTGAAGGCGGGCTTCGGGCTCATGCAGGGGCTGGACAACGCGGCGGATCAGCTGGACCCGCCCATCTCCGTGGAGCTGCGGCGCACCCTGCGGGACATCGCCATCGGCGCCAGCGTGGAGGACGCCCTCACCGCGCTGAACGACCGGGTAGGCAGCAAGGACCTGGACATTGTGGTCACGGCCATCCTGGTGCAGCGCACCGCGGGCGGCAACCTCTCAGAGGTGCTGGACACCACGGCGCACACCATCCGGGAGCGGGACCGCATCAAGGGCGAGATCAAGACGCTCACGTCCCAGCAGATGCTCACCGGCTACGTGCTGGGGGTGCTGCCGGTGGGCATGGCCGTCCTGCTGGCCGTCATCAGCCGGGAGTACATGGAGCCCCTGTTCACCACCACCCTGGGCCACATGCTCATTGCCGGCGCGGTGGTGATGGACATCATCGGCTTCGTGGTGATCCGGAAGATCCTGAACATCGAAGTCTAGCGAGGCAGAGATGCTGACCGTGCTCATCCCCCTGACGGTCTTCGCCACCGTGGTGACGCTGGTGACGGCGCTGAGCGGCCGCCGCCAGCCCTCGGCGCTGGAACGGCTGAACGTCTACCGGGCGTCCGCCGCGGCGGCGGAGTTGCCGCCGGAGGTGACGGATCCCTTCGCGGAGCGGATGGTGTGGCCGGTGCTGGAGGGGCTGGCGGACCGGCTGGCGGCGCTGCTGCCGTCCAGCCTGCTGGAGCGGCTGGACGAGCAGCTCACGCGGGCGGGCCGGCCCATGGGGCTGCGCGGGCTCCTGCTGCTGTGGACCGCCTCCGCCCTGGCGCTGCCGGCCGTCATCCTGCTGGCGCTGCTGGTCTCCGGGGCGGCGCTGGACAGCCTGGGGCGCATCCTGGTGGTGGTGACCATCGGGCTGGGGGCGGCGGCGCCGTACGTCTGGCTGAACGGCCGGGTGACGCGGCGGCAGCAGGCCGTTGTGCGGAGTCTGCCGGACGCCCTGGACATGGTGACCACGTGCGTGGAGGCCGGGCTGGGCCTGGACGCCGCGCTCGCCCGGGTGGCCACGCGGACCCAGGGGCCGCTGGCGGAAGAGCTGACCCGCACGCTGCGGGAGATCAACCTGGGGCGCCAGCGGCGCGAGGCGCTGCGGGACCTGGGCGACCGCACGGGCGTGACGGACCTCCAGACCTTCGTGAACGCCATCATCCAGGCGGAGCAGATGGGCGTCAGCGTTGGGCAGGTGCTCCGTGTGCAGTCGGACCAGATGCGCATCAAGCGGCGGCAGCGGGCGGAGCAGCAGGCGTACAAGGCGCCGGTGAAGATGATCTTCCCGCTGGTGCTGTTCATCTTCCCCTCGCTCTTCGTGGTCATCCTGGGGCCGGCGGCCATCGAAGTCTTCAGGACCTTCAGCTCCGGATGAAGTCGGGACCGGTGCGCATCCTCAACGCCACGCGGGGCACAGACCTGGCCGCGGCGGCGGAGTGGGCGGCCAGCCCGGCCCGCCGCATGCGCGGGCTGCTGGGCCGCTCCTCGCTGCCGGAGGGCTGCGGCATGGTGCTCCAGCCATGCGGCTCCATCCACACCCTCTTCATGCGCTTCCCCATTGACGTCGCCTTCGTGGGCCGGGACGGCCGCGTGGTGAAGACCGTGCACGCGCTCCCGCCGTACCGGCTGGCGGCGGCCCGCGGCTCCCGGCTGTGCGTGGAGTTGCCGGCCGGCACGCTGGCCCGCTCCGGCACCCGCCCGGGCGACCTCCTGACCTTCGAGCCGGCGGCGTAACCCCCCTCACCCCTTCCGCCGTGCCCCCGCGACCGGGCAACGCTCCTTGACAGAACGTCCGGCGCCGTTTCTCCCTGCGGCGGCGCAGGCGTAGAATAGGAGGGGGAACCGTACACCCGCCGGGGAAGGGAGGGCGCACGGTGGACGTTTCGGGCCCTGTGGGGCCGGTGCTGGCGGTCTGGGCGGGCGTCGTCTCGGTGGCGTCGCCCTGCGTCCTGCCGCTGGTCCCGGTGTACCTGGCCCACCTGGCCGGCACCTCCGTGGCGGAGGGAGCGGACGGCTCCGCCCGCTGGCGGAACCTGAGCCACGCCCTGGCCTTCGTGGTGGGGTTCTCCGTCGTCTTCGTGGTGCTGGGCGCCTCCGTGGGGCTGGCGGGCTACGTGCTGCGGGACCACGTGCCCACCCTCAGCCGGGCGGCCGGCGTGCTGCTCATCTTCTTCGGGCTGCACGTGGCGGGCATCCTCAAGATCCCGGCCCTCCAGCGCACGTACGAGGTGGACCTGGGCCGGCGGCGGCGTGCCGGCTACGTACGGTCCTTCCTCATCGGCGCCGCGTTCTCGCTGGGGTGGACGCCGTGCGTGGGGCCCATCCTGGGCGGTATCCTCACGCTGGCCTACACCTCCGCCACCGTCTGGCACGGCACGCTGCTGCTGGTCTTCTACTCCGCCGGGCTGGCCCTGCCCTTCCTGCTGGCGGGGCTGGCGCTGGACCGCTCCACGGCCGCCATCCGGCGCGTGCGGCCGCTGCTGCCGGTGCTCTCCGGCGTCTCCGGCGCGCTGCTAGTGGCCGGCGGGGTGCTCATCTTCCTGGGGGAGTTCACGGTCCTGAACCAGTACCTGGACTTCTTCGGCCTGGGCGCCCGGGGCGTGTAGGCCGCCGCGGTTTGACCCCCCTCTCCGGGCAGGCGTAGAATGGGAGGGACGGGCCAGGGTGCACGCGCGGAAGGCGGCCCCATGGAGCACGAGTACGGTGCCGACCTCCGGGAGATCTTCCAGGTCATCGACTCTGCCGAGGTCCTGGTAGTCCGGTTCGCCGTCATCGAGAAGCGGCTGCTGCTGGATGCTCGAACCGGCGCGGGCGAAGGCCCCCTCATCCAGCTGGTGCCGCCGGTAGGCTCCGCCGAGGAGCGGTTCCGTCACCTCAAGGCGCTCCGGCCGTCGCTGCCGCTGCCGGAACGGATCTTCACCTTCATGTGGCCCCGGCAGGTGGAGGGGCTCCAGGCCTCCGGCGTCTGGGGCCGCATCGTAGAGCGCCTGGTGCGGGCGGGCGGCCCGGCCATGGAGGAGCGCTGCCGGGCCGTCCTCCAGGAGCTGGCCGCCGCGGAGCGGGCGCAGATGGTGGCGGCGGTGCGCGGCGGGCCGGGCTTCAAGTCGCTCTGGGAGCGGCAGGGCTGACGGCTGCTGCAGCCGTGCGCGGGCAACGCTGGGGGGCCGCCGGGTGCGGTCCTTTCTTGTACCGTCCGGGAGGGTCTGGCCATGTCCGGTGTGATCGACCTCAGGAGCGACACGGTGACGCTGCCGCCGCCGGAGATGCGGCGGGCCATGGCGGAGGCGGAGCTGGGGGACGACGTGTACGGCGAGGACCCCACCGTCAACCGGCTGGAGGCCATGATGGCGGAGCGGCTGGGGAAAGAGGCCGGCCTCTTCACCGCCAGCGGCACCATGAGCAACCTGGTGGCGCTCCTGACCCACTGCCAGCGGCGGGGCACGGAGGTGATCCTGGGCGAGGAGGCGCACATCCTCCAGTACGAGGTGGGCGGCGCCGCCGGGCTGGGCGGGCTCCAGCTCCGCCCGGTGCCCAATACGCCGCGGGGCATGCTGGACCTGGAGGCGCTGGAGCGGACCGTGCGGGGCCGCAACATCCACTGGCCGGAGACGGGCCTGATCTGCGTGGAGAACACCCACAACCGCTGCGGCGGCGCGGCCCTCACGCCCGCGGACATGGCGGCGGGGAGGGCCGTGGCGGCGCGGCACGGCGGCATCCCCATCCACCTGGACGGCGCCCGCATCTTCAACGCGGCGGTGGCCCTGGGCGTGCCGGCTGCGGACCTGGCCCGGGACGCCGATAGCGTGGCGGTCTCCCTGTCCAAGGGGCTGGCCTGCCCCGTGGGCTCCGTGCTGTGCGGCAGCGGGGAGTTCATTGCCCGGGCGCGGAAGTACCGCAAGATGGTGGGCGGCGGCATGCGCCAGGCGGGCGTGCTGGCGGCCGCCGGGGTCTACGCGCTGGAGCACATGGTGGACCGCCTGGCGGAAGACCACGAGAACGCGCGCCGTCTGGCGGCGGGGCTGGCGGAGATCCCCGGCCTGAACGTAGACGCGGCGGCGGTGCAGACCAACATTGTGCTGATCCGGGTGGACGGAGGCTCCGCGGCAGCGTTCCTGGCCCGGCTGCGGGCCGTGGACGTGCTGGCCACGGAGTCCGGCCCGGAGACGGCCCGGATGGTGACCCACTACGGCATCGAGCGGGCGCACGTGGACGAGGCGCTGGTGCGGATCCGCCGGGCCATGACGGTGGAGGTGGCGTGAGCAACCGGAGGACAGGATACGCGCTGGCCCTCCTGGCGGTGCTGGTGGCGCTGCTGGGGGCCGCCTGCAACTCCCAACCGTCGCTGCGGGGCACGGAGGACGTCCCCATACGCGACATCCCCTGGTCAGACGGAGAGGAGACCCACTACGCCCTCAGGAACGACGACGGTGAGCGCATCGGCAGCGGCACCCTCCGCATCGAGCGGGACGGGGAGACGTACCGGCTGACGCAGAGCTACCAGGCGCACACGGAGGCGAACCGTTCGCCCACGGACACCGACGAGATGGTGAGCGTGGTGCAGGCGGCGGACCTGAAGCCGGTGCGCTTCGAGCGACGGGCCAACAACGACGACGAGCTCTACCAGGTGGAGGCGGAGTTCGCCGGGGACCAGGTGCTGGCTACCTTCACCCGGGGCAACCGCTCCCAGGACCGCGAGACCTCCCTGCCGGAGCAGGCCTACGACAACGAGTCGCTGGTCTTCCTGTGGCGGGCCATGCCGCTGGAGGACGAGTTCAGCGCCCGCATTGTCGCCATCGCCTTCGACGTGGTGGGGCGGTCCATCCTCAAGCCGGTGGCCACCCTGCGGGTGGTGCAGCAGGAGCGGGTGGAGGTACCGGCGGGCGCCTTCAACACGTGGCGGGTGGAGGCGCTCACCGGCGGCCGGACGGTGACGGCGTGGATCGGCGTGGAGGCGCCGCACTACCTGGTGAAGTACGATTCCGGCCGCAACGTGGTCTACGAGCTGGAGCGCGTGGGGCAGGGCCGGTAGGCGGTCGCACCGCTCACGGGGACCAGAGGCAGCCGCGGCTGGCCGCCTGGGCCCCCTCCTCCATGCGGACCAGGACGTCCCGGTAGGCGCCGTCCTCCGTCCAGGCGCGGGCCAGCCCCTCCGAGACCAGGGCGGCGTCCAGGGAGTGTCCGTCCGTGGTGAAGACGTACCGCAGGAGCCGGCCGTACCGGTCGCGGTCGCGGCGGTCCGGCAGCAGCAGGACCTCCGTGCCGGCCAGCTCACGGTTCCGCTCCACCGCCTCGCGGTAGCAGGGGTCGCCGCGCTCCGGCGTATTGGAGCCGTAGTAGCGCACGCGCTCCTGTCTCCCCTGGATCTCCACGTCGATGGTATCGCCGTCCACCACGTCCAGCACCCGGGCGTGCTGGGCGGCGGAGAGGTCGGCGTCCAGGGTGGCGTCCGCCGGCGGCGCGGCGCCGCCGCCCACGTCCACCACGCCGGTCCGGACCAGCCCGAAGGCCAGGGCCGCGGCCAGGAGCAGGAGCAGGGTCAGCGGGACGCGTACGCCTGAGGCGCGGCGGGATCTCCGACCCACGGCACCACCACCTCCGGCGGACACCATAGCACGGAGGCGTTTGACAGCGCCCCGGCAGATGGGGTACAAATGGGGCGCTCAGCGGCGCTGGCCGGCCTCCAGCGCCGTCTCCCGCCAATGAGTGCAATCTTCTACATCTCCCCTGACCTGGCCGTGCGTCGGGCCGTCCAGCGGTACCTGACGCGGTACGGCTACCTGGTGGTCCCCGCCGCCACGGCGTCGGAGGCACTCCGCGCCGCCGTCACCCTGGCCGTCTCCGCCGTCGTCTTCGACACCGCCACCCCGGGCGAGGGAGTGGAGCGCTTCATCCAGGCCTTCCGGGCGCTGCCGGGCCGGGAGCGGGTTCCCATCATCGCCGTCACCGGTCCCGCCACGTACCGGCGGCTGGCCGCCTCGCCCCTGCTGACAGCGGCGGACGCGGTGCTGCAGCGCCCCGTGCGGCCGGCGGCGCTGCTGCGGCAGGTGGAGCGTGCCCTGGCCCTCTCCGGCGCGCCGGACGGGCACCGTCCCCTGCCCCTGCGGCTGGATCGCCGGCGGCAGACGGTCCAGGCGGGGGCCCACCAACAGCGCCTCACGCCCACGGAGCTGCGGCTGCTGGCCTGCCTGCTGGACCACGCGGGCCAGGTGCTCACCTACGGGCAGCTCCTGGAGGAGGTGTGGGGCTACGCGCCGTCCACCGGCAGCCCGGAGCTGGTGCGCACCCACGTCATGAACCTGCGGCGGAAGCTGGCCCACCTGCCGGCCTGCGCCGCCATCGAAACGGTGCCGCGGTTGGGCTACCAGCTCCGCTTCGCGCCGGACCGAGCCGCCCGGGAGGACGAGGTGCCGCCGTACTGGGCGGCGCGAACGGCACCGGGTTACGAATCCGGGGCGCCGTCGTTGACAGATGGAGAGGCGGTGGGGGTAGAGTAAGAGGGCGCGGTCGCGCTTGCGCGGCCGCCGCAGAGCCGGGGGAGCATGGACGGCGTGGCGGGCAGAGAAGAGACGGAGCTTGCACGGTGGGCGGCCGGGGCGCTGGAGGGCCTGCTGGCCGCCCGGACGGCGGCCGTGCGGGCCACGGCACCCGCCAGCGCGGCGCCGCCCTCCGTTCCGCTGCTGACGCTGACGGGCGGCCTGCCGGACCCGGAGACGCTGCCCCGCGACGAGCTGGCGGAGGTGACGCGCCTGGTCCTGGCGCGGGAGGGACGGGAGGCCCTCCAGTACGGCGGCCCCCAGGGGTTCCTGGGGCTGCGGGAGGTGCTGGCGGAGCGCGCCTCCCGGCGGGAGGGGCTGGAGCTCACGGCGGAGAACTTCATGCTGGCCAGCGGCAGCGCCCACGCCCTGGCCAACTTCTGCTTCACCTTCGTGGACCCCGGCGACCCCGTCATTGTGGAGAACCCCAGCTTCTCCGGCTCCATCCGCACCATCCGGGCCCACCAGGCGGAGGTGATCACGGTGCCGGTGGACCGGGAGGGGCTGCGGACCGACGCGTTGGCGGAGGCGCTGGAGCGGCTGGCGGCGGCCGGACGGCGGGCCAAGTTCATCTACACCATTCCCACGTTCCACAACCCCACGGGCAGCACCATGACCTTGGCACGGCGGCGGGAGCTGCTGGAGCTGGCGGCGCGGCACCGGGTGCTGGTGCTGGAGGATGACGCCTACGGCGAGCTGCGGTACGAGGGCGAGCCGGTCCCCTCCCTCTACGCCCTGAGCGGCGGCGAGGGCGTGGTGCGCATCGGGACGTTCAGCAAGACGTTGGCCAGCGGGCTGCGCCTGGGGTGGACCATGGCCCGCAAGGAGTACGTGGACGCCCTGGTGCGGATGCGGCTGGACATGGGCACCAGCCCCTTCGCCTCCCGGGTGGTGGCGGAGTACGCCGCCAGCGGCCGGCTGGACCGCCACGTGACCCGCATGCTGGCGCTCTACCGGGAGAAGCGGGACACCATGCTCTCCGCGCTGGAGCGGTACTGCGCCCGCTGGGCAACGTGGGAGCGGCCGGAAGGCGGCTTCTTCCTCTGGCTGCGTCTGGCCCCCGGCGCCGATTGCGGGACGGTGGTGCGGACGGGCCTGGAGCTGGGGGTGGCCACGGTGGCCGGCACCGGCTTCTACAGCGACGGGGACGGCGCCGGCTACGTCCGGCTGGCCTTCAGCTACGTGGCCCTGGAAGAGATCGAGGAGGCGGTACGGCGGCTGGGCGCCGCCCTGGCGCGCGTGTACGAAGGCGCCTGACGGCCCCCTACTCCGTGTAGGGCGCCAGGAACTGGCCGCTGGCCCAGCCCAGCCCCTCCAGCCGCCACCACGTGTGGCCGTCGGCGGAGACGGGTCCCTCGATGACGCGGCCGCGCGCGCCGTCGGACTGGCAGGTGACCACGGGCGCGTTGATGCTGGCCGTCTCCCGGAAGCGCAGGCAGTCCCCCGCTCCGTAGACCACCGCTACCGTGCCCACCGCCAGCGCGGCGCCGGGCGGCGGCGCCTTGACGAAGGTCACGGTCCAGCCGCCGGCCTCGTCGCGCGTCATGACCACCTCCCCCACCACCTCCTTGCCCAGCCCGGACGCCACGTTCATGGTGACCAGCGGCTCAGCGCGGAAGAGGGAGACGGTGCAGAGGCCCGGCGGCGGCGCCTCCGTGGTGGGCGGTACGGGCGGGCAGGGCCCCAGGTACGGCTGGCCCAAGCGGCTGCGCACCACGTACTCCACGGCGGACTCGGGGTCCGGGAAGCTGGCGGGGGTGGGCTCCGGCGTCGGCGAGGGCTCGGCGGTGGGGGACGGCGTTTCCGACGCGGCCGCGGACTCCTCGCCGCCGGCGCCGCCGTCCCGCAGCGTCACGAACGCAACCAGGAAGACGATGGCGCCGACGGTCCCCAGCGCGAAGCCCAGCAGCGCGAACCACGGCGGGCCGCCCCGTCGCATGGATGCCCCCTTGCCGCCCCCCGGCGCGGCGTCCGTCCGCCGTCCGGGCCGGGGGAGCCGGCCGCGCGCTCCGGCCGTGCCCGCGCCCGCCCACGGCGGGCATGGGCGTCTGCGGGACGCTCTGCGCGCGCTGCGACTGCGTCCCGCCGGAGAACTGCATGGTACCCGGCGCCGCGCCGTCTGGCAAGCCCGCCCGCGGACGGCTTACCGCAGCACCAGCAGGTCCAGCCGGTCGATGACGGGCGAGGGCTCGCGCTCGGCGGCCACGGCCCGGTCCAGCGCGGCCATGCCGCGGGCGAAGGCCTCGTCGCTGAGAGGCGCCAGGGTGGAGTCCGCCCGGAGCCGGGCCCGGTCCCGAAAGGCCCGGAGGCTGGGCGCCGAGACCTGGGGCACACTCTCCAGGGCCTCCAGCCGGAACCCGGCGGCGGCGAAGGCGTCGGCCGTGGCCTCCACCGTGGGGAAGGTGCCGGCCACCCGGGACGCCTCCGGGAAGAATCGGAAGAGGGTGATGTCCCGGTGCCGGCCGGGAAAGGAGCTGCGGATGAGCACGGGGGCGCCGGACCGCAGGACCCGGCGGAGCTCCCGGGCGCAGGCCGGCAGGTCCGGGATGTGGTGGATGACGGTGGAGAGCCAGGCGCAGCCGCAGACGCCGTCGCGCAGCGGGAGGGCCTCCGCCCGCCCGCCCACGTAGGCGATCCCGCGGCCGCCGTGGTGGCGCAGCGCCTCCCGCCGCATGGCCTCCGCGGGCTCTACGCCGATGACCCGCA
The DNA here is from genome assembly GCA_036564075.1 of Dehalococcoidia bacterium. Taxonomy (GTDB): domain Bacteria; phylum Chloroflexota; class Dehalococcoidia; order DATCLE01; family DATCLE01; genus DATCLE01. Next base: position 31,271 of record DATCLE010000224.1, read on the forward strand.
CGCCGAACCAACGGACGAAGGCATGGGCGAAGAGCCCGGCGCCGGAGCCCACGTCCAGCACCGGCGGGCCGCCGGGCTGCGGGACGTACGGCGCGACGGCCCGCCGCCAGCCCTCCAGCGCGGCCAGGGGCATGTCCCGGCTTCGCCGGTACGCCGCCGCCAGCCGCTCGTAGTCCAGGCGCGCCATCGTTGCCCCTCCCCAGCGTGCAGGACGCCGCGCCCCGCAGGGTACCACACCCCGCCGGGCCGGTGACAACCCGCCCGCCGTCCGCGTACTCTGGAGGCGAGATCGCCCGGCAGGGGAGGGGCCGATGGCCAGCGACGCCACCGCCGTGCAGGGACTGAGCGAACGTGAGGCCGCCGACCGCCGGGCCCGCGGTCAGGGCAACGAGGCCGCGCCCTCCACCTCCCGGACCTACCGCGAGATCCTCCGCGACAACGCCTTCACCTTCGTCAACGTCGTCCTCTTCTCCATTGTCCTGCTGCTGCTGGCCCTGGGCCTCTTCGGCGATGCGCTGGTCACGGCGGGCCTGGTGCTGTTCAACGTGGTGGCGGGCGTGGTCCAGGAGGGTCGCGCCAAGCGGAAGCTGGACCAGATTGCCCTGCTGGTGCGGCCCGTGGCCACGGTGGTGCGGGACGGCCGGGAACGGGCCGTGGACCCGCGGGAGGTGGTGCTGGGCGACCTCCTGGTGGCCCGCCCGGGCGACCAGATCGTAGCCGACGGCCGGCTGGCGGACGGTCGCGTGGACGTGGACGAGTCGCTCCTGACGGGGGAGTCGGACCTGGTGCCCAAGGGCCCGGGCGATCCCGTCTACTCCGGCAGCTTCTGCGTGGCGGGGGAGGCCCGGTACCGGGCGGAGCAGGTGGGGACGGCCAGCCTGGCCAACCAGTTGGTGGCAGGGGCACGGGCGTTCCGGACGGTGAAGACGCCGCTCCAGCGGGCGGTGGACCTGATCCTGCGGGTGGCGCTGGTGGTGGCGCTCCTGGTGGGGGTGCAGGTGGCCTCCTCCCTGTGGCGCAGCGAGGGGGCGTTCCAGCTCCGGGAGAGCGTGCGGGCGGCGGCGGTCATTGTGGCGCTGGTGCCGCAGGGGCTGGCGTTCATGGTCACCGTGTCCTACGCCATGGGCGCCGTGCGCATGGCGGGCAAGGGGGCGCTGATCCAGCGGGCCAACGCCGTGGAGTCGCTCAGCCACGTGAACGTGCTCTGCCTGGACAAGACGGGCACCCTCACCACCAACCGCATCCGCTTCCACGCCCTGCACCCCCTGGGCCTGGCGGAGCCGGAGCTGCGGGCCCGCCTGGGCGACTTCGCGGCCACGGTGGCCGGCGGCAACCGCACGGCGGCGGCGGTCCAGGCGGCGCTGGGAGGCACGCGCCGCCGGGCGACGGCGGAGGTGCCGTTCTCCTCAGAGCGGAAGTGGAGCGCCGCCAGCTTTGACGGGGACGGGCTGCACGGCACCTACGTGCTGGGAGCGCCGGAGGTGCTGCTGTCCGCCCTAGCGGACGGCCGGGAGCAGGTGGAGGGGGCGGCGGCGGAGCTGGCCCGGCAGGGGTTGCGGGTCCTCCTGCTGGCCTTCCGGCCGGAGGTGCTGCCGCTCACGGACGGGGACGGGCGGCCGGCCCTGCCGCAGGGCCTGACCCCCGCCGGGCTGGCCTCGCTGAGCGAGGAGCTGCGGCCGGAGGCGGCGGAGACGCTGGCCCGCTTCGCGGAGGCGGGGATCCAGGTGAAGGTCATCTCCGGCGATAGCCCGGAGACGGTGGCCGCGCTGGCGCGTCGGGCGGGGCTGGCGGAGGTCCACGTGGCGTCCGGGCTGGACCTGGCGGACCTGGACGCCGGGGCCTTCGAGGCGGCGGCGCGGGAGTCCAACGTCTTCGGGCGGATCACGCCGCAGCAGAAGGAGCGGCTGGTGCGGGCGCTGCGGGCGGGCGGGGCCTACGTGGCGATGATCGGCGATGGGGTGAACGACGTGCTGGCGCTGAAGCAGGCGAACCTGGGCATCGCCATGCAGAGCGGCAGCCAGGCCACCCGCGGCGTGGCGGACATGGTGCTGCTGGGGGACTCCTTCGGGGCGCTGCCCGCCGCCTTCCGGGAGGGGCAGCGGATCTTCCGCGGCATGCGGGACATCCTCTCCCTCTTCCTGGTGCGGACGCTGTACGTGACGCTGCTCATCGGCGGGACGGCCCTGGCGGGCGCGGCCTTCCCCGTGACGCCCAAGCAGAACTCCGTGCTGGCGCTCCTGACGGTGGGGATCCCCACGCTGGCGCTGGCCGCCTGGGCGAAGCCGGCGCCGCCGGCCCGGGGCATGGCGTTCCAGGTGGCGCGCTTCGTGGTGCCGGGGGCCGTGCTGGTGACGGCGGTGGCGCTGCCCCTGTACCTGGCCTACCTCTGGCTGACCGACGACGTGGCGCTGGCCCGCACCGTCCTCACCATCACCGCCGTGCTCTGTGGCCTGCTCCTCATCCTCTTCCTGGAGCCGCCGGGTGCCTCCTGGCACCCGCGGGACGTCCTGCGGGGCGACCTGCGGCCCGCGGCGCTCACGGCGGCCATGCTGGCGCTCTTCGTGCTGCTCCTCTCGGTGCGGGACCTGCGGGAGTTCTTCGAGCTGGTGCCGCTGGCGCCGTACCACTACGCCGTCATCCTGGCGGCGGTGGCCCTCTGGGCGCGGGCCCTCCTCTGGACGTGGCGGCTCCACCTGTTCGAGCGGTTCCTGGGGATGGAGCCCCGCTGACCGGCCCGGACCGGGGCGCTACGGCCAGCCTTGGCCGGCCAGGATCTGCGGGAGGACGAAGGTCTTGTACCCCACGGTCACCCGGAAGCCCATGCGCGCGTAGACCGGCTGCCCCAGTTCCGACGGCTGGAGGACGGCCAGCGTGCAGCCGGCGGCGGCGCCTTCGCGCACGGCGTGCCAGGTGAGGGCCTCGCCGTAGCCGCGGCGGCGGTACTCCGGCAGCGTGCCGACGAAGTAGATCCCAGCGACGCCGTCCGTCACCAGCAGCGACGAGCAGGCCGCGGGCCGCCCGTCCACGTACCCCAGGTAGCTGCGCCAGCGGGGGTGCTCCAGGAGGCGCATGGGGAGCAGGCGTCGCGTGGTGGCCGCGTCCTGTTCAAAGGCCCGCGCCGCCACCTCCGCGTAGGCGGCCATGCCGTCCGGGGTGATGACCCGGCGGATCTCCAGCGCCGCCGGGGCCGGCGGCACGGGCGGGATGGGCTGGAGCACCATGCCGGGCAGGGTGTCCGTGTACCGGAGGCCGGCCGCTTCGGCGGCGCGCTCGGCGTCCGGGTCAAGGCCGTCCCGGATGCGGAGGATGAAGGGCTGGCGGAGCCCCCGGAAGTGATCGATGGCCTCGCGGATCGCGGCGGGCGGGTCGTCCAGGGGCCGGGTGACGGCGGCCACGTTCCACCACTCCTGGGGGGCGCCCGTGGCGGCCAGGAGCAGGCCGCCCGCCTCCCGCACGCTCCCGCCCGCCACGGACGTTGCCCAGACCCGCCACCAGTCGTAGTAGGCGGCATCGGCGCGGTCGGCAAGGTCGCGTTCGTCCGTCACAGTGTCCTCCTTCCGCGGCGCCGGGCCTCCGTGCCCGCCGGAGGCCAGCATAGCACAGGGAGAACCGCCGCGGCCGGACAGCGGGCGCGCCACCGCACGGAAAAAGGTGCAATCAGTAGCTCTTGCAATTACTTGCATGTAACCGGCCCCGCTCTCTATAATCACGCCACCGCGTGCCTGCAAACCGAGACGAGAGGGGGTGCCATGAGCACGAGCGCACTGCGCGTTTTGCTGGCGGCCGCGGCCGTGTTGCTGCTGGCGGTCGCCTGCGGCGACGGCCGCTCCGACGGGGGCGCGGAGCAAGAGACGCTGGTCATCGCGCTTCCCAGCGAGCCTGAGAGCCTCAGCCCCATCTACATGGACTTCTACGCCGGGAACTGGAAGGTCTTCAACGGCCTGGTGGACTACGACGCGAACCTCAACCTGGTGCCGGACCTGGCGGCGGAACTGCCGCAGGTGAGCCCGGACGGCCGCACGGTCACCGTCCGGCTCAGGCCTGACGTGCGCTTCCACGACGGGACACCGCTGACGGCCGACGACGTGGTCTTCACGTGGCAGGCCCTCCTGGACCCGCAGGTGGCGTCGCCGCTGCGCGGCCGCTTCGACCTGGCCAACGTGCTCCGGGAGGTCCGCGCGCTGGATCCCCAGACGGTGGAGTTCTCCCTGGCCCGGACGGACCCGGCCTTCATCCACAAGCTCTACGTGGGCATCGTGCCCCGGCACCTGCTGGCGGGCAAGGACGTGAAGTCGGACCGGTTCAACCAGGAGCCGGTGGGCACCGGTCCCTACGTCTTCCGTGAGTGGCGCCCGGGGGAGCGCATTGTCCTGGAGCGGAACCCGGACTACTTCCGGGAGGGCCCGCGCATCCCCCGGCTGGTCTACACCTTCGTGGAGGATGAGAACGCCCGCGCCGCGCTGCTGCGGAGCGGCGAGGTGGACGCCGCCGGGCTGCCGCCCCGGCTGGCGGCGGGCTTCCGGGACGACAGCCGGTTCCAGGTGGTGGAGGTGCCGTCCGCCGACGCCCGCGTGGCGGTGCTGCCCAGCGAGGACCCGGACCTGCAGGACCCCCGCGTGCGCCGCGCTATCTCCCTGGCCGTGAACCGCCAGGCGATGGTGGACGGCATCCTGAGCGGCGCCGGCGAGCCGGCCTACGGTCCGTTCATCCGCGGCGCCGCACCACCCGCCATCCCCTACGATCCCGACCAGGCCCGCGACCTGCTCCGCCAGGCCGGCTGGACGCCCGGCTCCGACGGCTTCCTGCAGCGCGACGGCCGCCGCCTCGCCTTCACCCTGCTCTACCCGGCGTCCGATAGCGTCCGCAAGGAACTGGCGCTGGCGGTGCGGTCGGACCTGGCGGCGGTGGGCGTGGACGCCACGGTGGAGGGCGTGGGCTGGGACGTCATCTACCAGCGGCTGGGGGAGGCGGGGAACGTCTTCGGCTGGGGCCAGCCGTATGACCCGGAGCTGGAGCTGTGGGACCTCTTCCACTCCAGCCTGAACGAGGACGACGATCCACTCACCAACCCCGGCCACCTGCGCAGCCGGGAGATCGACGGGGCGCTGGAGGCGGCCCGCGGGTCGCTGGACCCGCAGCAGCGCCAGGCGGCGTACCGGCGGCTTCAGGAGGCGCTCCAGGCCGACGGCACGTGGCTGTACCTGGTGCAGCTCCGTCACGTGGTGGTGCTGCCGGCCGGCCTGACCAACGTCCAGGTGCAGACGGAGGGGCACGCCCACGGCTTCTCCCGGGGCGTCGCCTGGAACATTGAACGGTGGGAGCTCCGGCGGTGATCAGGCTCGTAGCCGGCCGCCTGCTCACGTTACCCCTGGTGCTGGGGGCGGTCGCGGTCATGACGTTCCTCATGGCCGCGGCCTCCCCCTTCGACCCCATCCGCGCCTACGTGGGCGCTGAGACCGTGGTGGACCAGGAGACCCGGGACCACATCGCGCAGGCTTGGGGCCTGGACCGGCCGCTGCCGGAGCAGATGGCTCGCTGGCTGGGCCGGCTGGTCCAGGGTGACCTGGGCCGCTCGCACCTGTTCGGCGGGCAGCCCGTGCGTGACCTGCTCCTGGACCGGGCGCCGGCATCGCTCCTGCTCATGGGGAGTGCCATGGCGCTGGTGCTGGTGGGCGGGCTGGTGGCCGGCACGCTGGCGGCCGCCTTCCGGGACTCCTGGTTCGACTGGCTGGTGCGCGGCGCCAGCCATCTGAACATCGCCGCCCCGTCCTTCTGGGTGGCGCTGCTGGCCCTCTACCTCTTCTCCATCGAACTCGGCTGGCTGCCGGGCGCCGGCATGTCGGACCTGCGCTCGACCGGAGCCCCACGGGTGGACCTGGAGCACCTGATCCTCCCGGCCTCCGTGCTGGCGGTGACCCAGCACGCCTGGTTCACCCTCTACGTCCGGAACACGCTCCTGGAGGTGCTGCGGGAGGACTACGTGCGGTACGCCCGCTCCCACGGCATGGGGCGGTGGCGCATCATGTTCCGGCACGCGCTGCCCAACGCGCTCATCCCCTTCGTGACGCTGGCCGGGGTCCACGTGAGCGAGCTCCTCGGCGGCTCCGTGCTCATCGAGAGCATCTTCGGCTGGCCGGGCCTGGGTACGCTGGTCCGGGACGCGGCGCTGGGGGTGGACCTGCCGGTGCTGGTGGCCGTGACCCTCGGTAGCTCCGTGTTGGTGGTGGCGGGCAACCTGCTGGCGGACGTGGGGTACCGCCTCCTGGATCCCAGGGTACGGGAGGGACTGCCGTGACCGCCCCGGCAGCGGGCCGGGCCGGCCGCCCGGTCCCGGCCCTCCGGCTCGGAACGTTCCGGCGGCTGCCGGGGCCCGCGGTCCTGGCGGGGGCCGTGACGGCAGCGCTGGTGCTCCTGGCCCTGGGCGCCGGCGTCTTCCGGCCGCTGGACACGTACACCGTGGCGCTGGACGCGGCGCTCCAGCCGCCCTCGCTCCAGCACCCCATGGGCACCGACGAGGTGGGCCGGGACGTGCTGGCGCGGGTCCTGCACGGGCTGCGGGTCTCCTTCGGGGTGAGCGTCCTGGCGGCGCTGGTGGCCCTGCTGGTGGGCGGAACCCTGGGGGTACTGGCCGGCGCCCTGGGCGGCCGGGTGGACGCAGCCGTGATGCGGTTCCTGGACGTGTTCGCGTCCCAGAACCACCTGGTCTTCGGCATCGTCCTGGCGGTGCTGTTCCGCCCGGCCCTTGGTCCCGTGGGGGCGGTGCTCCTTTCCGTGGGCCTGACCCACTGGACCTCCCTGGCGCGCATCGTCCGGGGCGAGCTCATCGCGCTGCGGGGCCAGCCCTTCGTCTCGGCGGCCATCGGCGGGGGGGCCGGCCGCTGGCGGCTGGTCCGGCGGCACTACCTGCCCCACCTCCTGCCCGCGCTGGTGCTGGGGTTCGTGCTCCTCTTCCCCCACGCCATCTTCCACGAATCGGCGCTCTCGTTCCTGGGCCTGGGACTGCCGCCGCACCAGGCCTCCCTGGGCAACATCCTGGCGGACGGACGGCGATCCCTGCTGGCGGGCGCCTGGTGGACCAGCCTCTTCCCGGGACTGGTGCTGCTGGCCGCGTCGCTGGCAGTGGGCACGCTGGGGGAGTACTGGCGCGACCGCCACCACCCTCGGTGGCGGTCGGAGCTGGAGCTGTGAGGTGACGGGCGTGAGCGTGCTGGAGGTGGAGGGTCTGACGGTACGCTTCCGCGTGCCCCGCGGGGCCGTGCAGGCCCTGACGGACGTGACCTTCTCCCTGGGCCGGGGCGAGATCCTGACGGTGGTGGGCGAGAGCGGGAGCGGGAAGACGGTGCTGGCCCACGCCATCACGCGGCTCCTGCCGCTGAACGCCGAGGTCACCGGGCGCGTGCGGCTGGACGGCGAGGACGTGCTGGCCCTGTCCGAAGCGGCAATGCAGCGGCTGCGCGCCCGCCGCCTGGCGCTCATCCCGCAGAGCCCGGGCGCCGCCCTCAACCCGGTGCGCCGGGTGGGGCCCCTCCTGCTGGAGATTGCGCGCGTCCGCGGCCTCCCCCGAGACGAGGCCCGGGCGCGGTTGGGCGGCGCCCTCCGGGAGCTGGGCCTGGCGTTCGATGCCGTGGCCGGGCGGTATCCCCACCAGCTCTCCGGCGGGATGCAGCAACGGGTGGTGAACGCCGCGGCCATGGCGGCGGCGCCGGACGTGGTCATTGCCGACGAGCCGACCCACGGCCTGGACGCGGACCTGGTGGAGACCACCGCCCGCCAGCTCCAGGCGATAGCGGCTCACGGGGCGGCGCTGCTGGTCATCACCCATGACCTGCGGCTGGCTCGGCGGCTGGGCGGCCGGACGGCCGTGGTCTACGCCAGCTACCTGGTGGAGCTCCGCCCGGCGGAAGGCTTCTTCACGGGGCCGGCGCACCCGTACGGCCGGGCGCTCCTCCGGGCCATGCCGGAGCACGGCGGCGTCCCCATCCCCGGCCTGTCGCCGGAGCTCACGGCGCTGCCGCGGGGCTGTCCCTTCGCGCCCCGGTGCCCGGATCGAGCCCCTGTCTGCGAGGAGGCGGTCCCGCCGCCGGCGCCCCTGCCGGACGGCGGCATGGTGAGGTGTGCGGTCCATGCTGGAGGCTGAGGGGCTGACCAAGGAGTACCGCACGCCGCAGGGACAGGTGCGGGCGCTGGTGGACGTCTCCCTGGGTCTGGCCCCCGGGGAGCGGCTGGGCCTGGTGGGCCGGAGCGGCTCCGGGAAGTCCACCCTGGCCCAGGTGCTGGCCATGCTCCTGCCGCCGGACCGGGGCCGGCTGGCCGTGGACGGTCGTGCTGTGCCCGGCTGGCGGCTGCGGGCCCCGGCGGAGCTCCGGCGGGCGGTGCAGTTGGTGTGGCAGTCGCCGCGGCTGGCCACGGACCCGCGGCTGCGGCTGCGGGAGATCATCCTGGAGCCGCTGGCGGCCGCCGGGCTCCTGCCGCGTGACCGGCGCGCCAGGGCGGACCTGCTGGCCCGGTGGACGGAGCGGGTGGGCTTGACGGGGGAGCTCCTGGAACGCTACCCGCACGAGGTCTCCGACGGCCAGCTCCAACGGGCGTGCCTGGCGCGGGCCCTGATCCTGCAACCCCGCTACCTCATCTGCGATGAGATCAGCTCGATGCTGGACGTTTCGACACAGGCGGCGCTGCTCCGGATCATCGCGGAAGAGCAGGAAGCACGCCCGCTGGGCGTCCTCCTCATCTCCCACGACCGGACGCTGGTGCGGCACTGGTGCACCCGTGTGGTCGAGCTTGCGGACGGCCGGCTGGCGGTGCCGGCCGGGTCCGGCCGGGCGGCGACGCCGGACAACGAGGATCAGGAGGTGAACCGATGAGCCAGCCCGACCCCTTCACGCCCCCATCCCACGAGGAACGGCCCGGCCACCACTGGAAGGAGCCGGAGCGGGTCCAGGCCTACGTGGAGCGCATGGACGCCCGCGCGGCGGAGCGGGGGGACCAGCTCCGGCTCCTGGCCCGCCTGATCCCGTTCCCAGCAGACGCGGCCATCCGCGTGCTGGACGTGGGCGCAGGGTACGGGGCCGTGGCCGCCGCGGTGCTGGACGCCTTCCCGAACGCCACCGCCGTGCTCCTGGACGTCTCGCAGCCCATGATGGAGGTGGGCCGGGAGCGCATGGCGCCCTACGCCGGACGGTACGCGTACGTGGAGGGCGACTTCGCCGACGGACGGCTGCCGGACCTGCCGGGCCGGTTCCACGCCGTGGTCTCCTCCCTGGCCATCCACCACTTGCCGCCGGCGGGCAAGCAGACGCTGTACCGGGACATCGCGGCGCGGCTGGAACCGGGCGGCTGCTTCCTGAACCTGGACCTGGTGGCCGCCCCCAGCCCCCAACTGGAGGCGCGGTACCGGGCCGTGGCCGCCGCGGAGCGGGGCGAACCACCGCCCGCGCCCGCCGACCGCGGCCACCACACGGAGCTGCAGCCGCTGGCGCAGCACCTGCGCTGGCTGCACGAGGCGGGCCTTACGGACGTGGACTGCTTCTGGAAACGGCTGTCGATGGCCCTGGTGGGCGGCTACGCACCGGGGCCCGTCCCCGGTCGCTGAGCCGCCCCGCAACCCCTCCTCCGGCGCCCCGGGCGGCACGCCGCCCGGGGCGCCTCCACCCGCCGGCCCACACTGCTGGGAAGTATGGGAAGTATCCGTTGAAAAAATTGCGTACAACGTCTTGATCTTAGTCTACCCTACGATCTAGCATTCTCTTCGACGTATCCAGCGTGTAAGTGCGACCTAGCCCCAGGTGCGGCTCGCCAGGCGGTACTGCGCCATGCCGGCCGAACTGACCCTTGCCGCCACCGTCCTCGACGCGGTGCTGAGCGGCCTCGATGTCCAGCCCCTCGGCGTGCTCCTCACGCTCCGGAGCGAGGACGGCCTGGACGCGAGGCTGGCGGTGAGCGTGAGCGGCACCGTCAGGGAGGTGACGGTGGCTCCGAGCCTTGCCCTGGTGCTGGCCGGGTGGCTTGACCTGCCGCTGTACGTCGAATCGACCGAGCGCGGCCCGGGCGGCGGGTGACCTGACCGCCGGGCCAGAGGGAGGGAGGAGGTTCCAGCGTGGGAAGAGGAGCCCTGTGGGGCGGCATCCTTGCGGCCGTGCTGGCGGTGGCGCTCGCCGCGTGCTCCAGCGACGGAGGCTCCGGCGGCGGGACGGCCGGCGGCGAGGGCGACGGCCCGTTTCCGGTGACCATCCAGCATAAGTTCGGGACGACCACCATCCCGGAGGCGCCGGAGCGCGTGGTCTCCGTGGGGTACCACGACCACGAAGCGCTCCTGGCCCTGGGCGTGACGCCGGTGGCGGTGCGTTACAACTACGGCGATCACCCCTACGGCGTCTTCCCCTGGGCCCAGGACGAGCTGGGCAGCGCCACGCCGGTGGTCCTGGAGATGCCGGACGGTGAGCTCGACTTCGAGGCCATCGCCGCCCTACAGCCGGACCTCATCAGCGCCGTGTACTCCGGCATCACGGCAGAGGAGTACCAGACGCTGTCCCGCATTGCCCCAACGCTGGCGCAGACGGACGCGTACATCGACTTCGGCATCCCCTGGCAGGAGCAGACGCGGCTCATCGGCGCTGCCCTGGGTCGCCAGGAGCGGGCGGAGGCCGTGATCGCGGAGACGGAGGCGCGGTTCGCCGAGGCGCGCCGCCAGCACCCCGAGTTCGCCGGGAAGAAGGTCCTCCTGGCCGTCATGCGGCCGGACGGGCAGGTTGGCCTGCTCTCAGAGCAGGATGTCCGCGTGCGGACGTTCACGTCGCTGGGCTTCGAGCTGCCCCCGGAGGTCAAGGGGCTGTTCGGCGACTCCTTCTACGCCTTCATCAGCAGCGAGCAGCTCCGGCTGCTGGACACGGCGGACGTGGTGGTCTGGCACCAGATGAGCTTCTCGCCCGGGCGGGCTGCCATTGCGGGGCACCCGCTCTACGCCACGCTCCGGGTGGCCCGGGAGGGACGGCACCTCTTCCTGGACGGTGACGCGGACGACGCGCTCCAGTTCAGCACGGCGCTGAGCCTGCCGTTCCTGCTGGACCAGGTGGTGCCGCAGCTCGCCGCCGCCCTGGACGGCGACCCCACCACGGAGGTACCGACCCCATGATGGCGTTGCGGACGCGACCTCGCTGGTGGCTGGGGAGCGCCCTCCTGGCGTGCATCCTGCTGACCGCGTGCAGCGGCTCCGGCGGCACCGGTGGCGAGACGGCGTCATCGCCGGACGGCGGAGCCTTCCCGGTGACCATCCAGCACAAGTTCGGGACCACCACCATCCCGGAGGAGCCGGAGCGGGTGGTGACCCTGGGCTACTCGGAGCAGGACCCGGTCCTGGCCCTGGGCGTGGTGCCCGTGGCGGTGCGGGAGTGGTTCGGGGACCAGCCTCACGCCGTCTGGCCCTGGGCGCAGGACGAGCTAGGCAGCGGCCGTCCCGCAGTGCTGGAGATGCCCTTCGGGGAGCTGGACTTGGAGGCCATCGCCGCCCTGCGGCCGGACCTGATCGTCGCCACCCATGCGGGCATTACCCAGGAGGAGTACGAGCGCCTATCGCAGATTGCCCCCACGCTGGCGCAGCCCGGCGGCTACCCGGACTTCGGCGTGCCGTGGCAGGAGCAGACGCGGCTCATCGGCCGGGCGCTGGGGCGCGAGGAGCGGGCGGAGGCGCTGGTGGCAGAGGTGGAGGCCGCCGTGGCCGAGGCGCGGCGCGCGCACCCGCAGTTCGAAGGGGCGACCATCGCGTGGGCATCCCCGGCCAGCGGCACCGGCCAGTACTGGGTGGTGGGCCCCAACACGCCGCCCATGCGGTTCCTCGCCTCGCTGGGCTTCCAGGTCCCGGAAAGCCTGGCCGGCCTGGTGGGCCAGCGGGACTCCGCGCAGATCAGTGGGGAACAACTCCGGCTGCTGGACGTGGATGTGCTCATCTTCCAGGCGCCGTCGCAGGAGGTGCGGGCCGCCTTCGAGAGCGATCCGCTGTACCGGCAGTTGGATGTGGCCACGGAGGGGCGGACCATCTTCTTCGCGGGGCTGGACGACCCGCTGTACGGCGCCCTCAGCTTCAGTACGGTCCTGAGCCTGCCCTACGCCGTGGAGCACCTGGTGCCCAGGCTCGCCGCCGCCCTGGACGGCGACCCCACCACGGAGGTGGCCGGGCGATGACCCAGGCACGTGCCTTCCCGTGGCTCTCGGCCCTGGCTCTTCTGACGGTCTTCGCATTCCTAACGTCGTGCGGCGGCGGTTCCTCGGCCCAGCAACCGGACACCAGCTCTGTGTCCGGCGACGGGACATTCCCGGTGACCGTGGAGCACAAGTACGGAACGACGATCATCCCGGACGAACCGCAGCGGGTCGTCGTGCTGGGCTACAATGACCAGGACGCGGTACTGGCGTTGGGTGTAGTCCCCGTAGCGGTGCGGTACTGGTTCGGCGAGGAGCCGGGGGCGGTGTTCCCT
>DATCLE010000225.1:0-12166 GCA_036564075.1 Dehalococcoidia bacterium
CGCCCGAGGACGCGGTGGCGGTGCAGGAGGCGCTGGGGGCGGACGTGATCATGGCGTTCGACGAGCCGCCGCCGCCCACGGCGTCGTACCAGGAGGCGGCGGCCGCCACGGAGCGCACCCATCGCTGGGCGGAGCGCTGTCTGGCGGCGCTGCGCACGGACCAGGCGCTGTTCGCCATCTGCCAGGGGGGCATGTTCGAGGAGCTGCGGCGGGAGTCGGCGCGGTTCGTGGCGGGGCTGGACGTGCCGGGCTGCGCCGTGGGCGGGCTCAGCATCGGCGAGCCCAAGGAGGTGACGTGGCGGATGCTGGCGGCCTCGCTGGCGGAGCTGCCGCGGGAGCGGCCGCGCTACCTCATGGGCGTGGGGTCGCCGGAGGACGTGGTGCGGGCCGCGGGCATGGGCGTGGACCTGTTCGACTGCGTCCTGCCCACGCGGGTGGCGCGCAACGGCGCCTGCTTCACGCCGGAGGGCCGCATCAACCTCAAGAACGCCCGCTGGGCGGAGGAGCGCGGGCCCGTGGACCCCGCGTGCGACTGCTACACGTGCGCCCGGTTCTCCCTGGCGTACCTCCACCACCTCTTCCGGGCGGAGGAGCTGCTGGCTTACCGGCTGGCCACCATCCACAACCTGCGGTTCATGGCCCGCCTCATGGCGGACCTGCGGGCCGCCATCACCGCCGGGCGGTACCGGGAGTTCGCCGCGGCGTTCCTGGCCCGCTACCGCCCGGCCGACGAGGAGGCGCGCCGGGAGCAGAAGGCGAAGTGGCTGGCGGCCCGCGTCCTGTCGGGGCCTCCCTCCGAGGGGCCGTGGACGGACGGCGGAGCCGGCGCTCCGGCGGAGGGGTAGCCGTGCGATTCCTGGTCATGGGCGCCGGCGCCATCGGCAGCGTCTTCGGCGGGCTGCTGGCGCGGGCGGGGCACCAGGTGACCCTGGTGGGCCGCGACCCACACATGACGGCTGTGGCCCGGCACGGCCTGCGGACCTCCGGCATCTGGGGCGAGCACCACGTGACGGGGCTGGAGGCGGTCACCTCACCGCCGCGGGACGGCGGCCCGTACGACGCCGTGCTGCTGACCACCAAGGCGTACGACACAGTCGCGGCGCTGCGGGCGGCGGCGCCGGCGCTGGCCGGCGGGCCGGACGTGGTCTCGTTGCAGAACGGCCTGGGCAACCTGGAGGCGGTGGCGGAGGCCGCGGGACCGGAGCGAACGCTGGGCGGCCGGGTCATCTTCGGCGCGGAGGTGGTGGAGCCGGGCCACGTGGTGGTGACCGTCTGCGCGGACGACGTGGCGGTGGGGAGCCCCGGCAACCGCGCGCCGGCGGACCGGGCGGCGCGCCTGGCGGCGGCCTTCGCGGAGGCGGGGATCCCGGCCTCCGTCACGGACCGGATCGAGTCGCTCCTGTGGGCCAAGCTGCTGTACAACGCCAGCCTCAACGGCCTCTCCGCCGTGCTGGGCGTGCCTTACGGCGCCCTCCTCGAGCAGGAGGAGACGCGATCCATCATGGGGCGCCTGGTGGCGGAGGCGTTCGCCGCGGCGCGGGCGGAGGGCGTGGCGCTGCCCTGGGAGAGCCCGGAGGCGTACCGACGGACCCTCTTTGAGGAGCTCATCCCGGCCACGGCGGCGCACCGCTCCTCCATGCTCCAGGACATCGCCCGCGGCCGCCGCACGGAGATCGACGCCATCAACGGCGCGGTGGTCCGCGTGGCGGAGCGCCACGGCCTGGACGCGCCGGCCAACCGGCTGGTGACGGAGCTGGTGCGGGCCCGGGAGCGGCTGGCACGAGGTGCAAGGCATGGCTGAGGCGGACCGGGCTGCCCTGCGCGCGGTGGTGCGCGGCCGGGTGCAGGGCGTGGGGTTCCGGCAGTTCGTGGAGTGGCAGGCGCGGCGCGCCGGGCTGGTGGGCTGGGTGCGCAACCTGCCGGACGGCGCCAGCGTGGAGGTGGCGGCGGAGGGGCCGCGGCCCGCGCTGGAGGACCTGCTGCGGGCGCTGTACCAAGGCCCCCGGCTGGCCCGCGTGGAGTCGGTGGAGGCGGAGTGGGGCCCGGCGGCCGGCCGCTTCCGGGACTTCGAGATCGTCTGGTAGGTCGGGCCTCCCGGTTGCCATGCTGGGCGCCTGGTGTACAATTGCGGCATGCCTCGGTCAAACGTCCGGTCATCCGGCCCCGCCCGTCTCGCCGACCGCGTCGCGGCGGTCCAGCGGCGGCGCTTCGTGGGGCGCGTGGGGGAGCTTGAGCTGTTTCGCTCGGCCCTCTCGGAGCCGGAGCCGCCGTTCGCCGTCCTGTACCTGTACGGGCCCGGCGGGGTGGGGAAGACCACGCTCCTGGGCGAGTACGAACGCCTGGCGGCGGAGGCGGAGGTGACGGTCATCCGCCTGGACGGCCGCCACCTGGACCCTTCGCCGGCGGGCTTCCTGGCCGCGCTGGCGCAGGCGCTGGATCTCCGCGCGGGTGAGGCGCCCCTGGACGTCCTGGCCCGCGAACCCTCCGCCGTGCTGCTCCTGGATACGTACGAAGTCCTCACGCCCCTGGATGCCTGGCTGCGGGAGTCCTTCCTGCCGCACCTGCCGGAACGGAGCCTGGTGGTGATTGCGGGCCGGAACCCGCCCGCCTCCGCCTGGCGCACGGATCCCGGCTGGCGTGACCTGGTCCGCATCGTCTCGTTGCGGAACCTGCGGCCGGAGGAGAGCCGGGCGTACCTGGCGGCCCGGGGCGTCCCGGAAGCCCGGCATGAGGCGGTGCTGGCGTTCACCCACGGGCACCCGCTGGCGCTGGCGCTGGTGGCGGACGTCCTCACGCAGGAGGGCGCCGCCGCCCTCAATCCGGAGCAGGACCCGGACGTGGTGCGCGTCCTGCTGGAGCGGTTCCTCGCCCACGTGCCCAGCGCCCGCCACCGGCAGGCGCTGGAGATCTGCGCCCACACCCGCGTGACCACGGAGGAACTGCTGGCGGAGGCCCTGGGTGGGACGGACGCCGGGGACCTCTTCCAGTGGCTGCGGGAGCTCTCGTTCATGGAGCAGGGGCGGCAGGGCCTGTTCCCCCACGACGTGGTGCGGGACGTGCTGGACCTGGACTTCCGGTGGCGCAATCCGCAGGGCTACCGGCGCATGCACTTCCTGGTGCGGGACTTCGTGGTCCGCAACATCGCGAAGGCCTCGCAGACGGAGAAGGTACGCTTCATCTCCGACCTGCTGTACCTGCACCGCCAGCAGCCGCTGATGAAGCCGTTCTACGACTGGCAGGCCCTGGGCACCACCTACGTGGAGGCGGCCACCCCGGACGACTACCCGGCCATCCTGGAGATGGCGGAGCGTCACGAGGGAACGGCCTCGGCCCGGATCGTCCGGCACTGGCTGGCCCGCCAGCCGGAGGCGTTCACCGTCACGCGCCCCGCTCCCGGGCCGCCGACGGGCTTCCTGGTGTCGCTGGCCATTCACCACGCCACCGGCGACGACCTGGAGGTGGACCCTGCCATCCAGGCGGCGTGGGACTACGCCAGGCGGCACGGGCCGGTGCGGGCCGGCGAGGAGATGCTGTACCACCGCTTCTGGATGGAGCGGGACGGGTACCAGTCCGCTGCCGTGCACAACCTTGCGGCCACCGTCGCCCTCACCCACTGGCTGTCCAACCCGCGGCTGGCGTGGACCTTCGTGGCGGTTGGCGACGCCGAGTTCTGGGAGCCCATGTTCACCTACGTCAACCACCCCCGCCGCCCGGAGGCGGAGTTCGAGGTGGGCGGGCACCGGTACGGCGTCTTCGCGCATGACTGGCGCGTGGAGCCCCTGGACATGTGGCTGAGGGTGATGGGCGAACGGGAACTGGCCACCGGCCTCACCCTGGAGGAGATGAAGGCCGACACCCAGACACCGGCCCTGGTGGTGCTCTCCCAGCCGGACTTTGAGGACGGGGTCCGGCGCGCCCTGCGCGACTACACCCGACCGGACGCGCTGGCGACGAACCCCCTCCTGCGGTCGCGGCTGGTGGTGGAGCGGGCGGGGGAGCGGCCGCAGCCCGCCGATCTCCAGGCCGTGCTGCGAGAGGCGGCGGAGGTCCTCCGCGCCAACCTACGGGATGAGAAGCTCTACCGCGCCGTCCACCGCACCTACCTGGAGCCCGCCCCCACGCAGGAAGCCGCGGCGGAGCTCCTGGACCTCCCCTTCAGCACCTACCGCCGCCACCTGACCGCCGGCGTCCAGCGGATCACCGAGTGGCTCTGGCAGCGGGAGCTGTACGGCATGTAGGGCAGCCGCCGGTTGCGCCGGGTGCCCTTCCCGCCGGGTCTGGCGGGTGACGCCCGCCACGCCACCCGCCTGAGTGCCCCGCCGGACGGCGAAGGACCGCCTTTCGCCGGGCCCATCCCCCCAGGAGATCTCCGAGCCTGTCGCCAGGCGCTCCTCTCCCCGTGGACCGCCACCGGCCAACGTGGACAGAAACTGAGCAGCCTTTGGTCTCGCACCTGAGCAGTCCCACCCGCCATGCTGCACGGCGAAGCGCAGAGCGGGCACCGGCCCTGCGCGGATGGTTCGGAGGAGGTGGCGGCGGTGGTGCTGTGGCCGCCGCCGGCCTGCCGCGGCATGAGGAGGATGACCATGGCGAAGATCTTCCCCCAGAAGATGACGGCGGAGATGGACGGCGAGTTCGTGGTCTTCATCATCGGCATGCGCATCAACAAGCCGTGGAAGGTACACAAGTGGCTCCCCGTGTTCCTGGCCATGCCGCGCATGCTCAAAGAGTTGCGCGGCCGTCCGGACAGCGGCCTGCTGGGCTACTGGTACCCAGGGCCCCTCACGGTCATCCAGTACTGGCGGTCGTTCGAGCACCTGGAGGCCTTTGCCCACGGCCGGGGCTACGGCCACCTGCCCGCCGAGCGGGCGTTCTTCCGCCGCGGGGGCTTCAACGGCGACGTGGGCATCTGGCACGAGACGTACCGCGTGGCCCCCGGCATGTACGAGGTGGTCTACGGCAACATGCCGGCCCACGGGCTGGGCAAGGTGGGCCGGCTGATGCCCGCCGCAGGGCCGCGGGACACCGCGCGACAGCGGATGACGGCCGGCGCGCAGTAGCCGGACCGGCTGACCCGCCGGGAACGTGCCAGCAAACGCCCGCGAACGAAGGAGAGCATGTCATGGCAACCAGCACCCGGGAACAGGGAGGACACGCCGTCGTCATCGGAGCCAGCATGGGCGGCCTGCTGGCGGCGCGCGCGCTGGCGGACTCCTACGAGCAGGTCACCCTGGTGGAGCGGGACGCCTTCCCGCCGGCCGGCGAGCACCGGCGGGGGGTGCCCCAGGGGCGGCACGTGCACGCGCTGCTGGCCAAGGGCCGGGAGATCCTGGAGGCGTTCTTCCCCGGCTTCACCCAGGACCTGGTGGACCAGGGGGCGCTCCTCGGCGACGTTGGCCGGCACGCCCGCTGGTTCGACCGCGGCGGGTACCACTGTCGCTACGCCAGCAACCTGCCGTCCGTGCTGGTGAGCCGCCCGCGCCTGGAGTGGTACGTCCGTACCCGGCTCCTGGCCCTGCCCAACGTGCGCGCCATTGAGGGCTGCGACGTCCTGGGGTTGACGGCGACGGAGGATCGCGCCCGGGTGACCGGCGTGCGGGTGCTGCGCCGGCAGCCCGGCAGCGCCGAGGAGGTGCTGGGGGCGGACCTGGTGGTGGACGCCAGCGGGCGCGGTTCACGCATGCCGGCGTGGCTGGACGCCCTGGGCTACGCCAAGGCGGATGAGGAGCGGGTGGAGGTGAAGGTCGGCTACACGTCGCAGCTCTACCGCCGCCGACCCCAGGACTTGGGAGGGGACCGGGCCGTCATCATCACGGCGTCGCCGGAGCTCCGGCGGCTGGGCGTCCTCATCGCGCAGGAGGGGGACCGCTGGATGGTGACCCTGGCCGGGTACCTGGGCGACTACGCCCCGTCCGACGAGAGCGGGTTCTTGGAGTACGCCCGGAACCTGGCGGCGCCGGACATCTACGAGGCCCTCAAGGACGCGGAGCCGCTGAGCGATCTGGTGACGGCCAGGTTTCCCGCCAGCCAGCGCCGCCGCTACGAGCGGCTCCGCCGGTTCCCGGAGGGGCTCCTGGTTTTCGGCGACGCCATCTGCAGCTTCAACCCCGTCTACGGACAGGGCATGACCGTGGCGGCGCTGGAGGCCACGGCGCTGCGGGCGTGCCTGGACGAGGGCAGGGCGCACCTGGCCCAGCGGTTCTTCCGCCGGGCGGCCAGGGTGGTGGACAGCCCGTGGCAGATCGCCGTCGGCGGCGACCTGCGCATCCCCGAGGTGGAGGGCAAGCGGACGCCCATGGTGCGGTTCATCAACTGGTACGTGGACCGGGTCCACGTGGCCGCTCGGCACGACCCGGTGGTGGCGCGGGCGTTCCAGCGGGTCAGTAACCTGGTGGCGCCCCCGCCCAGCCTGCTGCGTCCAGGGGTGGCGCTGCGGGTGCTGCGGGGCAACCTGCGCCGCCCCACGGCCCAGGACCGCTCTGCCGCCGTGCCCGCGGCCGCGGACGGCTGACCCGCCGGGTCGCGGCTGCTGCCTCAGAAGTCCCAGAACCGTGCCAGCAGCTCGTCCGGCAGGTCGAAAACGGCAGGGCCGTCGGGCAGGGGGAGCGGCTCCGTGTAGAGGAACGCCGGCAGCCGGTCGTCCTCCGGCGTGAAGCCGGCCCGCAGGTTGAACTCCCGCTCCGTCTTCAGGCAGCGGCGGCCCAGGTTGAGCACGTCCTCCTCCGTGAAGCGGACCCCGTAGCGGGTGCTGAGCAGCTTCGCCAGGTCCGCTTCCACCGGATTGGAGAACTGGCAGAGGCCCACGGAGTCCAGCGCCGCCATGAGGATCTGCTCGTGGCGGGCCTGCTGGAGCAGCGTGGACTCCGTCACCCCACGGGCGGTGACCATGCCCGCCGTGTGGTCCGCCCCCTGGGGGCTGGTGGCGTAGGTGATGCCCATCCCCTTGAGGGTGCGGGGCTCCCATGCCGGGAGGCCCTGGCCCTTCACGGCGGGCACGCGGTCCACGCCGAAGGCGCGGGCGGTGAAGACGGTGCCGTTACCCAGGATGCGGCCCAGGGGCGTCCCGCGCCGGATCTCCTCCAGCGCCGCCGCCACGCGGGCCCAGTCGCCCCAGGGGAGGACGCCCGCCTCCATGGCCACGCCCACCGCGTTGCCCACCTCCATGGTGTCCAGGCCGATGTCGTCGCAGAGGCGGTCCAGCCGCGCCACGGCGTCGATGTCGCCGATCTCCAGGTTCGAGCCCAGGAGCGCGATGGTCTCGAACTCCAGGGCGGTGGTGACGTGCTCCCGGTCCGGGCCCTGGTAGAGGATGGCGCACTTGATGATGCAGCCCGCCATGCAGGGCAGCATCTTGTGGCCGCGCTCCGCCGCCGCCTCCGCAATGGCCACGCCGCCCAGCGCCTCCGCCCCGTCCCAGCGGCCGCGGCGGTGGTTCCGGGTGGGCAGGCTCTGCACATCCTCCCGGTTCACGAAGCGGACCACGCCCGCCGTGCCGTAGCGGGAGAGGTTCTTGGTCCGCGGGTCCTCCAGGACCACGCGGGAGAAGGCCGTGGTCTCCGCGCGGAAGCCCTCCGGCTGGGCGCCCTTCAGGGGCGCGGTCCCGCTGTCGTCCACCAGGACGGCCTTCAGCCCCTTGGCGGCCATCACGGCGCCCAGGCCGCCGCGGGCTGCGTGGCGGGTGGGCCGGCCCTCGGGGTCCGAGACGGCGATGGAAGCGGCGGCCAGCCGGTGCTCGCCCGCCGGGCCGGTGGTGACGGCGCAGCGCTCCCGCGCCGGGCCGCCCAGGAGCCGGGCGTGGGCCTCGTAGTTGCCCAGGCCGGCCAGCGCCCCGGCGGGCTCCAGCCGGGCGCCGTCCTTGTCTACGTGGAGGACGTAGAGGCCGCCGTCCGCCGGGGCGCCCTCCACCACCACGGCCTGCACGTCCAGCCGCAGCAGCTTGTGGCCCAACTGCCCGCCCACGTTGGACTCCTTGATGCCGCCGGTGAGCGGGCTCTTGGCGCCGATGGAGACGCGGCCGGAGGTTGTGACGGCGGTGCCGCCCAGGAGGCCGGCCGCCAGCACCAGCTTGTTCTCCGGTCCCAGCGGGTGGCAGCGGGGCGGCACCTCCCGGTTGATGATCTCCGCCGCCAGCGCCCGTCCGCCCAGCAGCCGGTACTCCTCTGGAAGTTCCTCGTACCCGGCCGCCAGCCGCGCCATGTCCACCCGCAGGATCCTCGGCATGATGCTTCTCCCGTCCCTGGGCCGCGCCCCCCGTGGTGGAGGGGCGCCCGAACTCCGTCACTGACACTATCGTCCAAGAGACGGTGGCGTTTCAACCGGAGGACCGTAAGAGGGCGCAAGGAGGCCGTAAGAGTAGGGGCGTGACTAGGCCGTGCAGACGCGGCGGACCACCTCGTACAGCACCTGGGTGCCGAAGGCCAGGTTCTCGATGGAGAGCCGCTCGTTGTGGCCGTGGATGGTGGCCAGTTCCGAGGCGTCCAGCAACGCGGGGATGAAGCCGTAGGCGGGGACGCCGTGCTTGCGGAAGACGCGGGAGTCCGTGAAGCCGGTGGAGATGAGGGGCAGCACCAGCGCACCCTCCACCCGCTCCCGCGTCACCGCCTCAATGACGTCGTACAGGGCGGTCTGGGTGCTGGAGGTGGGCGTGCTGCTCTGGTAGACCACCTCCACCTGCACCTGCGGGTCGTCGATGACGTCGCGCAGCCGCTGGACGAACCGCTCCGGGTCCGTGTCCGGCAGCAGGCGCACGTCCAGGGTGGCCTCCGCGTCCGCCGGGATGACGTTGTGCTTCACGCCGGAGCGGCAGCCGGTGATGCTGACAGTGTCCGTCAGCCAGGCGCGCACCACGGCGTGGCGCTCCGCCAGCGCCTCCAGGGAGCCCGCCTCGCCGTCGCGGAGGCCGGCCTGCTCCCGGAGCGTCTGGAAGACCCGGCGCATCTCCGGCACCACGTGGAGGTCACGCCGCCAGTCGGCAACGCGGGCCAGGGCGCGGACCAGGCGCTCCAGGGCGTTGTTGCGGTGGGGCACGGAGCCGTGGCCCGGCTCGCCCTCCGCCCGGAGCTTCAGCCAGAGCGGCCCCTTCTCCCCCGGCGCGCAGGCGAAGACCGGCCCCCGGTGGCCCAGGAACTGGAGGTGGCCGTAGCCGCCCTCGTTCAACACGTAGTCCGCCTCCAGCAGCTCTGGGTGCTCCCGCTCCAGCCACTCGGCGCCGTACTGGGAGGCGGCCTCCTCGTCGGCCACGGCCAGGTAGACCACGTCCCGGTTCAGGGCGGCGCCGGTGCGCTTGAGGAGCAGCACCGCCAGCAGCTCCATGACGCCCATCCCCTTCATGTCCAGAGCGCCGCGGCCCCAGATGACGCCGTCCTTCACCACGCCGCCGAAGGGGTCCTCCTGCCAGAACTCCCGCTGCACCGGTACCACGTCCGTGTGGGACAGCAGCACGAACGGCTTGCCCCGGCCGTCCCCCTGGAGGCGGGCGGCCAGGTTCAGGCGGCCGGGCGCGGACTCGTAGTACTGGACGGGGATGCCCTCCCGCTGGAGGACCTCGCCCAGGAAGCGGGCCGCCGGCTCCTCGTTGCCGGGCGGGTTGGACGTATCGATGCGGATGAGCTCGCGGAGGTAGGAGGCCGCCTCTTGGGTGACCTCGTCCCAGGGGATGGTGGGGGTGCCGGTGGCCATGCGTGCCCTCCTGGCGGCGGGTTCCGCCAGGGGCATCATACCCCGCCGGGCCGGAGTGTCAACGTCCGCCCTTGACGGCCCGCCCCCGCCCGATATGATGGGGCACGGGCCCCCGCCCCGGTGCCAAGGAAGGGCCGGCTTTGCACAGGAACGGACTCGCGCTCACCCTCGCCTTCATCCTCACGTTCCCCTTCGTCCTGCTGATCATCCTCACGGCGGGGGATACCATCGGCCGGGAGGAGGAGCAGGTCTTCGCGTTGCAGGCGGAAGGCCCGCTGGCGGCGGAGACGGAGGCGGCGGTGCGGGCGTACCTGGAGGCCGCCGCGCCGGAGGTGCGCCTGGCGGTGAACGAGCCGGGCCGCCGGCCGGACCTGACGCTGGCCGCCGCGCCCCCGGAGGGCGCCCCGGCGGTGCCCGTGGTGCGCCGGTACTGGGTCCCTGCGGTCCCCTTCACCAGCCGGGTGGACGGCGTCTCGGCGGAGGACGTGCGCCGGGTGCTGCGCGGGGAGGTGACGGACTGGTCCGCCCTGGGCGGCGACCCCGGCCCCGTCACGGTGGTGCTGCCGGTCGGGGAGGCGGCGGGCGTAGCGGCGGCCGCGGGCGTGCCGGAGGCGGCGCTGGCGGCGGCGCCGCACGTCCGTTGGGTCCCGGCGGAGGGCCTGCGGGCGGCCGTGGCGGGGGACCCCGCCGCCTTCGCGCTGGTGCCGCTGGACCGGCTGGACTTCCACCTGCACAGCCTGGCGGTGGACGGCATCGACGTGGTCCGGGGCACGGGCGAGGTGGCGGCCTACCCGCTGGCGGAACGGCTCTGGCTGGTCCCGGCGGAAGGGTCCCGGACGGCCGCCGGCGCGGCGGAGCAGGCGGCCGCGGCGTTGCAGGTGCGTCTGCCGGAGGCCATCCGCGTCTTCATGCTGGGCACCACCATCCCCTCCCGCTGCTCCCTGACCCGCGCCGAGGCCACCGGCGACGTGACCTCCTCCTGGAGCGCCGCCCAGGAGTTCCTGCTCCAGGCGGACTACACGGTGCTGAACCTGGAATCGCCGGTGAGCGACCTGGCCACGCCGCCGCGCTGCCGGGAGTCGTTCCTGTTTGGGGCGCCCACGGCGGTCCTGCCCGGCTTCACCCGGGCTGGGGTGGACCTGGTTGGCCTGGCCAACAACCACTTCCTGGACTACGGCTGGGAGGTGGCCGCCGACGCCATCCGCAGCATCCAGGCGGCGGGCATCGCCACGGTGGGCGCGGGGCCGGACCTGGCCTCCGCCCGCCGGCCCCACGTGGCGGTGATCAAGGGGGTGCGGTTCGCCTTCCTGGCGTACGACAACGTGGAGCCCGGGGACCACGCGGCGCCGGAGACGCCCGGTGTGGCGCCGCTGGACCTGGCCACGCTGGCGGAGGACGTGGCGGCGGCCCGAGCCCAGGCGGACGTGGTGGTGGTGATGATCCAGTGGATCCCGGAGTACCAGGTGGACCCGGAGCCTGCCCAGCAGGAGGCGGCCCGGGCCGCCGTGGCCGCGGGCGCGGACCTGGTCTTCGGCGATGGGCCGCACGTGGTGCAGGCGGTCCAGTTCTTCCCGGACGCCTACGTGGACTACAGCCTGGGCAACTGGATCTTCGATCAGGACTGGTCCGCCGCCACCATGGAGGGCGTGGTGCAGGAGGCGGTGTGGCACGGGGACCGGCTGGTCCAGGTGACGCTGTACCCCTACGTCATTGCGGACCAGCACCAGCCGCAGCTCCTGCCGCGGGGCGAAGGGCGCGGCCGCGCTATCCTCCAGCGCATCTACGAGGCCACGGCCCGCCTGCCGCAGGCGCGCTGACCCGCCGCGGGACGCAGAAACGGCGGCCACGCCGACGGCCGCCGTCCAGAGGGCTCCACCGCGCCCGATCGCTCAGTCGTCTTCCCGCCGCTCCTCCTCCTGGGCGTACCGGCCGGCCGTGGTGAAGGAGAAGCTGGGCACGTCCTGCTGCTCCGTCCGGGGCTCGCGCCGGCGGGCGGTGCCGGACGGCCGGGAGCCGAAGGCCGGGGTCCGGGAGGCGTTGCCGCTCATCATCCGCAGCTCGCCCTCGTAGAAGGCGCCCTCGTGGATGGTGACCACCGCGGCGGAGGCGCGGCCGCTCAGCTTGCCGGAGGCCGCCACCTCCAGGCGCCCGTCGCAGACGATGTCGCCGTGGATGGCGCCGTAGACAATGAGGTGCTGCGCCTTCACGTTGGCCGTGACGTTGGCGTTCTCGGCGATGATCACGGTGCCCTCGCACTCGATGTCGCCTTCGAAGCCGCCCTCAATGCGGAGGTTCTGCGAGGTGCGGAAGCTTCCCTTGAAGCTTGAGAACGGGTCGATGAAGCTCTCCGAACCGGCACGGCGCGCCTGGGACCCGGCCCGCTGGAAGGCGGCGGTGCCGGCGTCCCCGACGGGGTCCTGCTCGCGCGCGTAGTTCATGTTCTCCATCCTTCTCGTTTCCTTTCTCCAGAGGGGCCGTGTCCGGCGCG
>DATCLE010000226.1:0-14658 GCA_036564075.1 Dehalococcoidia bacterium
GACGCCCAGGATCATGGCGCCGATGTTCTCCGCGGACATGGACTCGAAGAGGTCCGCGCCGCGGCCGGCGCAGTCGCCCACGTTGTCGCCCACCAGGTCCGCCACCACGGCGGCGTTGCGCGGGTCGTCCTCCGGGATGCCGGCCTCCACCTTGCCTACCAGGTCCGCACCCACGTCCGCCGCCTTGGTGTAGATGCCGCCTCCCAGCTGCGCGAACAGCGCCACGAAGCTGGCGCCGAAGCCGAAGCCCACGATGAGGAACGGCGTGTCCTCAACCGGGTGCCCCAGGACCCAGTGGTAGAGGGAGAAGATGCCGGCCACGCCCAGGAGGCTGAGGGCCACCACCAGGAAGCCGGAGACAGCCCCGCCCCGCAGGGAGACGGTGATGGCCTCCCGCAGGCTCCGCTGCGCGGCCGCCGCGGTCCTCACGTTGGACCGCACGGAGATGTACATGCCGATGTAGCCCGAGAGCGCCGAGGCGGCCGCGCCCACGATGAAGGCGAAGCCGGTGAGGAGGCCGAACTCCGCGTCTTCCTCAAAGGCGCCGGTGATGACGCCGATGACCACGGCGGTCACCACCGCCAGCATGGCGATGGTGCGGTACTGGCGCCGCAGGAACGCCATCGCCCCTTCGAAGATCATGCCGGCAATCGCCTGCATCTCCGGCGTCCCCGTGTCCCGGCGCAGCACGTCACGGGCCAGCCAGAAGGCAAAGAGCACCGCGATGAGCCCGGCTACGGGCACCACCCACGCTAGTTCCATGCGCTCCGCTCCTCTCTAACAGGGGGTATGGTTAGTAAGCGCTCGTCGCAGGCCTCGGGTCTGAAACCTTGGGGGGAGATGCACTCCAAAGGCGGAGTGTAGCAGAGCGGGATCGCTACGATCAAGCAAGGATCGGGCTAGGGGGGAGCGTCGCGGCCCGCTCACTCCGCCCCCAGCCGTTCCTGGAAGGCGGCCAGCCGCTCCTCCAGTTGCCGCTGGCGGGCCGCCACCGTCAGGTCGCCCCGGGTCTTCTCCAGCACGCCGCGCACCATGTCCGTGGTGCGGCGGAGTCCGCCGGTGATGGCGTCCGGGTAGTCCATGGTCACCAGCTGGCCGTAGATCTCGTCCATCACCGCCAGCAGCGGCTCGCAGGACTCCACGTCGCCCCGGCGGAGGGTGTCCAGCAGGTAGCGGCGGACCTCGCCGGCCGCCTCGCCCAGCCCGTTCAGGTAGGCCGCGTCGCCCACGCCCAGGTCCTCCGGCCGCGGCACCGGCCGTCCGGCCACCAGGGCCAGGGTCAGGTGGCCCTCTGCGTACTCCTTCTGGGCGTCCTGGATCCAGCCCGCGTGGAAGATGTCCGGGTGGGCCGTCAGCCCCTGCTCCGCCTGCCGCAGCACGGCCTCCGCCTGGCGCAGCAGCTCCTCCGCCCGGTGGAACTCCCGGCGGTGGACGGCGCGGATGGCGTTGGCGGCGTAGCGGATGACGTCACGGGAGAGGGGCAGGGCCGCTTCCCGGGCGGCGTGCTTGGCCGCCAGGCGGGCGCGGATCCCGTCGGCAATGTTCTCCAAGTCCTGGCTCAGGTCTCCCAACGGCGCGTCGCTCCTTCCGCTGCGGGCCCCCGTCACAGGTCCTTCACCGGGTCCGGGAACTCCCCCTCCCGGGCCGCGTCGATCATGGTGCGGGCCTCCTCCGGGAGCTCCATGCCGTACTCCTCGAACTTGCGCTCCACCCAGTGGCCGATCTGCCGCGGGTCCTTGTAGGCCTCCGGCGGCGAGCCCGGCTCCGGCACCCCGTACTCCTCCACGATCTGCTGCGCCGTCTTGTGGTAGGCGAAGCGGGAGACGGCGCGGTCCAGGTTGGCGCCGCCGCAGTGCTTGCAGGCCGCCTGGTACTCCGCGTGCACCGTCCGCACGAAGATGCTGCTCAACCGCCCGCAGTCCCGGCACTTGAACTCGTAGATGGGCATGGGTCACCTCCGCGGGTCACTCCTCCGCCGTGCCGCCGTCGCCGGCGTCCCCGTCCGGCAGCTCCCCGGCCTCCATGCGCTCGATGGTCTCGTCGAACTCAGGGCCCAGGTCGTCCCCCAGGCGGCCGCGCATCCGCTTGGCCCACGCGGCCACGCTCTTGGGGTCGTCCTCGTCCACGTCCGCGAAGATGTCCGCGTCCAGGGAGTCCAGGACATCGTCCTGGGAGCGGACCACAGCGAAGCGGGAGAGGAGCCGCGTGAGGTCCGTCCCGCCGCAGTGGGGGCAGCGGGCGGCCGCCTGGGCGGCCATGCTCCGCTGGAACACGCTCACCGTCCGGCGGCAGCCGTTACAGCGGTACTCGTAGATGGGCATGACGGATCACCCGCCCCTCCGGGGCGGGGCCTCCGGCACCCAGGATACAGGCGGCGGGCTGGGCCGTCCACCGGCGGGGGGTCACAGGCCCTCCACCGCGTTCTCCACGTGCTCCACGCCGCCCAGGCGGCCATCCGCCATGAGCGTCACGCCCACCACGTCGATGCGGATCTGCTCCGGGTTGATCCGCCGGGCGGCGCAGTAGGCGTCCGCCATGAGGCGGAGGCGCGCCTGCTTCTCCGGCGTCACGGACTCCAGGGGGCCGCCCTGGCCGTCGCCCCGGCGGGTGCGCACCTCCACCAGCACCAGCGTCCCGCGGTGCTCGGCCACCAGGTCGATCTCCCCTTCCCGGGTGCGGAAGTTCCGTTCCCGGATCCGGTACCCCTTGGCCTCCAGGTGGGCGGCGGCCACCCGTTCGCCTAGGGAACCCAGCCGCTGGCGCAGGCCAACCATACGGACCTCACCCTCCCACCAGCTGACGCACCGGCGCGAAGGAGCGCCGGTGGACCGGCGACGGGCCCAGCCGCAGCAACGCGGCCACGTGCTCCGCCGTGCAGTACCCTTTGTTCCTGGCCAGGCCGTAGCCGGAGAAGCGGTGGTCCAGGCCCTCCATGATCCGGTCCCGCGCCACCTTGGCCACAATGGAAGCGGCGGCGATGGAGCAGGAGCGCCGGTCGCCGCCGATGAGGTTGTGCTGCGGCGTGCCGGCCTCCGGCAGGGCCACGGCGTCGGTGAGGAGCCACTGGGGGCGGCACCGGAGGGAGGCCAGGGCGTGGAGCATGGCGCTGCGGAGGGCAGGGGCGATGCCGTGCCGGTCGATGGCACCCACGGGGGCCACGCCCACGCCCACGGCCGCCGCGCAGCGGCGGATCTCCGCGGCCAGGCGCTCCCGCTGCCGGGGCGTGAGCTGCTTGCTGTCCCGGACGTCGTCCAGCCAGGGGAAGTCACAGGCAGGGGGCAGGATGACGGCCGCCGCCACCACGGGACCGGCGATGGGCCCGCGCCCCACCTCGTCCACGCCGGCGACGTACCGGACGCCCTGTTCCCAGAGGGCGGCCTCGTAGCTTAGATCAGGAGGGTCTGCCTCCACCGCGTCTCCCAGCCACGTGCGGTTCCGCCCCGCATTATACCACGGCGGCAAGGGGAAGGAGGGGGCGCCCGCCGCCGGACGAAAGGGGAACGGCGGCGCGTAGGTCCGGCTCCCCGTGGCGGCGCCGCGTGCTATGATGGCCCCGCTCCATTCCCCCAGACGGAGGTTTCCCGGCATGCCCATTGTGCGGATTTCCATGTGGACGGGACGCACGGAGTCCCAGAAGCGGGAGCTGGCCCGCGCCATCACGGACGCCATGGTCTCCATTGCCCAGACCACCGCGGACGCCACCATCATCATCTTCGAGGACGTGGACAAGGAGAACTGGGCGGAGGGCGGCCGCCTGGCCAGCGAGGAGGAAGGGTAGCGGGCACGCCGCCCCCCTCCAGGAAACGCCACGCCCGGCCGAAGCGTAGATCGTGGGGGGCGGCGTACCGGCGCCCGGAGGGGAGAGGATCCGGTTCGCCTTTACCCGGCAGCTTAACCGCTGTTATAATGGGGGCAGCGCGCGCCTGCGGCCGCGCTCACGCGGCGGGGTTACGGATGCCCCGCCACCTGCACCCTGACCCGGAGCGGGCATGAGTTCACGTTGGTTGCGAAATAGTTTCATCTACCTGCTGGTGCTGGTCGCCATTGTGGCGATCGTCTTCTCACTCCTCCAGAGCGGCGACGGCGGACAGGACCGGCCCTTCGGCGAAATCATCGAGGACGCGAAGCAGGGCGAGATCGAGTCCATCGAGGTTCAGGGCGACTCGCTCACCGTCAAGTACCGGAACGATCCCACCACCTACACCTCCCGGAAGGAGAGCGACGCCAGCCTGGTCCAGATCCTGACCCAACAGGGCGTGGACCTGAGCGACATCACCATCCGGGTGAAGGAGCCCAGCCAGTTCGGGAACTGGATCGGCCTGGCCATCAACTTCCTGCCGCTCATCATCTTCGGCGCCATCCTGCTGTTCATGATGCGCCAGGCCCAGGGGTCCAACTCCCAGGCCATGAACTTCGGCAAGAGCCGGGCGCGCATGTTCACGGGGAACCGGCCCACGGTCACCTTCGCGGACGTGGCGGGGGTGGAGGAGGCCAAGACGGAGCTCCAGGAGGTGGTGGAGTTCCTGAAGTACCCGGAGAAGTTCGCGGCGCTGGGGGCGCGGATCCCCCGGGGCGTGCTGCTGGTGGGGCCGCCGGGCACCGGCAAGACGTTGCTCTCCCGGGCCGTGGCCGGGGAGGCGGGCGTGCCGTTCTTCTCCATCAGCGGCTCGGAATTCGTGGAGATGTTCGTGGGCGTGGGCGCCAGCCGGGTGCGGGACCTGTTTGACCAGGCCAAGCGCAACGCCCCCTGCATCGTCTTCGTGGACGAGATCGACGCGGTGGGCCGCCAGCGGGGCGCGGGCCTGGGCGGCAGCCACGACGAGCGGGAGCAGACGCTGAACCAGATCCTGGTGGAGATGGACGGCTTTGACACCAACACCAACGTCATCGTCATCGCCGCCACCAACCGCCCGGACATCCTGGACCCGGCGCTCCTGCGCCCCGGCCGCTTCGACCGGCAGATCGTCCTGGACGGGCCGGACGTCCGCGGCCGCCGCGCCATCCTGGACGTCCACGTGAAGGGCAAGCCCATCGATAAGGACGTGGACCTGGAGACGCTGGCCAAGCAGACGCCGGGTTTCTCCGGCGCGGACCTGGCCAACCTGGTGAACGAGGCGGCCATCCTGGCGGCGCGGCGCAACAAGAAGAAGATCACCATGGCGGAGTTCAACGAGGCCGTGGACCGCGTCATTGCGGGGCCGGAGCGGAAGAGCCGCGTCATCAGCCAGAAGGAGAAGGAGATCATCGCCTACCATGAGGCGGGCCACGCCCTGGTGGGGTACCTCCTGCCCAACGCGGACCCGCCCTACAAGATCAGCATTGTGGCGCGGGGCATGGCCGGCGGCTTCACCCGGTTCCTGCCGGATGAGGAGCGCCACCTGGGGACTCGGTCCCACTTCTACGATACGCTGGCCATGACGCTGGGCGGCCTCTCCGCGGAGGAGATCGTCTTCGGCGAGGCCACCACCGGCCCCTCCGATGACATCGAGCGGGCGACGCAGATCGCCCGGCGCATGGTGACCCGCTGGGGCATGAGCGACCGGCTGGGCCCGCGGACCTTCGGCCGCAAGGAGGAGCTCATCTTCCTGGGCCGGGAGATCTCCGAGCAGCGCAACTACAGCGAGAAGGTGGCGGAGGAGATCGACGAGGAGGTCCGGCGGATCATCGACCGGGCGCACGATACGGCGCGGAAGCTCCTCACGGAGCACCGCACCAAGCTGGACCAGATTGTGAAGCGGCTCCTGGTGGAGGAGACCATCGAGGGCGATGACCTCAAGGCGCTCCTGGAGGCGCCGCTGGAGGAGGAGCCGCAGGCGGAGCCGCCGGCGGCGGACGCGGCACCCGCGGAGCCGCCCAAGGAGCCGCCGGAGGCGGAGCCGGAGGAGCGCACGGAGCAGCCCAAGCCCAAGCGCTCTCCCGGCCTGGCCTGGGGCAGCTAGGTTCCCGGCCGGCCACGGTCACGAGCCAGGAGGAGGGCCCGCATGGGCCCTCCCCTTTGGCGCGCCGGCGCCGGCGGGGTCCGTCCGTTTGACACCGGGCGGAGCCGGTCCGTAGAATCGACCGGTGAGCCCATTGTGGGGAGGGAACGGCCATTTACGCGATCATCCGCACGGGAGGCAAGCAGTACCGCGTCGAGCCCGGCCGGACCATCACCGTGGAGAAGCTGGAGGCCAGCGAGGGCGACCGCGTGGAGCTGAGCGACGTGCTCATGGTCTCCGCGGAGGACGGCACGTCCATCGGCACGCCGCTGGTGGAGGGCGCCCGGGTGGTGGCGGACGTGGTCCAGCAGGGCCGGGCCAAGAAGGTGGTGGTCTTCAAGTACCAGGCCAAGACCCGCTACCGCCGCAAGCGGGGCCACCGCCAGCCGTTCACCAAGCTGGCCATCCGCCAGATTGTGACGCCGGCGGGAACGTACGGCCAGCTCCCGGAGGAGGCGGCCGCGCCCGCCCCGGCGGCAGAGGAGCAACCCAAGCGCACCCGGCGCCGCAAGGCCGCGGAGCCGGCGGCGAGCGAGTCCTGAAGGTGGTGAGCAACCATGGCGCATAAGAAAGGCGTGGGCAGCTCCCGCAACGGCCGCGATAGCAACCCCAAGTACCTGGGGGTGAAGCGGTACGACGGCGAGCTGGTCCGCCCCGGCACCATCATCCTGCGACAGCGGGGCACCCGGTTCCACCCGGGCAAGAACGTCGGCCTCGGCCGGGACTTCACCATCTACGCCCTCATCGAAGGGCGCGTGAAGTTCGAGCCGTACCCGCAGGGGATCTACTCCCCGGGCCGGCGGAAGCGTGTGAGCGTGTACCCGGTTGCGGCAGAGTAGCAACCAGTTGGAGAGACCATGAAGGAGAAGATCCACCCGCAGTACGTGGAGGCGGTGGTCCACTGCGCCTGCGGCAACACCTGGACCACCCGGTCCACCAAGAAGGAGCTGCACACGGAGGTGTGCAGCCGGTGCCACCCCTTCTTCACGGGGGAGCAGCGCATTGTGGACACCGCCGGCCGCGTGGAGCGCTTCAAGCGGCGCTACGGCCTGGAGTGAGGCCACGCGCCCGGAACGGGCACAGCCGGAGCCCGGACCTCCGCGGAGGTCCGGGCTCCTTCCGTCTCCGGGGTCTCTTGCCAGCCCCGGCCGCAGTGGGTAAGGTGATTCCAGCGCCGCGCGGGCCTAACGGTCGCTTGGTCTGTCCGGCGGCTGCCGGCGGCGCCCAGACGTGGGGGACGCCCGCAGCGAGCACGCATGGAGAAGGAGGGTTGGCCATGCTCAGCACCATGATGGATACACCGCTGACGGTCCAGCAGATCCTCTGGCGCGTGGAGCGGCTGCACGGGGAGACGCCCGTGGTCACCCAGCGCGCGGAGGGCGAGCCCGCCCGGTCCACGTACGGGGAGGTGGCCCAGCGCGTCCACCGGCTGGCCAGCGCCCTGGCCAAGCAGGGCATCAAACCCGGCGACCGCGTTGCCACCTTCGCCTGGAACACCCAGCGCCACCTGGAGTGCTACTTCGCCATCCCCTGCATGGGTGCCGTCCTCCACACGCTGAACGTCCGGCTCTTCCCGGATCAACTGGCCTACATCATCAACCACGCGGAGGACCAGGTCATCTTCTGTGACCGCTCCGTCCTCCCCGCCCTGGAGGCGCTGGCGGACCAGATCCCCACCGTCCGCCTGGTGGTCCTCATGAACGACGGGCCGGAGCCCACGGGCAAGCTGAAGAACACCGTGGACTACGAGGAGTTCCTGCGCAGCGGCGACGACCGGTTCGCCTGGCCGGCCCTGGACGAGCGCTCCGCCGCGGCCATGTGCTACACCTCCGGCACCACCGGCAACCCCAAGGGCGTGGTCTACAGCCACCGCTCCACCGTCCTCCACTCCCTGGTGGCCGGCCTGCCGTACCACATCGGCCTCACGGAGGACGACGCGGTGATGTACGCCGTCCCCATGTTCCACGCCAACGCCTGGGGCCTGCCCTACACCGCCGCGCTGGCCGGCGCCGCCCAGGTCTTCTCCGACCGCTACCTGGACGCTGAACGGGTGGTGAACCTCCTGGACCGGGAGGGGGTCACCATCTCCGCGGGCGTGCCCACCGTCTGGCTGCCGGTACTGAACCTGCTGGACCAGACGGGACGGAAGCTGCCCAAGCTGCGCGCCGTCATCTGCGGCGGCTCCGCGGCGCCGCCCGCCCTCATTGCCGGGCTGGCGCGGCACGGCATCCGGCTGGTCCACGCCTGGGGCATGACGGAGACCTCCCCGCTGGGCTCCATGACCCGCCTCAAGCCCAAGATGGCGGACTGGCCGGAGGACCGGAAGCTGGCGGTGCTCAGCCGGCAGGGGATCATCGCCCCCACCGTGGAGTGCCGCATCGTGAACCTGGACACCGGCGAAGAACTGCCGTGGGACGGCCAGTCCTTCGGCGAGCTCCAGGTGCGCGGGCCTTACATCACCGGCAGCTACTACAACGACCCCACAGCCGCCGAGAAGTTCATGGACGGCTGGCTCCGCACCGGCGACGTGGCCACCATTGACCCCGACGGCTACATCCAGCTGGTGGACCGCACCAAGGACCTGGTGAAGTCCGGCGGCGAGTGGATCAGCTCCGTGGAGCTGGAGAACCACCTCATGGCCCACCCCAAGGTGCTGGAGGCCGCCGTGGTGGGCCTGCCGCACCCCCACTGGCAGGAGCGGCCGGTGGCGGCGGTGGTGCCCAAGCCGGAGCACAAGGGCACGCTCAGCGCCGACGAGCTGCGGGAGTACCTGGCCGCCCGGGTGGCCAAGTGGTGGCTGCCGGACGAGATCGTCTTCGTGGAGGCCATCCCCAAGACCAGCGTGGGCAAGTTCGCCAAGAACCAGTTGCGGGAGCAGCTGGACGAGGTGGCGCAGCGCTGGGCCGCCGCGGCCAAGGCGTGAGCCCGGTCCCGGCGGTGGGCCGGCACGGGAGGGCGGCCCGTCGGGGCCGCCTTCCTGCTGCCGCCGGCCTCAGGTACAATCGAACGGAGGGCACACGCCCGCCAAGAGGAGCAGGAGGCCGGTGCAGCGCGTGGAGCGGACGTTCTACTACGGCGGCCAGGCGGTGATCGAAGGGGTGATGATGCGCGGCCGGCGCGCGGCGGCGGTGGCCGTGCGGCGGCCGGACGGCACCATCGCCCTCCGCACGGAGGACCTGGGCGGCATCTACACCAGCCCCATCTTCCAGGTGCCGTTCGTCCGCGGCATCGCCGTCCTGTGGGAGACCCTCAGCCTGGGGATGCGCTCCCTCCTCTACTCGTCCAACGTGGCGGCCGGCGAGGAGGACGGCGAGGTGGGCGGCGGCCAGGTCTGGCTCACCGTGACCGTCTCCCTGGCGGTGGCGGCCGCCCTCTTCTTCGTGGGGCCGTTCGCCGTGGCCAAGCTGCTCTCCGCGTTCGTGGAGAGCCGCTGGTTGGTGCTGATCATCGAAGGGCTGGTGCGGCTGGCGGCGCTGGTCGGCTACATTGCCGCCATCGGGCTGGTGCCGGACATCCGCCGGGTCTTCGCGTACCACGGGGCGGAGCACAAGACCATCAACGCGTACGAGGCGGGCGCGCCCCTGACCCCGGAGGGCATCCGGCCCTTCAGCACGGCCCACGTCCGCTGCGGGACGGGCTTCCTGCTCACCGTCATGGTCATCTCCGTCTTCGTCTTCGCGGCGGTGGGCCACCCGCCGCTGTGGCTCCAGGCGCTCTCTCGGGTGGTCTTCATCCCGGCCATCGCCTCGCTGGGCTACGAGTTCATCCGCTTCACGGCGGCCTACCGGCACCTGGCGCCCGTCCGCTGGATCACGCGGCCCAACCTGGCGCTCCAGTCCCTCACCACCCGCGAGCCCGACGACGACCAGATCGAGGTGGCGGCCACGGCGCTGCGCTACGTGCTGGCGGCGGACGGCGTCCCGGCGCCGGAGCCGGGACCGTCCCTCCAGACCGCCCCGGCATACCTGACGGTCGAGGAGCCCCTGGAGTAGCCGTATGCCGCCTTCCCCGCCGTCCGCCGTCCCGGGAGCCCGCCATGACTGAGTGGCTGGTCAGCGCGGGGCTGCTGGCGCTGGCCGCCCTGGCGCTGGCCTGGGCCGTCCGTGCCATCCTCCGGTCCGGCGCCACGCGGCTGCGCGCCGCGGTGGTGGCGGCCGCGCTGGTGCTGGGCCTGGTGGTCTTCGTCACCTGGTCCTACGAGGTGCCGT
The DNA here is from genome assembly GCA_036564075.1 of Dehalococcoidia bacterium. Lineage (GTDB taxonomy): Bacteria > Chloroflexota > Dehalococcoidia > DATCLE01 > DATCLE01 > DATCLE01. Next base: position 10,187 of record DATCLE010000226.1, read on the forward strand.
TCCTCCTGCGCACGCCCCTGGCCCTGGCCCTGGCGGGCCTGACGCTGGCCACGTCGCTGCGCCGGCGCCCGCCGAAGCGCCCGGCCTAGCCGCCCGCGCTGGGCGGGCCGGGCGAATCACCCGTTCGCACGATGGGGTCATGCGCCGGGCGTCCCTACCGTGGACGATGCCGGGAGCAGCGCGGGACGGCACCGGCTACAGTCGGCCGGGTGGTCTCCCCACGGCCTCTCCCTGCCCACGCCGGGAGGCAGCTACCGGGACGGCATGATGGTACGGAACGAGGCGGAAACCGAGCGGGGACAGACGGCCTGGTACCGGGAACCGCCGGAGGCCGTCCTCCGCCGGCTGGCCACGTCCCGGCACGGCCTCACGGAGAAAGAGGCCGCTCGCCGGCTGGCGGAGCACGGTCCCAATCGCCTGACCACGGACCGCGGTCCTACCGCCCTGGGCGTCCTGATCCACCAGGTGCGCGATCCCATCATCTACGTTCTCTTCGGCGCGCTGGCGCTGACCCTCCTCCTCCAAGAGTTCATTGACGCCGGGATCATCTTCCTGGCCATCGGTGCGGACGTCGTCATCGGCTTCTTCCAGGAATACCGCGCGGAGCGGGCCGTGCGGGCGCTCCTGCAACTGGTGGCGCCCCAGGCAGTGGTGGTCCGGGAGGGACAGCCCCGGGCTCTGGACCCCGCCGTCCTGGTCCCCGGCGACCTGGTGCTGCTCACCGCGGGCAGCCGCGTACCGGCGGACCTCCGGCTGGTGGAGACCACGGAGCTCCGGGTGGACGAATCCGTCCTCACCGGCGAATCCAGCCCCGTCCTCAAGACCACCGCGCCGCTGGATGCGCCGGACGTGCCGGTGAACGAGCAGACGAACGTCGCCTTCATGGGCACGTCCGTGGTCAGCGGCCGGGCCACGGGTGTGGTAGTAGCCACGGGCATGGATACGGAGCTTGGCCGCATCTCTGCCGATGTGCAGCGCGTGGGCCGGGTCCACACACCCCTCCAACGCCAATTCGAGTCCTTCAGCCGGCTTCTGGGCGCCCTGGCGGTGGCCATCGCCCTGCTGACGGTAGCCTCCGGCCTGCTGGTGGGCCGGGACCTGTCGGAGATGGTGCTCTTCTCCGCAGCGCTGGTGGTAGCCGCCATCCCGGAAGGCCTGCCGGTGGTGGTAACGTTGACGCTGGCCGTGGGGGTCACCCGCATGGCACGGCGGCACGCCGTCATCCGGCGGCTTCCCGCGGTAGAGACGTTGGGCAGCGCCACCCTCATCGGCTCCGATAAGACGGGCACGCTCACCAAGAACGAGATGACGGTCCAGACCGTCTTCGCCGGCGGGCGGCACTACCGGGTGACCGGCACGGGCTATGAGCCCACCGGCCGGTTCTACGACGGAGAGGAGTCCGTAGACCCCCGGGACCGCCGGTCACTCTTCCTGACGCTCCTGGGCGGTGTGCTGTGCAGCGACGCCACCCTCATCCGGGCCGACTCCCGGTGGAAGGTCCGGGGCGATCCCACCGAGGCGGCCCTGGTGGTGGCTGCCGCCAAGGCCGGCATCGACCAGCGCGAGGCGGCCGACCGGTACCGTCGCCTCGACGATATCCCGTTCTCCTCCGAGCGGGCCTACATGGCCACGCTCCACGAGTTCGGCGAGGGCCACGCCGTCTTCGTGAAAGGCGCGCCGGAGCGGGTGACCGCCTTCTGCGACCGCGAGCTGCGCGACGGCGAAGAGGCGGAGATGGACCGCGGCGCGCTCCTGGAGGAGGCCCGGCGCCTGGCCGCCGAGGGGCTGCGCGTCCTGGCCGTGGCCTACCGTCCCCTGCCGCGCGAGGCGAACCGCATTGAGCCGGCGGACGTGGAATCCGGCCTGACGTTCCTAGGCTTCCAAGGGGAGCTGGACCCACCGCGGCCGGAAGCGGTGGAGGCCATCGCCGCCGCCAAGCGCGCGGGCATCCGCGTGGTGATGATCACAGGCGACTACGCGGTGACGGCGCGGGCCATCGCGGAGCGCATGGGGATCGTGGAGCCGGACCACGCGCCGGTCCTGACGGGCCGGGACCTGGCCCGCATGTCCGACGACGCGCTGGAGGAGGCTGCGGGCCGGGTGTCCATCTTCGCCCGGGTGGCCCCAGAGCAGAAGCTGCGGCTGGTTCGCGCCTTCCGCCGGCGCGGGGAGGTGGTGGCCATCACCGGCGACGGCGTGAACGATGCGCCCGCCCTGAAGCAGGCCGACATCGGCGTCGCCATGGGGATCACCGGCACCGACGTGGCGAAGGAGGCGGCCGACATGGTGCTCACGGACGATAACTTCGCCAGCATCTACGCGGCCGTGGAGGAGGGCCGCGCCGTCTACGACAACATCCGCAAGGCGGTCCTGTTCCTCATCCCCACGGCGCTGGGGCTCATCGTCACCATTATGATCGCGGTGATCAGCGGCCGGGCGCTGCCGTTCCGCCCGGCGCAGGTAATCTGGATCAATCTGGTCACCAACGGGCTGCAGGACATGGCGCTGGCCTTCGAGCCGGCGGAGCCCGGCCTGGCCCGGCGCCCGCCACGGGACCCGCGGGAGCCCCTGCTCACCCCCACCATGCTCCGCCGCACCGCTCTGGTGGGCGCCGTCCTGGCCGCCGGCACTCTGGGCGTCTTCCTCCACGTCCGGGGGCTGCACAGCCTGGAGTACGCCCAGACCGCCGCCGTCACCACGATGGTGCTGTTCCAGAACTTCCACCTGTTCAACAGCCGCTCGCTAGACCTCTCCATCTTCCAGATCCGGTTCTTCTCCAACTGGTTCTTGTTCTTCAGCCTCTTCTCGGCCCTGACGCTCCACGTGCTGGCCGTTTACTGGGGGCCGCTCCAACGGGTCCTGGGGTTTGAGCCGCTGGCACTGGATGACTGGTTGATCAGCGTGGCGGTGGCGTCCACGGTGATCGTGACGGTGGAAGCGGCGAAGTGGTTCCGGCAGCGGACGGAGGCCCGCCGGCGCCCGCCGAAGCGCCCGGCCTAGCCGCCCGCCCCCGCGGGCAGGTGGACGGTGAAGGTGGTGCCGCGGGCCTCGTCGCTCTCCACGTCGATGCGGCCGCCGTGCAGCCCCACGATCTCCCGGGCAATGGCCAGCCCCAGGCCGTGCCCGCGGGTCCGCCCGCTGCGGGAGCGCTCCACCTGGTGGAACCGGTCGAAGACGCGCTCCAGGTCCCGCGGCGGGATGTAGGAGCCGGTGTTGTGGACGGCCACCCGCGCCCCGCCGTCCTCCAGCACCAGCCGCACGCCGATGGCCGAGCCCGCGTCGCTGTGGTCCACGGCGTTCTGCAGCAGGTTGGTGAAGACCCGCTCCAGCTTGTCGCCGTCGCCGGGGATGACCGCCGGGCCGTCCGGCAGGTGCAGGTCCAGCGTCCGGCCGTCCAGGGAGCGTTCCAGGCGCGCCGCGCAGTCCCGCAGCAGCCCCGCCAGGTCCACGGGCCCCGTCACCAGCGGCACCTGGCCGGCCTCCATGCGGGAGAGGAAGAGCAGGTCCTCCACCAGGCGGTCCATGCGCTGCGCCTCCTGGTGGATGATGCGGCCCGCCTCCCGCACCTCGTCCGGTGTGGCCACGGCGCCGTCCACCATGGCCTGGGAGAAGCCCAGCACGGAGGTGAGGGGCGTCTTCAGGTCGTGGGAGACGTTGGCCACAAAGGAGCGGAGCAGGGAGTGGCTACGGCTCACGTGGCGGGCCATAACGTTGAAGGCGGAGGCCAGCCGGCGCACCTCGTTGGAGCCGGCTTCCGGCACCGTGCGGTCGTAGTCGCCGCGGGCCATGGCTTCGGAGGCCTCGGTGATGGTCTGGAGCGGCCGCGCGATGGAGCGGGCGATGAGCAGGGCGGCCACGGTGGCCACGGAGAACGCCACCACGCCCGCCCAGAAGAAGCCGGGCAGCAGCCCCACCCACGCCTGGCTGATGTCCGTCTGGGGCGCGGCCATGACCAGGGAGAGGGGCGTGACGCCGCCGGCGGCGGGCTGCCCGCCCAGGAAGACGATGAAGAACACCAGGGGGCCGCTCTCGCCGGAGGGGCGGGCCGTCCAGGCGGCGTAGTCCACGTGCCGGGCGCGCCGGTTGGGCTGGCTGGGCGGCGAGAGGCGCTGGCCCTCCAGCCGCTCCGCGGAGTCCACCACTACCCGTCCCTGGCCGTCCACCAGCAGCAGCCGGAGGTTCCGCTGCTGGGCCGTGGTGCGCACGTACTCCACCAGCTCCGCGCCGGTGGCGCCGCGCGCCGCCAGGTAGCGGAGCTCCGCGGCCACCGGGGCCATGGAGAGCGCCAGCCGCTCCCGCGCCGCCCGCTCCCGCTCCCCCTTCAGGAGGACCACGGCCACCAGGCTGGCCAGCAGCAGCGAGAGGGCGATGACCCCGGTGAACGCCAGGATGAGCCGGACACTCAGGCTCAGGCCGCCCTCCGGGCGGGATGGCGCGTTACCGTTCGTCGCCTCCATCCCCTTCCTCAGCCC
>DATCLE010000227.1:0-3488 GCA_036564075.1 Dehalococcoidia bacterium
CGGCGCCAGCCGGACGCCGCGGCCTGGCTGCTGCCCGCGCTGCTGGCGCTCTTCTTCGGCTCCGGCGCCGCCGGGCTGATCTACCAGGTGCTCTGGCTGCGGCTGCTGGCGCTGGTCTTCGGCGTCACCGTGTGGGCTGCCAGCACCGTCCTGGCCAGCTTCATGGCCGGGCTGGCGCTGGGCAGCCTGGGTGCGGGGCGCCTGGCGGACCGCCTGCGGAACCCCCTCCTCTGGTACGGCCTGGCGGAGATCCTGGTGGGCCTCTCCGCCCTGGCCAGCCCGGCGGCCCTGGACCTGGTGGAGCGGCTCTACGTCCGCCTCTACCCCGCCCTCCCGCACGACCCGGCGCTGCTGACGGCCCTCCGCTTCGGGCTCTCCTTCCTGGTCCTCCTGGTCCCCACCACCCTCATGGGTGCTACGCTGCCCATCATCGTCAAGTCGTCGCTCCTGGAGCAGCACGGCCTGGGCCGGAGCGTGAGCCTGCTCTACGCCACCAACACCGCGGGCGCGGTGGCGGGCGCGCTGCTGGCCGGGTTCGTGCTGGTGGGCGGCGTGGGCATCGCCGCCTCCTTCCGCCTGGCGGCCGGCCTCAACGTGCTGGTGGGGCTGGCGGCCATCGGCGCGGCGCGGGCCCGGCGCCGGCTCCGGCCGGAGGGGGCGCGGCCGGCCGCCGCGGAGGACCCGCCGTTGGTGGAGGACCGCTACCCGCCCGGCGTGCGCCGCCTGGTGCTGGCGCTGTTCGCGCTCTCCGGCTTCGCGGCGCTGGCGCTGGAGGTCATCTGGTTCCGGGTGCTGGTGCTGTACCTGGTGGCCACCACCTACGCCTTCACTATCATGCTGGCCACCGTGCTGCTGGGCATCGCCGCCGGGAGCTACCTGGCCGCCCTCTTCCTGCGACGGCAGGCGAACTGGCTGGCCGTCCTGGCGGGGCTGGAGATGGCCGTGGCGGTGGCCGCCGTCCTCTCGCTGACGGCCATCCCGCTGGCGCTGGATGCGGTGACCTGGATGGAGGCGCTGTTGGGCCGGACCCTGCCCCTGGCCCACAGTCGCATCGGCTCCGCCGCCATTGCCAGCTTCGCGGCGCTCTTCCCCGCCGCCCTGCTCATGGGCGTCGCCTTCCCGGTGGGCCTCCATGTGTGGGCCGGCGGTGACGAGGGGTCGCCCCGGGCCGGGGAGCGCATCGGCCTCTTCTACTCCCTCAACGTCTTCGGCGCCATCCTGGGCTCCGCGGCGGCGGGCTTCCTGCTGCTGCCGTGGCTGGGCAGCCGGACCAGCCTGGTGGCCGTGGCCTCCCTCAGCCTGCTGGGCGGCCTCCTCCTGCTGGCGGCCTCCCGGACCCGCCGGCGGGCCGTCTACGGCGGGGCGGGCGCGCTGCTCTTCCTGGCGACGGTGGCAGCCATGCCGGACCCCTTCGCCGCGGCGCTGGAGCGCCGGTTCCCCGGCGACCGCCTCCTCTGGCAGGAGGAGGGGGTGCAGACCACGGTGACGGTGCACGAGACGCCGGCAGGCGTGCGGGTGCTCTACATGGACGGCCTCCACCAGACCAACGATGAGCTGGCCGTCCTGCATTGGATGATCGGGCACTTGCCCATGGCCGTCCACCCTGCCCCACGGGACGTGCTGGTAGTGGGGCTGGGCGGGGGAGCCACGCCCGGCGCGGTGAGCCTGCACCCCGGCGCGAACGTGGAGGTGGTGGAGCTCTCCGGCAGCGTGGTACGCGGCGCCGCGTGGTTCCGCCACATCAACCACGACGTCCTGGACCGCCCCAACGTGCGCCTGCTGGTGGACGACGGCCGTAACCACCTGCTGCTCACCCGGAAGCGGTACGACGTCATTACGGCGGACGTCATCCTGCCGTTCCACGCCGGGGCCGGGAACCTCTACTCCGTGGAGTACTACCGGCTGGCGCGGCGGGCGCTGAAGGACGACGGCGTGATGCTCCAGTGGCTGGGCTGGCTGCCGGAGACCCAGCACAAGCTGATCATGCGCACCTTCCTCCACGTCTTCCCGGATGCGACGCTCTGGTACAACGGCACGCTGCTGGTGGGGACCAAGGAACCGCTCCAGCTGGACCCGGCCGCCTTCGAGCGGCGGCTCCAGGACCCCGGCGTCCGGGCGGCCCTGGCCACCGTGGGGCTGGACGGGTTCGACAAGCTGGTCGCCCACTACTGGGCCGGGCCGGAGGAGCTTCACCGCTACGTGGGGGAGGGCCCCGTCCTCACGGACGACCGCCCCATGGTGGAGTACTTCCTCTCGCTGCCGCGCCGGGAGCGGGGCGCGGACCTCACCGGCGTCCGCGGCGACCCGAGCCGTCACCTGGCGCCGCTTTCAGGCGCGGAGTAGGCGGCCACCCCGCCGCCGGGTGATGTCCTCTAGCCCGGCGTTGTAGTACGCTAGTCCCGGCAACATCCCGAGGCAGGGAGCCCGCACCCGTGGACAGCGAACCAAGCCGGCCCCCGGACGGCACTGACCCCTTGGAGGGCCACGGACGCCTGAGCCATGACCTGGAGCTCCGGGAGGTGGTGCGCGGCCGGAAGCCCGGCTCCCCCTACGTGCGGATCATGCGGGCGCGCGTCTTCCGGCGGCGCGGGCCCGGCCTCCTGGAGGCCACGCCCCGGGCTGGCGCGCCGCGCGGCCGCCTGGCCCGCCTGTGGGCGGCGCTGCGGCGGCTGGTCATCGGCCCGCCGCTGGCCACGTCCGCCATCGTCCACGAGCGCTTGACCAAGGTCAAGGCGCTGGCCGTCTTCTCCTCGGACGCCCTCTCGTCCTCCGCCTACGCCACGGAGGAGATCCTGCTGGTCCTGGTGCTGGCGGGCACGGGCGCCCTGAGCCTCTCGCTGCCCATTGCCGCGGTCATCGCCGGGCTGCTGGTCATTGTGGCCGTCTCCTACAGCCAGACCATCAGGGCCTACCCTACCGGCGGCGGGTCCTACCTGGTGGCCAAAGAGAACCTGGGGCTGCTGCCCGGCCTGGTGGCGGGCTCCGCCCTCATGGTGGACTACGTGCTGACGGTGGCCGTGAGCATTGCGGCGGGGACGGCCGCCATCATCGCCGCGTTCCCGGAGCTGGCGGGCGAGCGCGTGCCGCTGGCCGTGGGCGCCGTGGTGCTCATTGCCCTCATCAACTTCCGGGGCATCCGGGAGTCCGGCACCATCTTCGCCATCCCCACGTACTTCTTCATTGTGGCCATCCTGGGCACCATTGCCGTGGGGGCGGCGCGGCAGGTGCTGGACCTGGGTCCCGCGCACCTGCCGGAGGGGGAGGTGACGTTCACGCCGGGCGGCGTGCCGCAGGAGCTCACGCTGTTCCTGGTGCTGCGGGCCTTTGCCTCCGGGTGCGCGGCGCTGACGGGCATCGAGGCCATCGCGGACGGGGTACCCGCCTTCAAGCCGCCGGAGCCCCGGAACGCCGTCATCACCCTGGGCTGGATGGCGGCCATCCTGGCCACCCTCTTCCTGGGGATCACCGTTCTGGCGCGGGTCTACGAC
>DATCLE010000228.1:0-14483 GCA_036564075.1 Dehalococcoidia bacterium
CTAAGCATAGCCTGCGCGGGCCTAACGTTCAACTCGCGCGGACCAGCAAGCGGCGGGGCGGGCCACCCGGCCCGCCCCACGGCGTCCGCCCGGACGTCACGCCCGTCAGCCGCCCGCGCTCACGCCCAGCAGCGTGCCCACGCCGTAGGTCACCGCCGCCGCCGCGCCGCCAATGGCCAGCATCCGCCCGCCGCTCAGCAGCGCGCTCCGGCCCGTGAAGATGGAGAGCGCCGCCCCCACGCCGAACAGCGCCAGCCCGCTCAGCACCGCCGAGGCCAGGAAGGCGCCGAGCCCCGCGCCGCCGAAGATGTACGGCAGCACGGGGATGACCGCCCCCAAAGCGAACATGATGAAGGAGCTGGCCGCAGCGCCCCACGGCGACCCCAACTCCGAGGGGTCCAGCCCCAGCTCCTCCCGGGCCAGGGTGTCCAGGGCGCTCTCCGGATCCTCCATGATGCGCGCCGCCACGCGGTCCGCCTCCGCCTTCGGCACGCCCTTGGCCTGGTAGATGAGGGACAGTTCCTCTTGCTCCTCCTCCGGCACCGCCCGCAGCTCGTCCCGCTCCATGGCCAGGTTCCGCTCGAACAGCTCCCGCTGGGACCGCATGGAGACGTACTCCCCCGCTGCCATGGAGAAGGCCCCGGCCAGCAGCCCGGCCACGCCCGCCAGCAGGATGACGTCCGCACCGGGGCTCGCGCCGGACACGCCCATGACCAGGCTGAGGTTGGAGACCAGGCCGTCGTTGACGCCGAAGACCCCGGCCCGCAGGCTGCCGCCCGCCGCGCCCCGGTGCCACCGCTCCCGGTGCAGGATGTGGTTCGCCCCCGCGGGCTCCGCCAGGGACGCCACCGTCCGCGCGTGCTCCAGCGACTCACGGGCAATGTCCCCGGCGCCGGGCTCCGCGCGGAAGGCCTCCACGTCGCCCATCTCCATGGCGTTGAGCGCCGGCAGCACGCTCTTGGTCCCGAACCACCGCGCCAGCCGCGCGATGATCCGGGCCCGCATGCCCACCTGACCCCGGCGCGGCCGCCCGCCCAGCTCCCGGATCTTCTCCATCCACCGCTCGGCGTGGCGCTCCTCCGCCTTCGCCAGCTCCTCGAAGATGGCCGCCCGGCGTTCGTCCCGCTCCGCCCTGGCCAGCGCCCGGTAGAGGTACGCGCCCTCAAGCTCCGCCTGGTAGTTGGCCTGGTACCGCCGGATGGCGGCCCGCTGATCCCTGGTGGTCATACGCCTCCTTCGTCCCGGCGCGAACGCCGCCCGCACCGGTTTCATCAGAGGATTCTAGGTAAGAATACATCTCAATTATGGCCCGCCGCCGTCGAGACCGCAAGGGCCCGGCGCGGCGCCCGACCGCCGGCCTCAAGCGCCCCGCTCCGCCAGGACGATCATCCGGAGGCTCTCGTGCCGGAGCGGCCGTCCGGCCCAGTCGCCCCAGACGTCCAGCACCCGCAGGCCGGCCCGCCCCAGCATCCGCGCCAGCTCCCACGGCGTGTAGCCCTGGACGGAGATGCGGTGACGGCGTCGCGTCCCGTCCCCTGCCACGAAGAGGAACTGCGCGTGGATGCGGCCCGTCCGCACGTCCAGGTCCCGGCCGTCCAGCATCAGCGAGCCGTCGCCGTACTCCTTCACCCGCTGGTCCCGCGGCCGGTTCGCCAGCCAGAGCACGTTCCAGTGGTCCAGCAGGAACCGGCCGCCGGGCCGCAGCGACCGGCCCACGCCGTCCAGCACCCGCTGGTTCTCCCCGTCGTCCTCGAAGTAGCCGAAGGAGGTCCACAGGTTGACCGCCCCGTCGAAGGGGCCGGGCGGCACGTCCCGCATGTCCGCCCGCACCCAGTCCACCGCCACCCCCGCCGCCGCTGCCACCCGCCGGGCCCTGGCCAGCTCCCCCTCCGAGAGGTCCAGCCCCGTCACCCGGTAACCCCGTTCCGCCAGCTCGATGGCGTGCCGGCCCCAGCCGCAGCAGAGGTCCAGCACCCGGTCGCCGGGGCGCAGGCCCAGCGCGCGCTCCACCGTCTCCACCTCCGCCCGGGTGCGCTCCTCCGGCGTATGCCGCCCTTCGAACTGGTAGTAGTCTTCCCGGAACAGCTCCACCCACCACGGCGCCGTGCCCATGGCTCACCCCTCCCGTCGGGCCAGCAGCACCATACGAGGGCTCTCCAGATCGTACGGCCGCCGGTCCAGCCCGCCCCAGACCTCCTCCAGCCGCAGCCCGGCCCGCTCCAGCATCCGCGCCAGCTCCGTCAGCGTGTAGAGCCGGAACACGTGCCGGTACGTCCGGCGTCCGCCCTCCGGCCCGATGATGGTCACCGTCACGTGGTTCAGGCTCTCCCGCAGGTCCAACCTGCCCTGGAAGATCACCAGGTGCCCGTCCTCCGTCTCCCGGAAGTGATCCGGCCGGTAGTGCCGGATCACGTGCTCCCGGTTGGTCTGGTCCACCAGGAGCCGCCCGCCCGGCCGGAGCGACCGCGCCACCGCGGCCACCGCCCGCGCGTCCTCCTCGTCGCCCTCCAGCACGCCCAGCACGGAGTTGATGCTGATGGCCGCGTCGAAGGCGTCGGTGAACGGCACCTCCCGCATGTCGGCGTGGACCCAGGTGATGGGCAGGCCCTCCCGGGAGGCCCGCTCCCGCGCCATGGCCAGGAACGTCTCGCTCAGGTCCTGGCCGGTCACCCAGTAGCCCCGCCGCGCCAGCTCGATAGCGTGCCGGCCCCAGCCGCAGCCGAAGTCCAGCAGCCGGGCGGGCGGCTCCAGCCCCAGCACCGCCACGATCCGGTCCACCTCCCCCAGCGTCTCCTCCGGCGGCGGCTCCGGGTGCATGAGGAAGTAGTCCGCCCCGAAGTAGGAGGTGGCGTACCAGCGGCGCAGCGGATCCCCCATGAGGCTGCTCCTCCTGCAACGGAAAGGCCCACCGCCGTCACCGCGACGATGGGCCGTCCGCTCCTTTCCCGGCCGGCGTGCCGTCACCCGGCGCCGGCCCGCGCGCCCACCGCCGTGCCGCCCATGGCCATGCGCCGGAGCCCTCCAGGCACAGGGCCCCCTCCCGCCAAGGCACACCCAGCATGGCAGGGGACGCGGCACACGTCAGTACCTCCCGGTGGGGAGCGTGGCGGTATGGTAGTCCCTCCGTCCCCGCCTGTCAACACGGCGCACCCCAGCGCCCTGACCCCGCGCGGGGACGCCGGTCGTCTCTCCGTGCAGGAGCAGGGCCCGGTGGGGAACCGTGAGGGAGAGGAGCACGCCGATGGAGCGGCGGCACGCCATGACGGCGCGGAGCGTCCTGGTGCTCCGGACGGTCCTGACCCTGGGGGCAGTCACATCGCCGGAGCGCGCGGCGGGCCAGGAGCCGGTGCTGGAGATGGACGCCGCCTGCCGCCCGCCCGCCGTGCGGCCCAACGAGGACGCGCTCCTGTGGCTGGCCGTGCGCCGGCGGTAGGCAGCCCGAAGGGACGGGAGGCGATCCTTCGCTACCCCTTTACCCCGCCCGGCCGTTCCCGGAGGAGGGCGGCGCCTCCGAGCGTGCCCCGCCAGCCGGTCCCGCCGACCGCCGGGCGAGGGGCGCCGGGAGGCCCCGCGGGCGCGCCGGCTCCGGAAGGTCGGGGGAGGCACCGTCCGGGCCTCCTGCCGCCTCCGTCGCGGGCAGGCTCACCGCCACCGTGAACGTCCCGCGCGTCAGCCGAGCCTCCAGCCTGCCGCCGTGCAGCCGCACCAGGTCCCCGGCAATGGGAAGCCCCAGACCGCTGCCGGCGGACCGGCCCGTTCGGGCCCGGTCACGCCGGTAGAACCGCTCCAGGAGGCGCGGCACCTCCTCCGGATCCATGTCCGGCGCCGGGTTGGCCGTGGTGAAGCGGGCCCACCCGTCCCGAAGCCGCACCGTCACCCGGCAAGTCTCCCCCGGCGGCGTGAACTTCCGGGCGTTGTCCAGCAGGTTCTCCAGCACCCGCTCCAACTTGTCCCCGTCCGCCCGGACCGTCACCCCGGGCGGCAGGTCCGCCGCGAACCGCACGCCGCGGGCCGCGGCACCCGGCGCCATGCGGGCCGTCACGCTGGCCGCCAGCGCACCCAGATCCACCGGCTCCGGGCGGATCACCACCTGCCCGGACTCCAGCTCCGAGAGATACAGCAGGTCCGCCAGCCGCGCAGCCATCCTGGTGGCCTCGTCGTAGATGACGTCGCCGGCGCGCCGGATGGCTCCCTCCTCCTCGGCCACGCCCGTCCGGAGGGCGTGGGCAAACCCCAGGATGGAGTTGAGCGGGGTTCGCAGGTCATGGGAGACGCCGGCCACCAGCGCCCGCACCTGTGCCTGCGCCTCGCCCACCCGCGTCGCCATGGCGGCGAAGGCTCGCGCCAGTTGCCCCACCTCGTCCCGGCGCTGCGCCGGGACCTCCACCTCAAAGACGCCCCCGGCCATCCGGTGGGTTGCCGCCGTGAGCTGTTCCAACGGCCGGGTGATGTGCCGGGCCATCACCACCGCCATCCCCACCGCCAGCGGGAGGGCTGCGGCTGCGGCCGCCGCCAGCCCCGGCAGCAGGCCCAACCAGGCGCGGGAGACCACCTGCTCCGAGATGGCCACCTGCAGCTGGTAGGGCGAAAGGGTCGCCGCCGGCACCGTCCCGCCGCCGTTGCCGGTCACCACCAGCGGCCCCGTGCCCTTGAAGAAGATGAGGCCGCTCCCCGGCTGGCCGGACGAGAGCTTCCAGGTTGGGGTAGTAGCGGGCTGTATCCCCGACGCCCACGCCACGTCATCGGGAGCGTCCACCACTTGCCCTGTCAACTCGCCCGCCGTGTCCAGCACCACGCGGTCTGTTGAGTCCAGGATCAGCAACCGGACGTCGTTCCGGTCCGCCGCATCCTCCGCGTACGCCTCCAGTTCCGCCAGGGACGCGCCCTGGACCAGCAGCCTGGTGAAGTCGAGGTGGATGGCCGGAGACGCGGCCGCCGCGCGGTCCAGCGCGTGCTGCCGCTGCTCGTCCCGCGTCAGGAGGACGAAGGCGGCCCCGGCCAGCGCCAGCGCCGCCAGCGTCAGCCCCACGAAGGCCAGGGTCAGCCGGCCCTGTAACCCTTGGAAGAAGGCCTGGGCCCCCGTCATGGTTCCCCCTCCAGCCGCAACCGGTAGCCGGAGCCCCACACCGTTTCGATGCGCAGGCCGCTCCCGCGCAGCTTCTCCCGCAGCCGGCCCACGTGCACATCCACGGTCCGCAGGGAGTAGAACGCGGTTCCCCACGCCACGTCCAGCAGCCACTCCCGGTCCAGCACCGTGTCCGGGAACCGCACCATCACCGCCAGCAGGTCGAACTCCCGTGGCGTGAGGTGGATCGCCCTGCCGTCCACCTGGGCCGTGCGGGCCGTCAGATCCAGCGACAGCCGCCCCAGCGCGAGCCGCTCCGGCGCGGCCGCCGGGGCGGCCGCCGCCTGGGTCCTGCGCAGGACCGCCTCCACCCGCGCCACCAGTTCGTCCGGGTTGAACGGCTTCGTCACGTAGTCGTCGGCACCCAGCCGCAGGCCCACCACCTTGTCCAGGTCCGAGGCCCGCGCCGTCAGCAAGATGACCGGCACCGTGCGCCGGCGGCTCAGGGTCCGGCAGATCTGGAAGCCGTCCGGACCCGGCATCATCACGTCCAGCAGCACCAGGGCAGGGCGCAGGTCCCGCACCTTCTGCAGCGTCTCCTCGCCGTCCAGGGCGGCCTCCACGGCGTACCCCGCGCGGCGCAGGTACAGGGAGACCAGTTCCACCGTATGCTCGTCGTCGTCGGCCACCAGGATCAGATCCGCCGTCACCCGCAATCACCTCCTGCAACGCCGGGTTGGCCGGCGGCGGACAGTCTACACGCGGGCCCCCGGCCGGGTGTTAACGACCCGTAAAGGCCGGGGGCCCGCACCAGAGGGAAGGGAGGCATCTCCGTCAGGCGGGCTCGGGATCGCCCCGGCCCGGGGGTACCAGCCGGCCGTCTCGCATCTCCAGGATCTCGTGGGCGCTGGCGGCAATGGCCCGGTCATGGGTGGCCACAATCACCGTCCGCCCCTCCTCCGTCAGACGGCGGAGCAACTGCACAATGACGCGGCCCGTTCGGGAGTCCAGGTTGGCCGTGGGCTCGTCCGCCAGGAGGACGGGCGGGTCGTTGGCCAGCGCCCGCGCGATGGCCACCCGCTGCTGCTCCCCGCCGGAGAGGCGCGAGGGCCTTCGGTCGTGCCGGTCCGGCGGCAGGCCCACGTGGCGCAGGAGCTCCCGCGCCCGTTCCTCCCGCTCCGCGCCGGTCCTGGGCTGCCCCGCCAGGTCCATGGGCACCTGCACGTTCTCCACCGCCGTGAGCTGGGGGATCAGGTTGAACGACTGGAAGACGAACCCCACTTTGCTCCGCCGGTAGGCCGCCTCTGACCGGCCAGAGAGGCGGCTCACCAGGACGCCGTCCACGGAGAGCAAGCCGGAATCGGGCCGGTCCAGCGCGCCGATGAGGTTGAGGAGGGTGCTCTTGCCGGAGCCGCTGGGGCCGCGCACCGCCACCATGCGCCCCGCCTGGACCCGCAGACTGACGCCGTCGACGGCCCGCACCGTCAGGGTGCCGGACTTGAAGTGCTTCACCAGGTCCTCCGCCACCACCACGTACCCATCACCGTTGTGGGAGACCTCACTCATACCGCAGCACCTCCGCCGGCCGGACCCGTCCCACGTACCACGCGGAGACGGCCGCCGCCATCACCGCCAGCCCCGCGCCGATGGCCAGGGCGTAGAGGAACACCACCGGCTCCACCACCACGTCCACGCTGCCCGGCAGCACGCCGGACAGGTGGCCCGGCAGCCCGCCGGCCACCTGGAACGACTTGATGGCCGCCCCCTTGGACGCCGTGAGCCCGCTGGAGCCGGATGGCGCCGGCATCGCGGGGTCGGACAGCAGGCCGTCCGCCACCACCTGCGCCAGGGGGAAGGTGGCCAGGGCACCCAGGATGCCCGCCACCACGCTCAGGCTCAGCGCCTCCACCCCGAACTGCGTCACCATGGTCCCGCTGGTGGCACCCACCGCCTTCAGGATGCCGATCTCCTTGATCCGCTGCCGGGAGACCAGCACCACCGCGAGGACGATGACCGCCCCGCTGGCGACCACCGCCGCCAGCAGGCCGATGAGGCTGCTCCGGCGGGCATCCTCCACCGGCGCCCGGATGCCCTCGAAGAGGCTGGCGTCGCTGGTGACGTCGGCCCGGTCCTCGCCCAGCAACGCCCTCACGGCGTCCTCCACCTCATCCACGTGCTCGGTGCTGTCGGCGCGGACGCGGACCTGGGTGACCTCGCCCTCAGCGTCCAGGATCCGCTGCAACGTCCCCAGCGGGAGGAAGACCGCCGCGTTGTCGAACTGGGTTCCCGCGTCGAAGATGCCGATGACCTCCAGCGTGACGCCCCGGAGTTGGAAGGTGTCTCCCACCACCAGGCCGTTCTGCTCCGCCACGTCCAGGCCCACCACCGCCACGTCCCGGCCCGCGTCCTCCCCTGAGAGGGCCCGGCCCGCCGTCACGTCCACCGGGTTCCCGTCCACGGTGGTCAGCGTAGCCGTGGGCGTCATGCCGTTCAGCAAGATGGGGATCTGCTTCTCGATGGAGGGCGGCCCCCCTCGGACCACCACGCCGCGCTTCTGCAAGTCTTCCTGGCTGAGGACCAGCTTCAGATCGTCGCCCTGGTAGCCGGTGACGTAGCTCCGCTCCACGGAGACCACGTGCTCCAGCGACTCCAGCCCCTCCAGGTCCGACTCCTGGAGGACCGGGGTCGTGGCGTCCGGCCCCACGGCGATGGCCAGGCCGCCGAACCCGCCACTGCCGGGCGGCCGGACGGTCACCGTGGTGCCGATCCGGCCCTTGATCTGTTCCAGCCGCTGGCCGAAGCTGCCGTAGACGGTGAGCATGATGAGGGTGAGCGCCGTGCTCACCGCCAGCACCACCACCAGCTGCGCCGAGCGCAGCGGACTGCGCGCCACGTTTCGCAGCGCCCGCCCGGCCGTCCTCATGCCGGGGCCTCCCGCGGGTGATCTCCGGTCCGGTGCGCCATGGGTGTCACCTCCTGCATCCGGCGTGCGGTCCACCGGTTGCAGGGTACGGCGCGCCGCCCCGGCCGATCATTGCGAGAGTGTGACAACCGGGAAGGTCTGGAGACAGAGCGGCCGCCTGGCAGGAGTCAGGCGGCCGGCACGGCGGTATGAGGGCTGGGGCGCCGCTACTCCCCGTAGCGGCGCCCCAGGCGCGTGCGGTTCTTCCAGGAGTCGCCCGGGCGGCGGCTCCGGTTGCGGCGGTTCGTGGTGTCCCGGCGGGCCAGCGGGCCGCGCTCCTCCGCGCCGGTGGCCGCCGCCACCAGCTCCTCCGGCGTGCTGGCCTCGTCCAGCAGCCGCCGTCGCAGCTCGATGATCTGGTCCCGCAGCAGCGCCGCCTTCTCGAACTCCAGCTCCTGCGCCGCCTGCTTCATCTGGGACTCCAGGTCCTTGATCAGCCGCGCCAGTTGGTCCCGCGTCAGCTCGCCCGTGGCGGCGTACTCCGCCCGCTCCTCCGCCACCTGCTTCACCCGGTCCGTGATGTCCTTGATGGCCTTGCGGATGCCCTGCGGGCTGATGCCGTGCTCCCGGTTGTAGGCCAGCTGGATAGACCGCCGCCGGTTCGTCTCGTCGATGGCGAACCGCATGGAGTCGGTGATCACGTCGGCGTACATGATCACCTGGCCGTCCACGTGCCGCGCCGCCCGGCCGATGGTCTGGATGAGCGACCCGCCGGACCGCAGGTAGCCCTCCTTATCGGCGTCCAGGATGGCCACCAGGCTCACCTCCGGCAGGTCCAGGCCCTCCCGCAGCAGGTTGATCCCCACCACCACGTCGTACACGCCCAGCCGGAGGTCCCGCAGGATCTCCACCCGCTCCAGCGTGTTGATCTCGCTGTGCAGGTAGTGGGTCTTGATCCCCATCTCCTGCAAGTAGTCCGCCAGGTCCTCCGCCATCTTCTTGGTGAGGGTGGTCACCAGCGCCCGCTCCCCGCGGTCCACCCGCTGTCGGATCTCGTCCAGCAGGTCGTCGATCTGCCCCTTGGTGGGGCGCACGCTGATGGGCGGGTCCACCAGCCCGGTGGGCCGGATCACCTGCTCCACCACCTGCTCGCTGACCTCGTACTCGTACGGGCCGGGCGTGGCGGAGACGTACACCACCTGGTTGATGTGCTCGTTGAACTCCTCAAAGCTCAGGGGCCGGTTGTCCAGCGCGCTGGGCAGCCGGAAGCCGAAGTCCACCAGCGTCTGCTTGCGGGAGATGTCCCCGTGGTACATGCCGCGGATCTGCGGCACCGCCATGTGCGACTCGTCGATGAACAGCAGGAAGTCGTCCGGGAAGTAGTCCAGCAGCGTCCACGGCGTGGAGCCGCACGCCTCCGCCCGCCCGTCCCGCGGCCGGTGCCGCCGGGCCAGGTGGCAGGAGTAGTTCTCCACGCCGGAGCAGTACCCCGCCTCCCGCAACGACTCGATGTCGTACCGGGTGCGCTCCTCCAGCCGGGCCGCCTCCAGGATCTTCCCCTCCGCCCGCAGGTCCGCCAGCCGCTGCTCCAGCTCCGCCTCAATGTCCCGGATGGCCGCCTCCAGCTTCTCCTTGGACGTGACGAAGTGCTTGGCCGGGTAGATGTCCACCCGGTCGCGCTCCGCCAGGACCTCGCCCGTCAGCGGGTCCAGCTCCAGGATGCGCTCCACCTCGTCGCCCCAGAAGTCGATGCGCGTCGCCAGCACCTCGTAGGCCGGGTGGATGGTGATGGAGTCGCCCCGCAGGCGGAACTTCCCGCGCACCGGGTTCGTATCGTTCCGTTCGTACTGCATCTCCACCAGCTTGCGGATGGCCCGGTTCCGCTCCACCCGCTGGCCCTTCTGGAAGGTCAGCACGAAACTCTGGTACTCCTCCGGCTCGCCCAGGCCGTAGATGCACGAGACCGACGCCACAATGAGCACGTCCCGCCGCTCGAACAGCGCCCGGGTAGCGGCGTGCCGCAGCTTGTCGATCTCGTCGTTGATGTCGGCGTCCTTGGCGATGTACGTGTCCGTACGGGGGAGGTACGCCTCCGGCTGGTAGTAGTCGTAGTAGGAGACGAAGTACTCCACCGCGTTCTCCGGGAAGAACTCCCGGAACTCCGCGTAGAGCTGGGCGGCCAGCGTCTTGTTGGGAGCAATGACCAGCGTGGGCCGCTGGACCCGTTCGATGACGTTGGCCATGGTGAACGTCTTGCCGCTGCCCGTGACCCCCAGCAGGGTCTGGTGGCGGTAGCCGCGCGCCAGGCCCTCCGTCAGCGCCTCAATGGCCTGGGGCTGGTCGCCGGTGGGGCGGAAGTCGGAGACAAGCTTGAAGGGAGGCATGACACCGTCCTGCGGGATGCACCACCGTGCCGGATCCCATTATACGGGACCCGGCCTCGGGGTCATAGCGGGAGCGGTCCCCCGGTCTACCGGGTGCGCGGGTCCAGCGCGTCCCGCAGCCCGTCCCCCAGGAAGGTGAAGGAGAGCATCAGCAGCGCCACCGTGGCCGCGGGGAACACCGCGATCCAGACGTTGGTCTGCATGTAGATGTAGCCGTCCGCCACCAGCCGCCCCAGGCTGGCGGTGGGGGGCGGCAGGCCGAAGCCGATGAACCCCAGCACCGCCTCCGCGAAGATGGCTGTGGGGATCCCGAAGGTCACCGCCACAATGACCGGCCCCAGCGTGTTGGGCAGCATGTGCTGGAAGACCACGCGCGCCGGGGAGGCCCCCAGCGCCCGCGCCGCCAGCACGTAGTCCTGCCGAGCCAGGGAGAGCATCTGCCCCCGCACCAACCGGGCCACGGTGACCCACGCCACGAAGCTGATGGCCAGGATCATCTGGATGCGCTCGTTGCCCAGGACGGGCCAGTCCCGCCCCGTGAGCACCGCCCGCAGGAGGATGATGAAGAGGAGGTCCGGGAAGGCGTAGGCCAGGTCCGTGAACCGCATGAGCAGGTTGTCACCCACCCGGCCGGTGAGCGCCGCCGTCCCGCCTACCAGGATGCCGATGATCAGGACGATGACCTGGACCCCCAGTCCGATCTGGATGGAGATCAGGGCGCCCTGCATCACCCGGGCCCAGTTGTCCCGCCCCAGGTTGTCCGTGCCGAAGAAGTGCCGGGTGCTGGGCCCTTCGAACACGTCGTCGTAGTTCTGGACTTCGGGCTCGTGCCGCTGGACCGCGTCCACGTAGTTGGCGGCCACCGCCAGCGCCGTGAAGGCCACCAGCACCGCCCCGGCCGCCAGCGCCAGCCGGTTCTTGCGCAGCCGCCGGAACGCGTCCGACCACAGCCCCCGCGGCGGCCGCGACGCCGCCAGGCTCAGGTCCTCGGCTCTGCTGAGGGAAGACGCTTCTGCCACGTCAGTACCTGATCCGCGGGTCCACGTAGGCGTAGAGGATGTCCACAATGAGGTTGGCCACGGCCACCACCAGGGCGTAGAACAGCGTCGTGCCCATGATCAGGCCGTAGTCCCGCGCCAGGACCGCCTCCACGAACTTCCGTCCCACGCCCGGAACCGCGAAGATGCGCTCCACAATGAACGACCCCGTCACCAGCACCGCGAAGATGGGGCCGGCCACGGTGAGGATGGGCACCAGCGCGTTCCGCACCGCGTGCCGCACCACCACGGTGTACTCCTGGAGCCCCTTGGCCCGCGCCGTCCGGATGTAGTCCTGCTGGAGCACCTCCAGCATGCTGGCCCGCGTGATGCGGGCAATGTACGCCGCCGGCAGCATGCCCAGCGCCAGGATGGGCAGCACCATCTTCCGCGGGTTGCCGAACTCCCACCCCAGCACGTCGAACCAGCCCAGCTTGACGGCGAAGATGACCACCAGGAACGTGGCCAGGATGAAGTTGGGCATGGCCGCGCCCACCGTGGCGAAGAACACGCCCACGTAGTCCAGCACGCCGTTTTGGTTCACGGCGGACAGGATCCCCAGGGTCATCCCGAAGACGATGGCGAAGAGGAAGGCGGAGAGCCCGAGCTGCGCCGTCACCCCGAAGCCGCGGGAGATGACGTCCGTCACGTCCTCCTGTGTCTGGAAGGAGATGCCCAGATCCCCTTGCAGGAGCCGGCCCAGGAACTGCACGTACTGCTCGTGCAGGGGCTGGTCCAGCCCGTAGCGGTGCTCCAGCGTCGCCACCACGTTGGGCGGGGCCTTCTCGTTATCGAAGGGCCCGCCGGGGACGGCGTGCATCAGCAGGAACGTCACCGTGGAGACGGCCCACAGGAGGGGGACCATCCAGAGGATGCGGCGCAACACGTACCCGGACATACCGGCTTCCACCCCGCGTCTGGACTGCCAACGGCCCGGCGATGGGGAGGGGGCCTGGGCCCCCTCCCCATCTGCGGTACGGCACTACTTGCGCAGACCCCAGTACTCCACCGCCCAGTCCCCGGCCTGGAAGGCGTCCTGGCCGGAGATGTTCTCCTTCATGCCAACCACGTTGGACTTGATGAGGTAGTGATCGTTCTCATGCCAGTACGGGGCAATGCCGCACACGTTCTCGATGATCAGCCGCTCAATCTGCCGGTACTGCTCCTGTCGCTGCTCCTCGTTGGTGTTGAACCGGGCCTGCTCCACCAGCCGGTCGATCTCCGGGTGGGAGCAGTTGAAGTGGTTCAGGGAGCCGTTGGTATCGAACTGCCCCAGGATCCAGTTCTCCATGTCCGGGTAGTCCTGGATCCAGCCGCCGGGGAACAGCTCGAACTGCTCGGTGCTGAACCGCTGGGACCGGGTGCGGGCGTCCACCACCTCGATCCGGGTGTTGATGTTCAGGACCTGCCGGAAGCTCTGCTGGAGGAACTCCGCCGTGGCGCGGGCCGCCGCGGTGTCGCCCACCAGGATGGTGAGCTCCGGGAAGCCCTGCCCATTGGGGTAGCCCGCCTTGGCCAGGTGCTCCTTCGCCTTGTCGGGATTGTAGCCGATGACGTCGTCAAAGGTGCCGAGCTCGACACCGGAGGTCACCTCCGGGATCCAGCTCGTGGTGGGCTCGTTGGCGCCCTGGGTCACCACTTCGTTCAACTGCTCCCGGTTGATGGCCCGCGCCAGGGCCAGGCGGACGTCCAGCTTGGAGAGGACGGGGTGCTCCATCTGCATCTCCAGCCCGCGGGTGGACGGCTTCAGGCTCTTGGCGTACTGGTCGCCGAACTCCGCCTGGATGGCCCGGAGCTGGCTCACGTCCACCCGGGCGAACTGGAGCTCGCCGGAGCGGAAGGCGTTGTCCGCCACGGCGTAGTCATCGATGAAGCGGATGACCAGCCGGTCCAGCGTGGGCTTCACATCGCCGATCCAGTTGGGGTTGGGCTCCAGGACGGCCCGGTCGTTAGGCGTGTACTGCACCAGCCGGTAGGGGCCGTTGTACGCCAGCCGGGACGGGTCCGTGGGCCACTCAGCGCCGCTGCTGCTGATGAGGTGCTTGGGGGCGGGGAACGTCATCCAGAGGGACAGGATGATGGTGAAGGTGGGCTGGGGCTCCTGGAGCCGGATCTCCAGCGTGGTATCGTCCTTGGCGGTCACGCCCACCGCGCTCTCCGGCCCCTTGTTGTTGTAGAAGTCGTCGCACCCCACCACGTTGACCAGCACGTACTGGTACTGGCCGCCCACGTCGGGGTTGCAGGTGCGCTTCAGCCCCAGCTCAAAGTCCTTGGCCGTCAGCGGCTGCCCGTCGGACCACTTGAGGCCGGACTTGACCTTGATGGTGTAGGTCTTGCCGTCGCTGGAGACCTGCGGCATGCCATCCGCCATGGCCGGCTGGGGCCGGTTATCCTTGTCCAGCGTGTAGAGGCCGCGCCAGATCATCCGGTGGAGGGAAATGTCCTGCGCGAAGCTCGAGTAGTGGGGATCGAGGGACTCGGGGGTGTTGCCATGGACTACGAGTTCGCCGCCCTGCCGGCGATCTCCGGTGGCGGCACCGCCTTCGTCTTCGTCGCCGCCCCCGCACGCCCCCGCCGCCAGGAGCAGCAGCGCCGCAAGCAGCCCGAAGGCAAAGACGCGCCACCACAGCGCCTGTACCGATTGGACCCGGACCATGTTGACCTCCTCCCTCCCTTGCACTGTATTGGGTAACAGCGCGGATACCCGCCCTGGAACACCTGATGCCAGATGCCTTGCCGGGTTCCGTCCGGGCCCGCCAGGGACGGCTGCCCGTCCGCGGCTGGAGAGGACGCCGGGCGCGTGGCAGGTCCTGTCTGTATCGAACGGCGCGCCGGCGGCCGCCCTGAGGCCGCTGCGCCGACCGTCCGCCGATTTCTGACTGGTAAGTCGCCTACAAACGGGGCCTTGTAACGTGCAGGTTACAGCCGCACGTTAGGTAGCACACGGAGCCCCTCCCTTGTATGTTGTGGTTGAACCGATCAGACTCCGTGTAGGTCGTACCAGGTGCGGCAGGCCGACCCCTCCCGGGCCCTGCAAGGCCGTGAGACAGCATGGGTCGCCGCACCCCGCACCGGCTTGAGCCCGTACCGTTGTC
>DATCLE010000229.1:0-9725 GCA_036564075.1 Dehalococcoidia bacterium
TCCTGACCCTGGGCATCCTGGGCGGCGTCACCAGCTCCCGCGTGCTG
The DNA here is from genome assembly GCA_036564075.1 of Dehalococcoidia bacterium. GTDB lineage: Bacteria > Chloroflexota > Dehalococcoidia > DATCLE01 > DATCLE01 > DATCLE01. The sequence continues at coordinate 48 of DATCLE010000229.1, forward strand.
CGGGCGCTGGTCATCGGCCTGCGGGGGATGACCTACGTGGAGGCGGCCAAGGCGCTGGGGGCGCCGGACCGCCGCATCATCCTGCGCCACATCCTGCCCAACGTCATGCCCTTCATCATCGTGGGGGCCACCACGGCCATCGCCGGCGCGGTCACCATCGAGTCGGGCCTGGCCATCATCGGCGTGGGGCTGGACCCCTCCTACCCAAGCTGGGGCAACATGCTGAACGCCTCGCGGGAGTACCTGCGGCGGGCCCCCCACATGGCCATTGCCCCCGGCCTGATGATCGCCATGACCATCTTCGGGTTCCGCCTGCTGGGGGACGCGCTGCGGGACGTGCTGGACCCGCGGCTGCGCGGCCGGCGGGTCTAGGCGTACCGGTAGGGGAGCGGGGCCCGGCCCCAGGTCGCGGCTCCGCGGGTCCAGGCAGCAGCAGAGGGGGAGGCAAGGCATGGAGAGCACGTACTGGCGGCGGTTCATGGCGAAGCGGGCGTCCCGGCGTCGGGTGCTGGGGACCACGCTGGGCCTGGGGGCGGCCGCGCTGGGGCTGGCCGCGTGCGACGGCGACGACGGCGGGGACGGCGGGGGCGTCGCCGACCTGGCCCGGCAACTGGAGGAGCAGGGCGGCATCCCCTACGGCTGGCAGCTCCCGGACGAGACGGACCAGGCCGTGCCGGGCGGCATCTACCGGACGTACTACACCAACGACATCACCGGCGGCTTCGACCCGTACCGGACCTCCAGCCGCAGCAGCACCCTCTTCGTGGCGGAGATCGTGTACGAGTCGCTCCTGACGGTGCGGAGCGGCCCCGGCATCGACCCCCTGGACTACAGCCGGTACGAGCTCCAGGGCGAGCTGGCCTCCGAGTGGGAGACGCCGGATGCGCTGACCGTGGTCTTCAAGATGCGGCCCAACGTCTACTTCCACAACATCCCGCCGGTGAACGGCCGCGCCATGGACATCGACGACTGGCGGGCCAGCCTCCAGTACCTGGACGGGAGCCCGTACCGCTCCAGCACCGCCATGGTGAACATCTACGACATGGCCAAGGTGGAGTTCCCCAGCCGCGATACCATGGTGCTCCACGCCAACGAGCCGTACGCCCCCGGCCTGGGGCTCTTCAGCGTGGCCATGCAGTCCTTCTACGTGGTCCCCAAGGAGGGGGTGGAGGGCCGGTTCGACCTGGCCACCCAGCCCATCGGGACGTCCTACCGGCAGCTGGAGAGCTACCAGCCCTCCGTCCACCTGCTGTTCAAGAAGCACGACCGCTACTGGCGGGAGGGACGGCCGTTCATCAACCGGTGGCACTACCCCATCATTCCGGAGAAGGCGAACCGGCTGGCGCAGTTCATTGCGGGCAACATCTACGCGTACGAGCCGCTGCCGGAGGACCTGGTGCAGGTGCAGCGGGACGTGGCCGGCCGGGCCGTGGTGCAGCGGGGCGACTACTCCGGCCTCATGTGGATGGCCTTCTTCGGCCTGAAGGACTTCGAGAGCTCACCCTGGCGGGACGAGCGCGTGCGGCAGGCGCTCTCCATGGTCATCGATCGGGAGACGCGCTACCGCTTCCTTCGCAACGCCGATGAGCTGGAGGCGGCCGGGCTGCCCATCAAGATGCGGTACCACACGCACTTCCACGCCCTCTCCCCCTACTGGCTGGACTGGCGGGACGGCAGCCTGGGCGAGGCGTCCAAGTACTTCCGCTACGACCCAGCGGAGGCGAAGCGGCTCATGGAGGCGGCCGGCTACGGGAGCGGCATCGACATCGACGTCTACTCCCACACAGGGCCCAACTACGGCGCCCAGTACGGCACGGCGTGCGATGTCTTCGCGGATATGCTGCAGAAGAGCGGCCTGTTCCGGGTCAACCACCGGAAGATCCCGTACTCGGAGTACCTGACGCTGGTCTACCAGACGCGGAACTTCACGGGGCTGGCGGCGCCGCAGCCGCTCATCACGGCGGGCGGGGACGTGGCCCACGACCTGATCATCTACAACTTCTACCACTCCGCCTCCCTGGGCCCGGAGGGCGGCAACTTCCGCAGCATCCGGGACGCCAGGGCGGACGAGCTGGTCATGGAGCAGCGGCGGAACCTGGATCAGGACCAGCGGGTGTCCCTGAACCATGAGCTCCAGCGCCTCCTGGCGGAGAAGATGTACTGCATCCCCGTGGACGGCGTGGCGGACACCTTCTCCTTCCGGTACCCGTGGGTGCGCAACACGGCGTGGCCCGCCTGGAACGAGTGGCTGGCGGAGGACACGCCCAACCGGGACAGCCTCTGACCCGGCCCGCACCGCCGGCGGCAGACAGCACGAGAGGGCGGCACCGGTGCCGCCCTCTCGCCCCCTCCGGGTGCAGCCCTCCCCCAAGGGCCGGGTCCCAGGGCCGTGGCCGGGCGCGGCGCTCAGCCCGCCCCCCGCCGCCCGCCGGCTGCCCGCCCCCGCGGGACCGCGGGCGTAGGGGTCGGCGACGTTGCCGCGCCGTCGCGGCCTGCCTGCTGGAACCCCATGGCGTAGAGTTTGTAGTACTCGCCCTGGAGCGCCAGGAGCTCCTGGTGGCGGCCGCGCTCCACCACCCGCCCCTGGCGCAGGACGATGATCTGGTCGGCGTCCCGGATGGTGGCCAGCCGGTGGGCGATGATGAAGGCCGTCCGGCCGGCCAGCAACCGCTTCAGCCCCTCCTGGACCACCAGCTCTGTGGCCGTGTCCAGGCTGGCGGTGGCCTCGTCCAGGATGAGGATGCGCGGGTCCGCGATGAGGGCCCGCGCGAAGCTGATGAGCTGGCGCTGGCCCAGGCTGAGGTTGGCACCCCGCTCCTGCACCGGCGTGTCGTACCCCTGCTCCAGCCGCATGATCAGGTCGTGGGCACCCACGGCCCGCGCGGCCTCCTCCACCTCCGCGTCCGTGGCGTCCGTCCGGCCCAGGCGGATGTTGTCCCGTACCGTGCCGGAGAAGAGGAACGGCTCCTGGAGCACCATACCGATCTGGCGTCGCAGGGATGCGGCGGTGACATCGCGCACGTCGTAGCCGTCGATGAGGATGCGGCCGCCGCGGACATCGTAGAACCGGGCCAGCAGGTTGATGACCGTGCTCTTGCCCGCCCCCGTGTGGCCCACCAGCGCCACCGTCTCGCCGGGCCGGGCCGTGATGGTCAGGTCGTGCAGGACGGGGACGCCCTCCACGTACCAGAACTCCACGTGCTCAAAGCGGACCTCGCCCCGTACCGGCGGCAGCTCCACGGCGTCCGGGCGGTCCACCACCTCCGGCTTGGTGTCCAGGATCTCGAAGATGCGCTCCCCGGCCACCGTGACCCGCTGGAGGTTGTTGTACTGCATGCTGAGCTCGCGAATGGGCTCAAAGAAGCGGCTGATGTACGTGGTGAAGGCCACCAGGGCGCCCACGGTGAGGGCGCCGGACAGCACCATGGAGCCGCCGGTGAAGATGACCAGCGCCGTGACCACCGCGGCGATCATCTCCACCACCACCATGATGGCGGCGGAGACCCGTCCCGCCTCCAGGTTGGCGTCCCGGTTCTCGCTGTTCACGTCCGTGAAGTAGCGGAGGTTCTCCTCCTCCCGCCCCAGGCTCTGGATGACGCGGATGCCGGAGACGTTCTCCTGGAGGGTGGCGTTCACCAGGGAGATCTTGGAGCGGACCTTGCGGAAGCTGCGGCGGGCGTACCGCTGCCAGAACGCCATGGCGCCCGCCAGCACCGGCACGGCCGTGAAGGCCACCAGGGCCAGCGGCACGTTCATGACGAAGAGCATGACCACAATCCCCACCAGCGTCAGCAGGCTGCCGAAGATGGAGATCATGCCGTTGCTCAGCACCTGCTGGAGCACCGTCACGTCGTTCTGGACGCGGGCCATGATCCGGCCCACCTCGTTCCGGTCGAAGAAGCTGACGGAGAGCCGCATGAGGTGGGCGAACATATCGCTGGCCACGTGGAAGAGGGCGTGCTGCCCCACCCAGGTCATCTGGTAGACCTGCTGGTACTGGGAGAGCATCATCACCAGGTTGTTGGCCACGAAGAGCAGGACTATGAGGTCCAGGGCGGCGGGGTCCCGCGTGGCAATGGCGCGGTCGATGGCCAGGCCGATGATGTACGGGTTGGCCACGGAGGTGCCGGTGTAGAGGAGCATCATGACCAGGGAGAAGGCGATGCGCCAGCGGTACGGCCGCACGTAGCGGAGGAGCCGTCCGTAGACCCGCGGGTCAAAGGGGCGGCCGTAGTCGTCCTCCACCTCCATGAGGTCGCTGTGGCGGAGCGATGCCGGGCCCCGGGGGCCGAGCCGCAGCCCGCGCCCCATCCCGCCGCCGGCGCCCATGCGCATGCCGAATCCCATCTCCCTCAGCTCCCGGCCGCGGCCGTCGCGCCCAGCTGCGACCGCGCCACCTCCTCCTGGTCCCGCAGCTGCACGTCGTAGATGCGGCGGTAGATGCCGTCCCGGGCAATGAGCTCCTCGTGCCGGCCGCGCTCCACAATGCGGCCGTCCTTCAGCACCAGGATCTGGTCCGCGTCCCGCACCGTCCGCAGCCGCTGGGCGATGACGAAGGTGGTGCGGCCCTTCATCACTTCCTGGAGCGCCTGCTGGATCAGGTACTCCGTCTCCATGTCCACGTTGGAGGTGGAGTCGTCCAGCACCAGGATCTTGGGGTCCCGGAGGAGCACCCGGGCAATGGCCACCCGCTGCTTCTGGCCGCCGGAGAGGGTGATGCCCCGCTCCCCCACCCACGTGTCGTAGCCGTCCGGCAGGCCCACGATGAAGTCGTGGATGCGCGCCGCCCGGGCGGCCTCCTCAATCTGCTCCTGGGTGGCGTCCGGGACGCCGTAGGCCAGGTTGTCGCGGATGGTGCCGTTGAAGAGGAAGGCGTCCTGCAACACCACGCCCACGTGCCGCCGGAGCGACTCCAGCGTCACGTCCCGGATGTCCACGCCGTCGATGGTGATGCGGCCCTCCGTCACGTCGTAGAAGCGCGGCAGGAGGTTCACCACCGTGGACTTGCCGGAGCCGATGCCCCCCATGAGGGCCACCGTCTCGCCCGGCTTCGCGTCGATGTCGATGTCGCGGATGACAGGGAGCTTCTTGTCATAACTGAACGACACGCCCTCGAACCGGACGTGGCCGCGGACGTCCCGCAGCTCCACGGCGTCCGGTCGCTCCTGGACCTCCGATTGGGTGTCCAGGACCTCGAAGATGCGCTCGGCGGCGCCGCTGGCCCGGGCGATGACGTTGATGATCATGCCCAGCATGCGGACGGGGATGGCCAGCTGGGTGCGGAACTCCACGAAGGCCACCACCGTGCCCAGCGTCAGCCCGTCCTGGATGACGTGGCGGCCGCCGTACCAGAGGATGAGGGCGGTGGTCATGTTGAGGAGGAAGACCATGAGGGGTTGGTTGAAGGCGGAGATCCGGTTGGCCGCCAGGCTCAGCTCCCGCACCGCCCAGTTGGCCTCCTGGAACTTCCGGTGTTGCTCCTGCTCCCGGCCGAAGACCTTCACCACGCGGATGCCGGCCAGGTTCTCCTGGAGCACGTTGCTGTACTGGCCCGTCTGCTCCTGCACCTGGCGCCACATGGGCCGCAGCTTCCGGCTGACGTAGATGGTGCGGCCGGTCACCAGCGGCAGGGTGAGGAAGGTGAGGAGCGCCAGTTCCCAGTTGAGGTGGACCATGACACCGGAGACGAAGACGAACATGGCCACGGTGTGGGCGAACCGGAGCGTGCTGACGCCCAGGAACTGCCGCGCCACCTCCACGTCCACCGTGGTCCGGGACATGAGCTGGCCGGTCTGGGCCCGGTCATGGAAGGAGAAGCTGAGGCTCTGGATCTTCTGGTAGAGGTCGTTCCGGAGGGCGAAGGCCACGTGCTGGGAGAGGTACTCGGAGAGGTAGCTCTGGCCGTACGTGAAGAGGCTGCGGGCGGCCGCGGCCGCCACAATGAGCAGCGCCAGGAGGGCCAGCATCTCCCGGTCCCGCTGGGCGATGCCCACGTCGATGACCCAGCGGTGCAGGAGCGGCACCAGGATGGCGAACGCCACGGAGCCGGCCAGGCAGACGTAGGCCAGGAGGACGGCCGGCCAGTGCGGCCGCAGGTAGGTGAGGAGGCGGACCGCCACCGGCATCCGCCGCTGCACGCGCACCACCCTCTCTCCGAAGGATACCCCATCATACGGTACCTTTACGTGAACGTCAAGATGGCCCTGGGGCACGGTGGCCGCGGCCTGGCCCGGTTCCACCGGTGCGCCGGATCGGCGAGCACGGGAGAAAACGTGAGGAAAACCGTGCAGTAGAGGAACGCGGCGGCGGCCGCCGCCGTAGGGGGCCCTGACCCTGGCGCTGGGGGCGGCGTTGCCGTCTGGTACGCCCTGCTCCGGAGCAACGCGCCGCCGCGGGTCTCGCTCTCGGAGGCGCCGGGGAGATCCGGTTCGCGGAGTTCAACTTGCCCGGCCGCGGGCCGGCGCAGTGCTCTCCGTGGCGGACCGCGGCACCAGAGAGCTGCAACTGGTCTTGGAGCGGGCCGGGTAGGCCCGCCGGGGGCGCGCGGCTAGCCGGTCCCGCCGGAGCGCCGCGCCGCCGCCAGGACCGCCGCCTGGAACTCCCGGTCGACCGCCGCGTAGTGCTTCCAGTGGGCTACGGCGCTCAGGGTCTCGTGCCGCTCCGGCGGCTCGCCCCAGATGGGGATGGGGCCCCGGACGTTATCCGGGATGAGGTTCATGGCCCGCAGCCAGAGGTACTCGCCCCAGGTCATCTCCTTCTCGTGGATGCCCAGGTAGACCAGCCGGCCGTCCCGCTCCTCGAACCGGTAGTAGGGGATCCGGGCCGGCTCCCCGGTCTCCAGGTTGCCCGGGATCTTGGAGTGCAGCCACGCCATGGTCTCCGCCTCCTCCGTGTCCGGCACGCCGCTGCCCGCCCGTGCCTGCCGCAGCAGCTCGGCCTCGTACGCCCGCAGCCCCGCGGGGCAGGCCGTCTCCCAGCCGGGGACCGCCCACGCCCCGTGCCCGGCCAGCCGGACCTCCCGCCCCACGTGGTCCCAGCAGGCGCGGACGGCCCGCCCCAGCCCGGCCAGCTGCGCCGGCGTCGGCCGCTGCGCGGTGGCGTCCAGCACCGCCGCCACGCCCAGCAGCTCGTGGTTGCGGGTGGCCACGTGGGCCCGCTGGCCGGTGAGGTCGCCGCAGAGGTACGTGCGGCCCGACGGGAAGACGGCGAGGTGGTAGCCGAACCCGCCGTACCCCTGCTGGACGTGGAACCGGTCGATGGCGCGGATGTGCGCCCGCTCCGCCGCCTCGCCCGCGCCGGCGGGCACGGTGGTGACGGTGTGGTGGTACGCCACGCCGATGATCCAGCCCATGGCGCGCCGCCCCTGCGGCTGGGTCACCTCGTTCCGGGCGTCCAGGATGCCCGGCGCCACCTCCGCTATCGTGCTGCCCCCCGTGCGCCGTCGCGCGGCTCCATGGTAGCCGCCGGAACCCCGCGTGCCGAAGGGGGGCATGACACCATCGCGCCGTTAGGCGCGGCGGCCCCGGGCACCGAAGGCGCCCAGGAAGGGCGACCCGGCACCCAGGAGGAAGCCCAGGTCGTACCAGTTGCCGCGCCGGGCGGCGTCGTACACCGGCTGGCCGTCCCAGCCGCCGAAGACGTGGACGATGAGGACGATCCAGGCCGTCAGCCCGTTCCAGAAGCCCCAGAGGAGGTCCTGCCACCACACGCCGGCGCTCCTTTCCCGCTGGGCCGGTCCGCGCCGCCGGGCCTCAGTTGCCGAAGTCCCAGCCGAAGCCGTCCTGGGCGCGCTTCAGGACGTTCTTGGCGATGAGGATCTTGTGGACCTCGTCGGGGCCATCGGCGATCCGGAGGACCCGCGCGCCCTGGTACATGGCGGCCAGGGGCAGGTCGCCGGAGACGCCGGCCGCGCCCCAGACCTGGATAGCCCGGTCCACCACGCGGTGGAACGCCTGCGGCACGAAGACCTTGATGGCGGAGATGTCCGTGCGCGGGTCCACCCCGCGGTCGATCTTCTCCGCCGTGTGGATGGTCATGAGGCGCGCGGCCTGGATATCGATGTACGAGTCGGCGATGAAGCCCTGGACGAACTGCTTGGTCTCCAGCAGCCCGCCGTGGACCTCCCGCGTGCGGGCCCGCTCCACCATCAGGTCGAAGGCACGCCACATCTGGCCGATGGAGTTCATGCAGTGGAAGACCCGCCCGGCGCCCAGCCGGTCCTGGGCCGCCTGGTGGCCGGAGCCGGTCTGTCCCAGCTGGTTGGTCACCGGCACCCGCACGTTGTCGTAGATGATCTCGCAGTGGTCGCTCTCGCGCCCCCAGACGTTGATGCCCCGCACCACCGTCACGCCCGGCGTGTCCCGGGGGACGATGATCTGCGTCATCTTCCCGTTCTGGTCCGAGGGGCCGTCCGGGTCCTCCGTCCGGCACATGACGATGAAGAAGTCCGCCCGCTTGCCGTTGGAGGTGAACCACTTGTGGCCGTTGATCACCCACTCGTCGCCGTCCCGCCGGGCGGTGGTCCGGAGGGCGCGCGGGTCGGAGCCGGGGGCGTCCGGCTCCGTCATGGAGAAGCCGGACTCCAGCTCCCCCGCGATGAGCGGGAGGAGCCACCTCCGCTTCTGCTCCTCCGTCCCGTACTTCAGCAGGATGGTCTGGTTGCCGGAGTTGGGCGCGACGACGCCGAAGAGCGCGGCGGCGCCGACGGCGTAGGCGAGGACCTCGTTCATGTAGGCGTGCTCCAGGAAGGAGAGGCCGGCGCCGCCGTACTCCGGCGGCAGGTGGGGCGCCCAGAGGCCGGCCTGCTTCACCTTCTGCTTGATCGCCTCCCGGAGCCGCCGCGCCTCCTCCCGCTCGCTCTCGGAGACGCGGCCGTCGTCGGTCCACCGCCAGAGGACCGTCTCGTTGGGTAGGATCTCCCGGTTGACGATCTGCGCGGTCAGCAGCCGGATCTCGTTGATCCGGTCCGGCAGGGTGGGGCTGGGCTGGACGTGCATGGGCATGGGACGCGCTCCTTGCAGGCCTAATCTGGGCGGCCGCCCCTGGGTCCCCGCCGCGGGTGCGGCCGGGGCCGCCGTCCGGCAGGACGTCCCGGGGGGCCGGGCGCCACGGGCAGTATACCCCCACTGCCACGCGCAGTATACCTGCGCCCGGAACGGTGGTACGGGCCGCCGTCAAACGGCCGTCCGGGCGCACGGGTGCCGAAGCGGGTGCGTGTTGGTGGGGGTGTGGGTGGGGGCTACGGCGATCGCCTGACCGGACGGTGAGACAAAGGCCCCACGCCGCCGAGAGCGGCGTGGGGCCTTGCGCGTTACCTGGAGCGGGAGACGAGACTCGAACTCGCGACCCTCTGCTTGGGAAGCAGATGCTCTGCCAACTGAGCTACTCCCGCAGACGAAACCCTTATTTCATGCGGCTTTCCGGCATCTCCCCGCGTGGCCCGCTTGGCGCATAGCGTTCGCACAGCCCATAGGCCTGACAACCCCTGAGCACCGTCAAGAAGGAGTTTACCCGGACCATGCGGCACGCGGGCATCACCCCCAGTATAGCCGCCGGCGACCTCGCCGGCAACCTGTTGTGCTGTTCCAGAACCTGTGAGACAGGGAGGTGAAGAGAAGCGGGGCCCCGCGCTGGTAGGGTAGGCATGACCACCACACCACCCGCCAGGAGGTCCCCGCC
>DATCLE010000230.1:0-3164 GCA_036564075.1 Dehalococcoidia bacterium
GCACCGTCTTCGCCGCCGCCGGCCTGGTCTACCGCTACACCCTCTGGATCACCAAGCCGCCCACGTGGCGGTACTTCCGGTCCGGTTGGGCCGCCTTCCTCTCGTGGCGGAACTTCCGGCGCTACACGCTCCTGGTGCCCAGGGCCTGGTGGACGGACATCCTGGCGCAGACGTTCATCCTCCGGCGGAGCCTCACGCGCTGGGTCATGCACCTGGCCATCTTCTGGGGTGTGGTGCTCTCGCTCCTCATCACCATTCCGCTCACCTTCGGCTGGATCCGGTTCACCTACGTGGAGCCGGACCACTACCGGCTCTGGTTCTTCGGGCTGCCGGTCTTCCGCTTCCCGTTGGAGACGGTCCTGAGCTGGACCATCTTCCACGCCTTGGACATCACGGCGGTTCTCCTGCTGGTGGGGCTGGCCATCGCCTTCTGGCGGCGTTCCACGGACGCGGGGCTCCTCTCCACCCAGCGGTTCGGCTTCGACCTCTTGCCGCTCATCTTGCTCTTCGCCATTGCCGTGACGGGCCTGGCGCTCACGGCCTCAACGCTGCTCTGGGAAGGGAAGTTCTACTGGTTCATCTCCCTGACCCACCAGGTGGCGGTGGTGGCCTGGCTGCTCTACCTGCCTTTCGGCAAGTTCTTCCACATTGTCCAGCGGCCCGCCACCATTGGCGTAACTCTCTACCAGACGGTGACCCAGGAGCCGGAGCAGGCGGGGCCGGCGCCGGCCTCTGCGCGCTGTGCCCGCTGTGGTGAGGCGTTGCCGTCGCACCGGTTCGTGGAGGACCTCCGGGCCACCCTGGCGGACCTGGACCAGCGCTACGACCTGGGGGACGGCCTGGGCACACTTCAGGACTACTGTCCCACCTGCAAGCGGGTGCTGCGGGGCCAAGCGTACTACCGCCTCATGGGGCACCGGTTCCTCTGAGGAGCGGGCGATGAGCGTGAACAAGGACTTCTTCCGGGGGCGGGACTTCAACTACGACTTCCAGTCCGCGGGGCCCACGCCGGTGCAGTGGCAGGAAGCGGACCGCGTCCCGGAACGGCTGGTGGGCACGCACTGCTGCTTCTGCGGCGTGCAGTGCGGCATGTACCTGAAGGTTGAGGACGGCCGGGTCATCGGCGTGGAGCCGCGGGACTTCCCCCACAACCGCGGGGCCCTCTGTCCCAAGGGCGTGGTGGCGTACCAGCAGGTGCACCACCCGGACCGGTTGACCCATCCCCTCATCCGCCGCGGAGGCAAGGGCGGGCGCCTGGAGCCGGCCAGTTGGGACGAGGCGCTGGACTACGTGGCGCGCCGCTGGCGGGAGATCCAGGCGCAGCACGGCCGGGACGCCGTGGCTGTGTACAGCGGCTCGTCCATGACCAATGAGAAGTGCTACCTGGCCGGGAAGTTCGCCCGGGTGGCGCTGGGCACCCGGCACGTGGACTACAACGGCCGGCTCTGCATGTCGTCGGCGGCGGTGGCCTACGCGCGGGCCTTCGGCATCGACCGTGCGCCCCTGCCCATGACGGACATCCCGCTGGCGGACTGCATCCTGGTGGTGGGCTCCAACGTGGCCGAGTGCTTCCCCATTGTCATGCAGTGGATCTGGCGGGCCCGGGACCGCGGCGCGCGGCTCATTGTGGTGGACCCGCGGGAGACGCCCATCGCCCGGACGGCGGACCTGTGGCTGCCGGTCCGCCCCGGCACCGACGTGGCGCTGCTGAACGCCATGCTCCGGCAGATTGTGCACGATGGGCTGGTGGACGAGGCGTACGTGCGGGAACGGACGGAGGGCTGGGAGGCCGTCCGGGAGGCCGTGGAGCCGTATACGCCGGAAGAGGCGGAGCGCATTGCCGGGGTGCCGGCGGAGCGGGTGGTGGCAGCGGCGCGGCTGTACGGGCGGGCGGCCACGTCGCTCATCATGCACGCCCGCGGCATTGAGCACAGCACCCACGGCGTGGACGCCTGCCTGGCCTGCATCAACCTGGCGCTGGCACGCGGCCAGCTTGGGAAGCCGGGCGGCGGCACCATGATGCTCACGGGCCAGGGCAACGGCCAGGGCGGCCGCGAGGTGGGCCAGAAGGCGAACCAGCTCCCCGGCTACCGGCACATCGACGACCCGGAGGCGCGCCGGTACATCGCCAGCGTGTGGGGCATCCCGGAAGCGGAGCTCCCGTGGGAAGGTGCCGCCGCCACGGAGATGGTGGGGCTCATGGCCCAGGGTGCCATCAAGAGCGTGCTGGTCCTGTGCTCCAACCTCATGGTCTCCCTGCCGGACAACGCCGTGGTGCAGCGGGCGCTGGCCAACCTGGACCCGTTGGTGGTCATTGATTTCTTCCTCTCAGAGACGGCGGAGCTGGCGGACGTGGTGCTGCCCGGTGCCGTCTGGTGCGAGGACGAAGGGACGACGACGAACCTGGAGGGCCGCGTGGTGAAGGTGAACCGGGCAGCGGACCCGCCCGGGGAGGCGCGGCGCGACTGGGAGATCCTGTGCGACCTGGCCCGCCGGTTGGGCCGCGGGCAGTTCTTCCCGTACCGGAGCACCCGCGAGATCTGGGAGGAACTGCGGCTGGCATCCAAGGGCGGCCCGGCGGACTACGCCGGCATCACGTGGGAGCGCATTGAGGCGGAGGGCGGGGTGTTCTGGCCGTGTCCTTCGGAGGACCACCCGGGGACGCCGCGCCTCTTCGCCGAGCGGTTCGGCCATCCGGACGGGCGGGCGCGGCTGATCCCGGTCACGTACCGCCCCCCGGCGGAGGAGCCCGACGGTCAGTACCCGTTCCGCCTCACCACGGGCCGGGTAGTCTACCACTATCTCAGCGGGAACCAGACCCGCCGGCTCGGCTTCCTGAACGAGCAGGCCCCCGCGCCGTGGGTGGAGGTCCACCCCCGCGCGGCGGAGCGCCTGGGCATCCAGGACGGCGAGACGGTCCGGGTGCGGACACCGCGGGGCGCCATGGACCTCCGGGCGCTGGTTGTTCCCACCATCCGGCCGGACACGCTCTTCATCCCGTTCCACTACGGCCACCGCGACGCCGTCAACCAGCTCACGAACCCCGCCGTGGAGCCGGCCGTGAAGATCCCGGAGTACAAGGCCTGCGCCGCGGCCCTGGAGAAGCTGCACCGCCCCGTCCCTGCGCCGGACGGGCGCCCGCGGACCAACGCCACGCCGGAGAC
>DATCLE010000231.1:0-4147 GCA_036564075.1 Dehalococcoidia bacterium
GCTCCACCCCGTGCCGTCACCCGTAGGGGCGGGTTTAAAACCCGCCCCTCCCTACCGATGCCCACCCCGTCATTCTGAGCCCTTTGCCAGAAGGGCGAAGGGTCTGGCATGGTTCCCTCAGATGCTGAGTCCTTCCCGGGAAGGACCCAGCAGGAAAGGCGGAGGCTTCCGCCGCCACCGCAGTGTAGCCGCGCCCCGGCGGTGGTGTGTGCGCCGTGTGCGGGGATCCGCCCCGCCGCGTCGCTGGCGCCCGGCGCCGTGGCCGGCGGCCGTTCCGTTGACGGAGCCTGGAGCGGGTGCGAAACTCGCTGTAGACCGTTGCGTACCGCAACGGCGGCGCACTCGGGGGCAGGACAGGTGCTGAAGACGGACTACGCGGGCGACCTACGGGCGGAGGACGCCGGGCGGCGGGTGACGCTGGCCGGCTGGGTGCACCGTCGGCGGGACCACGGCGGCCTCATCTTCGTGGACCTGCGGGACAGCCGGGGCATGGTGCAGGTGGTGTTCAACCCGGCGGAGGCGCCGGACGCCCACGCCACCGGCGACCGCATGCGCAACGAGTACGTGGTCCGTGTGACGGGGACGGTGACGCGGCGGGCGCCCCAGACGGTCAACCCCCGGCTGCCCACCGGCGAGATCGAGGTGCGGGCGGAGGAGGCGGAGATCCTGAACCCTGCCCGGACCCCGCCCTTCTACATCAACGAGCCCCAGGTGGAAGTGGACGAGCTGCTCCGCCTCAAGTACCGCTACTTGGACCTCCGCCGCCCCGCCATGCACCAGCACTTGGTGATGCGTCACCGCGCCGCCAAGTACATCCGGGACTTCCTGAGCGAGCGGGGCTTCATTGAGGTGGAGACGCCCCTCCTCACCAGGAGCACGCCGGAGGGCGCGCGGGACTACCTGGTGCCCAGCCGCATCTACCCGGGGCAGTTCTACGCGCTGCCGCAGTCGCCCCAGCAGCTCAAGCAGATCCTCATGGTGGCGGGCGTGGAGCGGTACTTCCAGATCGCCCGCTGCCTGCGGGACGAGGACCTGCGGGCGGACCGGCAGCCGGAGTTCACGCAGCTGGACCTGGAGATGAGCTTCGTGGAGGAGGAGGACATCCTCAGCCTCATGGAGGAGCTCTACACCGGGCTGGCGCAGACGCTGCGGCCGGACCTGCGGCTGGTGACCCCGTTCCCCCGCATCACGTACCAGGAGGCCGTGGAGCGGTACGGGTCGGACCGGCCGGACCTGCGTTACGGCCTGGAGCTGCACGACTTCTCCGACCTGCTGGCGGAGACGGAGTTCGGGGTGTTCCGCAGCGCGCTGGCGGCCGGCGGCCGCGTCCGCGGGCTGGCGGTGCCGGGCGGCGCCGCGTTCTCCCGCCGCCAGATCGACGAGCTCACGGAGTTCGTGAAGCAGTACGGCGCCCGGGGGCTGGTCTCCATCGGCCTGCTGGGCGAAGGGAGCCCGGAGACCATCACGGCGGAGGACATCCGCTCGCCGGTGGGGCGGTACCTGACGATGGAGCAGGTGCGGGCCATGGCGGCGCGGGCCGGCGCCCGCCGGGGCGACCTGCTGCTGCTGGTGGCGGACCGGCCGAAGGTGGTGAACAACACGCTGGACGGCCTGCGGCGGGAGCTGGCGGCACGGCTGGGCCTGGCGGACGAAGGGGTCCTGCACTTCGCCTTCGTGGTGGACTTCCCGCTGCTGGAGTGGTCCGACGAGGACGGCCGCTGGTACGCCGTCCACCACCCGTTCACCGCGCCGCGGCCAGAGGACCTGCCGCTGCTGGAGTCGGACCCCGGGCGGGTGCGGGCGCGGGCGTACGACCTCATCTGTAACGGCTGGGAGGTGGGCGGCGGCAGCATCCGGATCCACCAGCGGGAGGTGCAGCAGCGGCTGTTCTCCGTGCTGGGGATCTCGGAGGAGGAGGCCGCGGAGCGGTTCGGCCACCTGCTGGAGGCGTTCGAGTACGGCGCCCCGCCGCACGGTGGGGTGGCCACGGGGCTGGACCGCACGGTGGCGCTGCTGGTGGGGACCCACAACATCCGGGAGGTCATGGCCTTCCCCAAGACCCAGAGCGCCACGGACCCCCTCATGGGGGCCCCGTCGCCGGTGCCGCCGGAGCAACTGGCGGAGCTGCACATCGCGGTGCGGCCGGAGTAGGGTCCGGCCGCCCCCGTTCCCCGATCCCTGCCCTTGCCCCTTGCGCGCCCCGCGGTCGCCGCCTCTGCGGCCGCGGGGCTTGCGCTTTTTGCGTCGGCGTAGTAATCATATGATTACTATCTGTCAGGGTGTGATGACGGACCGATGAGCGCCGGGCCCACCACCCGCGACCGCATCCTGGACGCCGCCCTCCGGCTCTTCGCCGAGCGCGGCTACCACGGCACCACGGTCGGCGACATCGAGCAGGCCGCCGGCCTCACGCCCCGCGCCGGCGGCCTCTACCGCCACTTCCGCAGCAAGCGGCACGTCCTGGAGGCGGCGCTGGAGCGCCCCGTGGCCGAGAACCAGGCCATCCTCTCCGCCATGGAGCTCATGCCCCTGGGCGACCTCCGGGCGGAGCTGGTGCTCCTGGGCCGCTGGACGCTCCAGCACCTGGAGCGCCAGTCCGCCTTCCTCCGCGTACTCCTGCGGGACGGCGATCAGTTCCCGGACCTGGTGGCCGCCTACCACCGCCGGGCCGTCCTCCCCAGCCATCGGGAGGCCGCCGCGTGGCTCCGCCGCAAGCTCCGGCAGGAAGGCCTGCCCCCGCACGACTGCGACGCCGTGGCCGCCGCTGCCATCGCCGCCCTGGTGGGCTACCACATGGACCGGCTCGTCTTCGGCCGGCCGCCCGGCGACGTGGACCAGGAACGGTTCCTGAACGCCTGGGCCGACGCCTGGGTGGCCGCCGTCCGCGCCCCCATCCGAAAGGAGGACTCCCGTGAACCTTCCGGCCCCTGACCGCACCGTGGCGTACCCGCTCCTCTTCCGGGTCCTGCTGGCCCCCATGGCGGCGATCCAGTTGGTCACCGGCCTCTGGGCGCTGCTGGCGCCCCGCTCCTGGTACGACTCCTACCCCGGCCTGGGCCTGGTCTGGGTGGAGCCCACCGGCCCCTACAACGAGCACTTCGTCACGGACCTGGGCGCCGGGCTGGCCGCCCTGGCGGTGCTGGCGCTGCTGGCCGCCGTCTCGCTCCGGCGGGCGCTGGTGCAGGCGGCGTTGGCCACGTGGCTGGTCTTCTCGCTCCCCCACTTCGTCTCCCACGTGTTCGCCCGGGAGGGGCTCAGCGTCGTCGAGTACTGGACTAACCTGGGGACGGTGGCGCTGGCCGCCGCCGTCCCGCTGGCGCTGCTGGCCCTCAGCCTCGTCAAGAGGCCGGTAACCGAGCCTGCGGCGTAGGAGGATAGCCATGGCCCGCATCGAAGGTGTGCCGGAGCGGAAGGCCGGCCTGCTGGTGAGACTGGCGTACCGGTACAGCCGCCGGCGGCTGGGCAAGGTGCTGGAGCCCCTGGCGATCATTGCGCGCCGCCCGTGGCTCATGCTGGCCGTGGGGGCCTACGAGCTGGGCCTGGAGCGTTCGCGCCGGCTGGAGCCGCGGCTGAAGGAACTGGCCTACCTGAAGGCCGGGGCCCTGGTGGGGTGCCCCTGGTGCCTGGACATCGGCTCGGCGCTGAGCCGGGCGCTGGGCGTCACCGAGGAGCAGGTGACGGACCTGCACCGCTACCGGGAGAGCCCCGCCTTCTCGGAGCAGGAGAAGCTGGTCCTGGAGTACGCGGAGCGGATGACGCGGACGCCGGTGGAGGTGCCGGACGACCTGTTCCAGGCGCTCCGCCGCCACTTCGACGACGCGCAGTTGGTGGAGCTGACGGCGGCCGTGGCCTGGGAGAACTACCGGGCCCGGTTCAACCACGCCCTGGGGATCCAGCCGCAAGGCTTCGCGGAGGGGATGGTCTGCGCGCTGCCGGAGCAGCCGGTGTGACGGCCTCCGTCCCCCGGCTTGGTGTGAGGGCTGTGCGGCCCCCACCACCGGCCCCTCCCCCCACGTGGGGGAGGGGCCGGAATCCCCGCCGGACCTTTGCCCTTCTGGCGAGAGGCTCAGGATGACACGGGGGGCGGCGTGGGAGCGGCGGGACCCGAGGGAACCCGCCCCCGCCACAGGGGCATGGCCCCCTACCG
>DATCLE010000232.1:0-5621 GCA_036564075.1 Dehalococcoidia bacterium
CTGGCGGGCGGGGCGCTGGCGCTGCGGCGGGCGCGGTAGCAGGGCCTGCCCTCACCCGCGCCTCCCCCAAGTTTGGGGGAGGGGTGCAGGGGAGGGGGCCGCGCCGCACCGTCACTCGGGGCCGGGGGTGGAGGCCGCCTCACCCCATGCCGTCACCCCTCGGGGCGGGTGTCCAGCGCGCCCCGGCCATGCTGCCCCGTCGCGTCAGCCTGGGCCCCAGCCCCTCTCCCAGGCTTGGGGGAAGGGGTGCAGGGGAGGGGCCCCGCCGGGCCATCGCTCCGGGGCTGGGGGGTTGTCATGCTGCGTCCTCCCACAGCGATGGGAGGACAGGGAGCAACGCAGCGCGACGGCTCGTGCCCGCCACCGGTACCGCGAGATCCTGCGCCCCTCCTCTGGACGGGCGCAGGATGGTGGGGGGCGTGCCTTGACTGCGGGCCCGTGCTCCGCTGCGCGTGCCTCGTCGTCCCCCTTGCCGCGCCCCTTCGGGTGGCCTAGCATGACGGGAGCGCCGCGGGCGCGACGATGCCCCCTCAGGCGGCCCGCGGCCGCCGGCGCCCGGGCTCCGGTGCGGGCTCCCTCACTCCGTTACCACGTACACGTGGTCGCCCCGTCGGACCCGCTCCCGGACCTTGATGCCCACGGATTGGCCGGGGCCGGCCTCCGCCACCGGCCGGTGGTCGATCTCCAGGGAACCGGCCGGTTGCTCCAGGTCCGTGGTGTGGCCGCGGATGCGGATGCGGTCGCCCTGGCGGAGGGTGCCGGTGAGGGCCACGCCGGCCACGCCCACGTGCTTGTAGTAGTCCGTCACCCTGCCGACTTCGCGCTCCTCCATGGTGCGCCTCCCCTGCCTGCGCCGGCGGCGCTCAGCGTCCGGCGCGGCGGCCGCGCGGGGGGCCGCCCTCCCGGGCGCCCATCTCCAGCGTGACCACGGCGTCCGGCCGCTTGATGCGGAGGGCCGCCACCTCAAACACCCGGAAGTAGTGGTTCATGTTGCGGCTCTCCAGGAACGCCGTGATGAAGTCCTGGGCCAGCGCCAGGTCCACGTTCTGCTCCCCCGTGGCCACCACCGCCGCCCGGTCGTCCGGGATCACGGGGGTCTGGAAGACCCCCGCCCGCATCAGCTTCTGGATCTGCTCGATCTCCAGCACCGCCGTGTTGGCGTAGACGCGGTGCAGGTTGGCGTAGCGGCGCGGGCTCACGGCCAGGGCCATGGGGGTGTAGAAGCCCGCTTCCACCAGCCGCTGGTGCGCCGCCACCACGTCGTCGAAGGCGGCGCCCACCTGGTCCCAGTCCCGCATGGGCAGGACGTGACGGCCCTCCACCGTGAGCAGGCCGTCCTGGTTCAGGGGCGGGTAGCCGTTGAAGATGAGGTCGTCCTCCGCGCGGGCGGTGTGCATGGCGGCGGTGGCGGCGGCGCCGGCCTCCAGCGGCAGGTTGAACTGGGCGCTCTGCTCAATGTCCCGCCAGTGGAGGAAGAAGTCCTTATGGAGGATGGGGAGGGTGACGTACTCCTTGCGCGTGGGGCGGATCACCGCCCCTTCGTCCTGCTCGCCGGTGACGTCGATCCGGCCGATGTCGACGTGGTAGTACGTCTCCTCCGGGACGGTGATGACGCCCGGCCCCACCGGCCCGAAGAGGGGGATGAACCGGCGGCCCACCAGGCTCTGGCGCGCCGCCTCCGTCACCACCTCGTCGATCCGGCGCCACTGGTCCTCCGTCAGCGGCACGTCGCCGCGCATGAGGAAGTGCTCCATGGTCCGGCTCACCTCGGTGCGCTGGGGCGTGCTCCCGCGCCGTCGCGCGGTAGAGGGACCTGGGGGGACGAAACGGACGCTCCCCCGCCGGATCCGGCCCGGGAGGCCCCGGGTGCATCGTACGGCCGCTCCTGAGGGGCCGCTTACCACCATCGGGCTATCTTGGCGGCGAGGGGCGGGCCGGCCTTAACAGTTTGATGACGCATGTGAAACAGGTGGGGGCCATCCTAGCGTTACACCACGCAGAGGACGGACGGGACCGCCGTCCGGGAAGGACGCGAGATGTTTGCGGAGCTGACCTGCCTGAGCTGTGGCCGCCACCTGGGCGAGGTGGAGCTGGACGCCGCCGGTGTGCCGCGGCGGTTGCGGCCCGCGGGCGAAGGCGCCACCACCGCCACCATTGCCTGGCGCCCCGTGGCCGGCGGGAGGAGCCGGCCGTACTGCGGCCGATGCGGCGGCCGCGCCGTCATCGAGCCGGCCGTGGGGCCGCCGGTGCGGCGCGCGCGGCCGGAGCCGGTGGAGGCGGGCGCCGGGGTGCCGCGGGAGGCCGGCCGCCGTTCCGCCTGAGGCGGGCCTGTGCGTGAGGGACCGCCCTTCCCTCCTCCTGGGGAGGCCCCGGGGATCCCCGGGGCCTCCCGGCGTTGACCGCGGGGTGGGGCGCGGCCCCTACCCCCGGCCCCTCCCCCAAGTTTGGGGGGGTGGAGCACCAGGGGAGGGGCCCACTGTCATGCTGAGTCCCTCCCAAGAGGGACGACGCATCTGACAGTGCTACGCCAGATCCTTCGCCCTGCCTGCGGCAGGACTCAGGATGACAGGGTGGTCACCGGTAGGTAGGGGCGGGTTTCCAACCCGCCCCTACCTACCGGTGACGGCACAGGGTGGAGCGGGCCCCCCACCCCCGGCCCCTCCCCCAAACTTGGGGGAGGGGTGCAAGGGGAGGGGGCTCATGGTCATGCTTCGTCCTTCCCGGAAGGACGAAGCATCTCACGCCGCCCCGCCAGATCCTTCGCCCTTCTGGCGAAGGGCTCAGGATGACAGGGTGGGATCGGCGTGCCCCGCCCGCCCCCCTTTGACAGCGGCGCTGGACCGGCGTAGGATATAGAACGCATATTCTACTCTCGGAGGCCGCCATGGCCGGGCCTGCCGCCCCGGCGGAGCGCCGCATCCTCCACGTGGACCTGGACGCCTTCTTCGTGGCGCTGGAGCAGCTCCGGGACCCTGCGCTGCGCGGCAGGCCCGTCATTGTCACGGGTGACCCGGACGGCCGCAGCGTGGTCTCCACCGCCTCCTACGAGGCCCGCCGCTACGGCGTCCACTCCGCCATGCCGCTGGTCACGGCGCTGCGCCTGTGTCCCCAGGCCGTGGTCCTCCGGGGCGACTTCCCCTACTACGCCTCGGTCTCCCGCCGCTTCCACGCCATCCTGCGGGACTTCACGCCGCTGGTGGAGTCCGTGGGCCTGGACGAGGCGTACCTGGACGTCACCGGTTGCGAGGCGGTCTCCGGCCCGGCGGAGTCCATCGCGCAGGCCATCCGGGCGCGCGTGCGGGAGGAGCTGGGCATCACCGCCTCCGTGGGGGTGGCGGGCAGCAAGGTGGTGGCCAAGGTGGCCTCGGACGCGGCCAAGCCGGACGGGTTGCTGGTGGTGCCGCCGGGCGGGGAGGCCGACTTCCTGGCGCCGCTGCCGGTGCGGGACCTCCCCATGGTGGGCCCGCGGCTGGCCCAAGAGCTGCGGGGGCTGGGCATCCGCACCATCGGCGACCTGGCGCGCTGGCCGGAGGATGCGCTGGCCGCCCGGTTCGGCAGCGCGGGGCGGGCGCTGGCCCGCCGGGCCCGCGGCATCGACGGCTCCCCGGTGACGGCGCAGCCGGAGCCCATCAAGTCCATCAGCCGGGACGTCACCTTCCCCCGGGACGTGGGCGACAGGGCCCGGCTCCGCGCCACCGCCGCCCGTCTGGGTGAGCGGGTGGGTGCGGCGCTCCGGGAGGACGGCCGCCACGCCCGGACGGTGACGCTGCGGGTGCGCTACGGCGACTTCACCACCCTCTCCCGCCAGCGGACGCTGGCCACGCCCACCAACGCGGACCGCCCCATCATTGAAGCGGCGCTGGCCCTGCTGGAACGTGCCCTCTCCCTGGACCCGCGCCCGGTGCGCCTGCTGGGGGTGGGCGTGGCCAACCTGACCGGCCCGGAGCGGCAGCTCTCCTTCCTGGAGGCGGACGTGGCGCGCTGGGAGCGGCTCTCCTCCACCCTGGACGCCGTCCGCTCCCGCCACGGCGCGGAGGCCGTGCGGCTGGGCATCGCCCTGGTGCCGCCGGAGGCCCGCCGCGGCGGCCACCCGGACGAGGGGCCGGCGGACGGTTGACCCCCTGCGGGGCGGCGCCGGGGCCCCCGGCCCGTGCAGCGGCCGGGGGCCCCTGATCACGACCACGGGAGCATGGAGATGGAGTGGAACGACGAACCCACCTGCGGCAAGGGGCTGGCCGCGCAATCGGTCCTGCCGGCGAAGCTGGCCGAACTGACCGCGGCCACGGCGGACGTACTGGAGCGCCACGCCCGGGCGCTGGACCTGAGGGACCCCGCCGCACGGGAGGAGTTCGAGGCCTACACGGCGCTGGTCCGGGAGCACCGCGTCGTGGCCGGCGGGCTGGCGGGCCTGGCGCGGCAGATGGCCGGGTACCGCGACCTCCCCATGGGCCGGCACGACGAGCGGGTCATGGCGGATCCCGCAGGGCAGGCGGAGGCCTTCCGGCGCGTCCTCGCCATCCAGCGGGAGCTGCTGGCGCTGCTGGGCGCGAAGGTGGAAGAAGGGGAGCGCCTGCTGGGCTAGCGGCGCCGGTCGGGTGGCGGCGCCCGGTTGACACGCCCGGCGTGCCGTGGCAGGTATGGGAGGACGCCCCCCGGCCGGGACGGCGCGATGTCCGGTGGGTAGGGAGGCGAGGCCGTGAAGCGGGTGCTCCTCACGGGGATGTCGGGCACCGGCAAGTCGACGGTGATCCGCGCGCTGGCCGCCCGCGGGTACAAGGCCGTCGACGCCGACGACGACGGCCTGTCCGAGCTGGTGGACGTCCCCGAGGACGAGCCGACCGGCCTGGACCCCGGACAGGACTGGGTGTGGCGGGAGGACCGCATCCGGGACCTCCTGGCGATTGAGGACGCCGAGGTGCTGTTCCTGGGCGGCTGCTCCCCGAACCAGGGCACCTTCTACCCCCAGTTCGACCACGTCATCCTGCTGACCGCGCCCGCCCAGGTCATTGTGGAGCGGCTGGCCACGCGGACGAACAACCCGTACGGGAAGCGTCCGGAGGAGGTGGCCCGCGTGCTCCACCTGCTGCAAACCGTCGAGCCGCTGCTGCGACGGGGCGCCGGCCACGTCATCGATACCACCGCTCCGCTGGACCAGGTGGTGGCACAGGTGCTGCGGATCGCCGGGCTCCCCGGGTGAGCGGCGGGCGACCCGCCGCCCTGACGCCCGGCAACGCTGCCCTGTTCCCGCTCCGCGCGGATTCCTGAGGGTCGCCCCGCTGGTCCGCTGCCGGTATACTCCGTGGTGGACGCGGCTGTGGGGCCATCGCCGCGGGGTGCAGGAGGTGGGGGATGGGACGCATGGCAAGGCGGTTGGTCCTCCTGGGCGTGGTGGGCCTTGGGCTGGTGGCGCTCATCAGGGGACGCTGGAACGCGCAGCACAAGGCCGCCGGCGCCCCGCGGACGGCAGGCCGCGTGCTCCACGGGGCGCGCTGGTACGACCTTCTCGGCCGGGTCGTGTCGCTGGGGCGGGACCGGGCGGTCAGGGAGACGTTCATGGAGATCGCCGCGCCGGCGCCTGGTGAGCGGGTGCTGGACGTGGGCTGCGGCACGGGCACGCTGGC
>DATCLE010000233.1:0-12045 GCA_036564075.1 Dehalococcoidia bacterium
CCCGGATGAGACGCCGGAGCAGGCGGCGGAGCGGGAGCTGCGGGAGGAGACGGGCTACCGGCCCGGCCGGCTCCAGCCCGTCACCGGCTTCTACGTGGCGCCGGGGTACTGCACGGAATACATCCACCTGTACCTGGCGGAGGACCTGCGGGAGGATCCGCTGGACGGCGACGAGGACGAGCAGGTGGAGGTGGTGCGGCTGCCGCTCCGGGAGGCCGTCCGGCTGGTGGAGACGGGGCAGATCCAGGATGCCAAGAGCATCATCGGCCTGCTGGCGGCGGCGGGACGCAAGGGCGTCTGAGCCGCCGCCAGGGGGCTGATCACAGAGGGCCGGACCCAGACGGGTGCCGGCCCTCGCGCTGTGTCCGCCGAGCGGCACCGAGCCTGGTGACATAACGCTCACGCGCGGAGGGGCGGGCAGGGCGGCGGAGGGCGGTCCCGGCCCGCGGGGCGGCCTCCGGCTACGCCCTCCGAGGGATGCGGCAGGGGTGCCGGGGTGCTAGGGTGCAGAGTTAGGGGCAGTGGGTGGGGAGGGAGTCCATGGCGGCACCGCGGGTCCTGATCCTGGGCGCTGGGTACGCCGGGCTGAACGTGGCGCGCCACCTGGCCCGGCGGCTGGGCCGGTCCGGCGACTTCCAGATCCACCTGGTGGACCAGCACGACTACCACCAGTTCATCGTGCAGCTCTACGAGGTGGCGGGCGGCACGCTGCCGCCGGAGGCGGTGACGGTACCGCTGGCGGACCTGCTGGACGGCCTGCCCGTCACCTTCACCCGCGGCCGCGTGGAGACGGTGGACCCGGCGAGCCGGGCGGTCTACGTGGACGGCCAGCGGCTCACCTACGACAGGCTGGTCTTCGCGCTGGGCTCGGAGACGGCCTACTACGGGATCCCCGGCCTGGAGGAGCACGCCCTCACGCTGAAGAGCCTGGCGGACGCCCAGCGCATCCGCCAGCAGGTGGAGCAGAACGTGGCGGAGGCCGCCCGCACCGACGACGCGGAGCGGCGGGCCATGCTGCTGACGGTGGTGGTGGGCGGCGGCGGTTTCACGGGCACGGAGCTGGCGGGGGAGCTGGCGGACTTCCGCCGGGATCTGGCCCGGGCCTACGGCGTGCGGCCGGGGGAGATCCACGTGGTGCTGCTGGAGGCGGCGGACCAGGTGCTGCGGGGGTTCCACCCCAAGGTGGTGGATCGGGCGCAGGCGCTGCTGGCCCGGAAGGGCGTCCGGCTCCGGCTGGGCGCGCTGCTGGACGGGGCGGAGCGCTGCGCCGTGCGGCTGCAAGGCGGGGAGACCATCGCGGCGGGGACGGTCATCTGGACCGGTGGGGTGCGCGGCTCCTCCATCCTGGAGCGCTCCGGCTTCGCGCTGGGGCCGGGGAAGGCGGCGCAGGTGAACGCCTACCTCCAGTCCGTCACGGCCCCGGACGTCTATGTGGTGGGGGACGCCGCCAGCGTCATCGACCCGGTGACGGGGCGGCCCGCGGCGCCCTCCGCCCAGCTGGCCACGCGGGAGGCACCGGTGGCCGCGGCCAACGTGGCCGCCAGCCTGCAGGGCGGGCCGCAGCGGGCCTTCGTCCCCCGGTCGGCCGGGGCCATCGTCTCCGTGGGGCGGCGGGACGCCGTGGCGCTCCTGGGCGGCGTAGTCATCGACGGGTTTGCGGGGCAGGCCCTGAAGCGCCTGGTGAACCTGCGGTACATCTCCTCCATCGGGGGTGTGGGGCTGGCGCTGCGACGGGCGCCGCACGCGCTCCAGGTGACGGGCAAGCGGCCTCTGGAGGCCGGGAGGTAGGAGAGAGGTGGAGGCAGCAGAGGTCTTCGCGCGGCGGTGTCCCATGTGCAGCCGGGAGGAGGTGGCCCCGGCCGGGCGGTCCGGCCTGGGCCGGCGGGCCGTCTTCCGCTGCGGTGCCTGCGGGGCGCGGTTCGTGGAGGCGGGCGGCGGCCGCTACCGGCTGCCGGCGTGCGACCCCCGGGCGGTGGCGCGGGCCCGGCGGCTGGCCGTCCCCACGGCGTGCGCCGCGTGCATCCCGTGCCTGGTGGGGCGGGCGCTCACGCGGGAGGAGTGGGCCCGGGTCGCCTCCGCCATCCACGAGCCTCCGGCGGCGCCTGCGGAGCCGCCGCCGGGCGCGGCGTCGGAAGTGGCCATCGGCATCTCGGAGCCGGTGTACCGGGAGGTCTGGGAGCCCAGCTACCGGGAGCCGGGCGGCACGCTCATCGTCACCAACCGGCGGGTGGTGTACAGCCACGGTGGGCGCGTCTGGGAGGTCCCGCTGGCGGACGTGGCGGAGGTGGCGGGCACGCCGCCCGGCTTCCGCCTGACGCTGCGCGGCTCGCCGTTCCCCGTCCACTTCTTCCCGCCGGCGGGCGACCCCATTGCGGAGGTCATCCGCCGGGCTGCGCGGGCTCCCTGAGACGCTCCGCCTCCGTGAGGGCGGCCCGGTACTCCGCGTACTGCACCATGGCTTGGAGGGAGCGGACGGCCCGCTCCGGGTAGAAGTAGACGGGCACCTGAGCGTCCGCCAGCATGTCGCGCCCGCGGCTCACGGCCACGCCGCCCATGTAGACGGCGAAGATGGGCTTTTCGTAGAGCTTCGCCGCGTTGGAGATGACGCGGGCGGTGCGCTCCGGTTCCGTCACCGCCTGGGGCGTCAGCAGCACAATGACGCCGTGGACGGTGGCGTCCTGGCAGATCGCCTCCAGCGCCACCTGGTAGCGGTCGGAGCCGGCGTCCCCCAGCAGGTCGATGGGGTTGCGGGCGCTGGCGGCGGGCGGGAGGGCGGCGCGCAGCCGCTCCCGGGTCCCCTGCTCCAGGGGCGCCAGGCGGAGCCCCAGCCGCTCGATGGCGTCGGCCGTCATGACGCCGGGGCCGCCGGCGTTGGTGACCACGGCCACGTTGCGGCCGGCGGGCAGGGGGGAGTAGGAGAAGCAGAGGGAGAAGTCGAACATCTCCTCCATGATGAGGGCGCGCACCACGCCCACCTGCCGCAGCGCGGCGTCCACCACCCGCTCGGTGCTGGCCAGGGAGCCGGTGTGGGAGCTGACGGCGGCGGCGCCCAGGGCGGTGGTGCCCACCACCATGAGGATGACGGGCTTGTGACGGGTGATGGTGCGGGCCACCTCCATGAACCGGCGCCCTTCGCCCACGCCCTCCAGGTACCCCACAATGACGCGGCTCTGCGGGTCGTCCCGCCAGTACTCCAGCAGGTCCACCGCGTCCACGTCCGCCATGTTCCCCAGGGAGACGAACTTGGAGAAGCCCAGGCCGCGCCAGAGGGACCAGTCCAGGATGGCGGTGCCCATGGCGCCGGACTGGCTCATGACGGCCACCTCCCAGCGGGCGGGCATCCCCTCCGCGAAGGAGGCGTCCAGGGAGTGGAAGGTGTCGATGACGCCCAGGCAGTTGGGCCCCAGCAGGCGGATCCCGTAGCGGGCCGCCACCCGCCGCACCTCCTCCTCCCGTGCCTGGCCCTCCGGCCCAACCTCCCGGAAGCCCGCGCTGATGACCACCGCCGCCTGCACGCCCTTCCGGCCGCACTCCTCCAGCACGGCGGCCACGCCGGGCGCCGGGATGGAGACCAGGACCAGGTCCACGGGGCCGGGCACGTCCAGGACGGAGCGGTAGGCCTTCAGGTGGAGGACGGTGTCATGCCGGAGGCTGATGGGGTAGACGGGGCCCGGGAAGCGGTGGCGCAACAGGTTGCTGAGCAGGACATAGCCCAGCTTGGCGGGGTCCGGCGAGGCGCCCACCACGGCCACCGAACGGGGCTTGAACAGGGCGTCCAGCCCGCCCATGCCGCCTCCCGGCCCGTCAGCTTCGCGCCGCCTGGGACGCAATGTCCCGCGTCATGCCCACGAACCGCGCCCACGGCGTGGCCAGCCACGTCTCCGTGGTGGCGTGGCCGAAGGCGCGGATGATGGTGGATACCCTGATGGCCGTGTCCTCGTCCGGCGCCTCAAAGATGTCCAGGTAGTCGTACGGGCCCAGCACCGCGTAGTTGCCGGTCCACTTCACGCCCGGCGCCTGGCTCCTGATCTGCTGCTCCACCTGGTTGTTGAGCTCCTCAAAGCTGCGGGGGTCCTTGACGGCCTCCGGGCTGAGCCGGGTGAGCATGATGAACGTCGGCATGGCCGTGCCTCCTCCGCCGCGTGCGCGGGTATCGCTGCCAACGGTACGGCGGGGCGCCGGGGGGCGCATCCGCCGAACGGGTGAACGTCCGCCGCCCGCCCGCCGCCGCCACGATACCCCCGAAGCGGTATGGGCGCCGGAGGGCCGCGTGGCTACGCTTGGGGGACTTATGCCGGTGACGAAGGGACGGGCACGACAGGAGCTGGCGGAATGGCTGGACCGCCCGGAGAACGACCCGGCGGCGCTGGCGGCGAACCTGCGCGACCTGCGCCGCCTGAACCGCCTGCTGGGCTGGACGGCGGGCGTGGTGGACGAACTGGAGCGGCTGACGCGCGCCGCCGGGCTCCGGCGCGTCACGGTCCTGGACGTGGCCACGGGCTCCGCCGACGTGCCCCTGGCCATGGCCCGCTGGGCGGCGCGCCAGGGGGTGGAGGCGCGGGTGCTGGCCTCGGACGTGAGCGGGCAGGTGCTGGCGGAGGCGCGCGCCCTGACGGCGGGCGAGCCCGCCATCGACCTGCTGCGGCACGAGGGGACGCGCATCCCGCTGGCCGCCGGCGCCGTGGACGTGGCCACGTGCTGCCTGGCGCTCCACCACTTCGGCCCGGAGGCGGCCGTGGCGCTGCTGCGGGAGCTGGGCCGGGTGGCCCGGCGGGGCGTCATTGTCTGTGACCTGGAGCGGTCCGCGGCCGCCTACTGGGCCGCCGTGGCGGCCGGGCTGCTGGCGTCCAGCCCCCTCACCCGGCACGACGGGCCGGTCTCCGTCCGCCGCGCATACACGCGGCAGGAGGCGGAGGCCCTGGCCCGCGCCGCGGGGCTGGACGGCCTGCGGGCACGGCAGCGCTTCCCGTTCCGGTGGGTGCTGAGCGGGCTGCGGGAGGGGGACGGCCGGTGGCGGTGACGGACGTGCTGGTGGTGGGCGCCGGGCCGGCCGGCAGTACGGCGGCGGCGCTGCTGGCCCGCCGCGGGCTGGACGTGACGCTGGTGGACCGGGCCGTCTTCCCGCGGGACAAGCCGTGCGCGGAGTTCCTCTCGCCGGGGGCGGTGGCGGCGCTGGCGGAGGCCGGGCTGGGCCACGTGGTGCGGTCGGAGGAGCGGCTGGCGCTGCGGGGCTTCGCAGTGTACCCGTGGGAGGGGGAGCCGTTCCGGGCGGAGTACGGGGGCCGCGCGGGCGTGGCAGTGCGGCGGACGGAGCTGGACCACGCGCTGCTCCAGGAGGCGGCCCGTGCCGGGGCCCGGGTCCGGCAGGGCGTGCGGGCGGTGGCCATCCGGGGCACGCCGGACGGGCCGGCGGTGGCGGTGCAGGCCCGGGACGGTGGGGACGGGGAGATCGCCGCGCGGCTGGTCATCGCCGCGGACGGAGTGCGCTCCGTGCTGGCGCGACGGCTGGGGCTGCTGCGCCCGGCGGGGCCGCGGCGGGTGGCACTGGTGACGCACCTGGCGGGCGTGGCAGGACTGGGGTCCTACGGCGAGATGCACGTGATGCCGGGGGCGTACTGCGGGGTAGCGCCCCTCTCCGCGGGGCTGGCCAACGTGGCGCTGGTGGTGGACGTCGCGGAGGCGGCCGCCCTGCGGGGCCGCCCGGAGGCGTACCTGCGGGAGCGACTCCACGGCTTGCCGCACCTGGCGGCCCGGCTGGCCGGGGCACGGCAGGCGACGCCGGTGCTGACGGTGGGGCCGATGGCGTTCCGGGCCCGCCGGGCCAGCGCGGATGGGGTGCTGCTGGCGGGCGACGCGGCGGGCTTCCTGGACCCGTTCACGGGGCAGGGGGTGTACCGGGCGGTGCGGGGCGCCCTGCTGGCGGCCCGCGTGGCGGAGGCGGCGCTGCGGGAGGGCGATACGTCCGCCCGCCGCCTGCGGGAGTACGACCGGCTGCGGCGGGAGTTCCGCGGCCAGCACGCGGTGGAGCGGCTCGTGCAGGCGTTCCTGGCGCGGCCGGCGCTGTTCCGGCGGGCGGCGGCGCGGCTGGCGCGGCGGCCCGCCCTGGCGGAGCGGCTGCTGGGCGTGACGGGCGACGTGTTGCCCGCCCGGGCAGTGCTGAGCCCGGCCTACCTGGCGCGGCTGGTGGTCTGAGGAGCGGGGGCATGCACACGGAGACGGCGGTGGAGATCCGCGGCCCGGCGGAGGCGGTGTTCCGCCTGGCGGCGGCGGTGGAGCGCTGGCCGGAGATCCTGCCGCACTACCGCCGGGTGCGGGTACTGGCGTCGGAGGGGAACCGGCGGCTGGTGGAGATGGCCGCCAGCCGGGACGGCATCCCGGTGCACTGGCGGGCGGAGCAGGAGGTGCTGCCGGAGTCGCTGCGCATCCGCTTCCGGCACGTGGCGGGGGTGACCCGCGGCATGGAGGTGGAGTGGCGGCTGGACCACCGGGACGGCGTCACCCGCGCGCGCATTGTCCATGACCTGGACCTGCGGTGGCCGCTCATCGGCGGGCCGGTGGCGCGGTGGATCATCGGGCCGCTGTTCGTGGAGAACATCGCCGGGAAGACGCTGCGGCGGATCAAGGCGCTGGTGGAAGCGGGGGCAACGTGAGGCCGCGCCGGGTGGTGATCACCGGCATCGGCGCAGTGACGCCCGTGGGCCACGGGCGGGACGGCCTGTGGCGCGGCGTGCGCCAGGGCCGGCCGGCGGTGCGGCGGATCACCCGCTTCGACCCGTCGCCCTTCGCGTCGCAGGTAGCGGCGCAGATCGACGACTTCGACCCCCTGGACTACCTGGACCGGCGGCAGGCGCGGCGGCTGGACCGCTTCTCCCAGCTCTCGCTTGCGGCGGCGCGGCAGGCGGTGGAGGACGCGCGGCTGGAGCCGCCGTCGGAGGCAGGGGTCTACCTGGGGTCGGCCTTGGGGGGCGTGGCGTACGGGGAGGAGCAGCATGGGCTCTACCTGGAGCGCGGGGTGCGGGGGGTGAGTCCCATGCTGGCGCTGGCGGTGTTCGCGGGGGCGGGCGCCGCCAACGTGGCCATGGAGCTGGGGCTGCGGGGCCCGGCGCTGGCCAACGCCAACTCCTGCGCGGCGGGCGTGGTGGCCGTGGGCGAGGCGTTCCGGCTCATCCGCTGGGGCGGGGCGGAGGTGGTGCTGGCGGGCGGCGCGGAGGCGCCGCTGGCGCCGCTCACCTTCGGGGCGTTCTCCATCATCCGGGCCATGTCCACCCGGAACGACGACCCGGCCACGGCGTCGCGGCCGTTCGACGCGGACCGGGACGGCTTCGTCATGGCGGAAGGGGCGGCGGTGCTGGTGCTGGAGGAGGCGGGGCACGCGGCGCGGCGGGGCGCGGCCGCCTACGCGGAGGTGCTGGGCTACGGCCACACCAACGACGCCCACCACATGACGGCGCCGCTGCCCACGGGGGAGGCGGCGGCGCGGGCCATCGGGCTGGCGCTGGCGGAGGCGGGCCAGCCGCCGGAGGCGGTGGAGTACGTGAACGCCCACGGCTCCGCCACGCCGCTGAACGATGCCACGGAGACGCTGGCGCTGAAACGGGCCCTGGGGGCGCACGCGCCCCACGTGCCGGTGAGCGGCACCAAGGGGCTGCACGGGCACGCGCTGGGCGCCACGGGGGCAGTGGAGACGGCCGTGACGGCGCTGGCGCTGGCCCACGGCTGGCTGCCGCCCACGACGAACCTGTTCCGGCCGGACCCGGCGTGCGACCTGGACCACGTGCGCGGGGAGGGCCGGCGGGCACGGCCGCGCTACGCCCTGAAGAACGCCTTCGGGTTCGGGGGGATCAACGCGGCGCTGGTCCTGGGGGCGGTGGAGTAGCTGCCTGCGGGAGCACGGGGACGGCGAGGGCGGGCGCCCCGTCCCCGGGCGCCCGCCCTCGTGCGCACCGGACCCTGGCAGGCGCTTGACAGGCGCGTCCGGTGCGGGCAGAATACGTAGGAGTCCTACATGTACGGTGCCGCATGAGCAGCTTCGACCCGCGTTACCGTGACCGCCACCGGAGCGGCCGGATCACCATCGCGCTGTCGCGCATCGCGCAGGCGGTGGGGCTGGAGTTCCGGGAGGCGGGACAGCGGCACGGCCTCTCCGCGGCGCAGGTGCAGGCGCTCCTCTTCCTGGCGTACGCCCGGCCGGGCGTGCGGACGGTGGGCGGGCTGGCGGAGCGGCTGCGGTGCAGCCACCCCACGGCGGTGGGCATCCTGGACGCCCTGGAGCGGAAGGGGCTGGCCGTCCGCACGCCCTCCCCGTCCGACCGGCGGACCACGCTGCTGCGGCTGACGGCGGCGGGGCGGGCGCTGGCGGCGGAGGTGGACGGGGCGCTGGCGCGGCTGGAGGCGGCCGTGGCGGCGCTGCCGGAGGCGGATCAGGCGGCGCTGGAGCGGGGGCTCCAGGGCACCGTCCGCGGGCTGGTGGACCAGGGGCTGGTCCAGGTCTACGAGATGTGCTGGAACTGCGCCTTCTTCCGTCGGGACGCCCACCCGGAGGACGCGGCCGCACCC
Organism: Dehalococcoidia bacterium; assembly: GCA_036564075.1. Taxonomy (GTDB): domain Bacteria; phylum Chloroflexota; class Dehalococcoidia; order DATCLE01; family DATCLE01; genus DATCLE01. Next base: position 8,557 of record DATCLE010000233.1, read on the forward strand.
CACCACTGCGCCTTCATGGACGCACCGCTGCCGGAGCCGGACACCTTCACGGAGTGCCCGGACTTCCGGCCGGCGTCGGCTGCCGGCTAGGGATCAGCAGGACAGGAGGGAAGCATGAGCACGGCGCCCATTCCCGGCTACACCTACGGCACGGAGGCGGCGGCCCGCTCGCCGCTGACGCTGGAGGACCTGGAGCGGCTGAAGCAGGCGGTCCTGTTCACGGACGACGATGCTGCGGCCCTCCGGCAGGCGGGCCAGGTGCTGGCGGACCAGGTGGAGGACGTGCTGGACGTCTGGTACGGCTTCGTGGCGTCGCACCCGTTCCTGGTGCACTACTTTGTGGGGCCGGACGGCCAGCCGGACGGGGAGTACCTGGCGGCGGTGCGGAAGCGCTTCGGGCAGTGGATCCTGGACACCTGCACCCGGCCGTACGACCAAGCCTGGCTGGACTACCAGGAGGAGATCGCCCTGCGGCACCACCGGAGCAAGAAGAACCGGACGGACGGCGTCCGGTCCGTGCCCAACGTGGACCTGCGGTACATCATCGCCTTCATCTACCCCATCACCGCCACCATGCGGCCGTTCCTTACCAAGAAGGGCCACGGCGCGGAGGAGGTGGAGCGGATGCACCAGGCGTGGTTCAAGGCGGTGGTGCTCCAGACGGCGCTCTGGAGCCGCCCCTACGTGCAGGCGGGGGACTTCTAGCGCACGGCGGCGGGGACGGCCGTCTCGCAGAGGGTTGAGGCAGGGTCCCAGGGGGTGAGCGGCGCGCCGTCCGGCGGCCAGGGGAAGCGGACGGCGTCGCCCTCCCGGACGCCATGGCGCTGGAACCAGCCGCCGTTGGCCTCCAGGGCGTAGTAGGCGGGCCCGTCCGGCCGGTGGATCTCCGTGGTCTCCGGCGCCATCTCCTGCACGTCCACAATGGTCCCCGACCGATCGATGAAGGCGATGGCCAGCGGGATGAGGGTGTCCTTCATCCAGAAGCCGGACCCCCGGTCCCCGGTGACGAAGAGCATGCCCCGGTCCTCCGGCAGCTCCCGCCGGCCGGAGAGGCCGCGGGCCATGGCCTCCGGCGTGCACGGCACCTCGACCTCCACGCGGACGGACGTGCCGTCCCCCCGGGTGATGGTGAGGGGCAGCAGGGTCGCGTCCGCCGGGGGCGGCTCGCCGTCCGGGGAGCAGGCGGCCAGGGCCAGGAGGGCGCAGGCCAGGAGCAGGCGTCGCATGGGGCCAGTGTAGGGGCGGCGCCCGCGCGGCCGCAACGCCGGCTCGACAGGAGGCGGCCCCGGGGCGACAATGGGGGGGAGAGCCGGAGCAGCCCTTCCCGCCGGGAAGGGCGGAGGGAGTCACATGGAGCAGGCCGTCCTCCTTGCTATCCAGGTGGGCACCCCCAGGCAGATGGGCCGGGACGGGGCGGAGGACCCCATGGACCGGCCGTGGTCCTCCGCCATCTTCAAGGAGTCGGTGGCCGGGCCGGTCCGGCTGGGCCGGACCAACCTGGAGGGAGACCGGCAGGCGGACGGCAAGAACCACGGCGGACCGGACAAGGCGGTGCTGCTCTACGCGGCGGCCCACTACCCCGCCTGGCGGGAGGAACTGGGCCTGCCGTCGTTCCCCTACGGCGCCTTCGGCGAGAACTTCACGGTGGCAGGGCTGACGGAGGAGACCGTCTGCATCGGCGACGTGTACGCGGTGGGCCAGGCGGTGGTGCAGGTGTCGCAGCCGCGGCAGCCGTGCTGGAAGCTGGCCTACCGCTGGCGGATCAAGGACCTGACCGCCCGCGTGGAGCGGACGGGCCGCACCGGCTGGTACGCCCGGGTGCTGCGGGAGGGCCGTGTGCAGGCGGGCGATGCGCTGACGCTGCTGGAGCGCCCGCACCCCGGGTGGACGGTGGCGCGGGCGACGGCGGTCATGCGCCGTCGCCGGGAGGAGCCGGAGACTGCGCTGGCCCTGGGGTCGCTGCCGGCGCTGGCGGAGGCGTGGCGGTCGGTGCTGACGGCGGCCGGGGAGCCGGAGGCGGGGTAAGGGGGCGTGGGGCCAGGGCCATGGACGGCGCGTTCGAGGGGCTGCGGGCGTTCCGGCGGCCGGACGGGAGCATCCCCTGCTTCCGCTGCGGCGAGTGCTGCCGCCGCTGGCAGCCGCTGGTGGACGCCGGGGAGGCGGCGGCGCTGGCCGCGTTCCTGGGCCTGACGCCGGAGGAGCTGGCACGCCGCTACACCCGGCCCTACCCCCTGGACGACCGCGTCCGCCTGGTGGTCACCGGCCCCCACGGCTGCGTCTTCCACCGGTACGAGGACGGCCTCTCCACCTGCACCGTCCATCCCGCACGGCCGCGCGCCTGCCGGGAGTGGGAGGCGCGGCCGGACCGCCGGGAGTGCCGCGAAGGCCTGGAGCGCATGGGGCCGGAGCGGGCGCTGGCGGTCCTGGCGGCGTCACCGCCGGACGCTCCCTGAGGCCGGACGGCGCGGCGTCCCTCACCCCTGACCCATCCCCCGTTCGCTCTCTCGGACGCTGCGGCCGGCGTCAGACCGCGCGGAGGCCGGTGCGGGCGCCCAGACGGAGGCGGCACTCCTCGCAGAAGGTGGCGGGCCGGGCATCCAGGGCCAGCAGCGAGTCGGCGAAGCGCATGACGCAGGCGCGGGGGCAGTAGGGGAGCCCCAGGGCCAGGCCCGTCTGGTGCAGCGCCTCCTTCACCAGCCGGAGCTGTGCCAGCGCCCGGTCCGTGGAAGCCAGGCGGGCCAGGCTCACTACGGCCACCTGGTGCTCCGGGTCCGCCAGGCCGAAGACGAAGTTCATGCCGGAGGCGTAGACATCGTCCACGGTGACGCCCAGGACGCAGGCGGACGGGTCGTCCCGGCGGGCGGCCAGACGTTCCAGCAGCGCCGCGGCGTCGTACTGGCGGCGGATGGGGTCTATGGGCACGGGCATGGGCCGGCTTCGCGCGGCGGCGACGGAGAGCCCGGTGGCGTCAGAGAGCCGGTGGGCCAGCATGAGCAGCAGGTCGTCTCCCACGCCGTCGATGGGGCAGAGGTCCAACCGTTGGGGCATGGCGGCTTCCTTCCCGCGGGGCGGTCTCCGCTCCAGCGTACCGGAAACGTCGAAGCGGCGCGCGGCCCGCAGGCGGTCGCCGGGCGGTGGGGGAGACGCCAGGACGCCGCGGGCGCGCCCTGGGCGGGCCGGGACGCAGGAGGCCGCCGGCTGTGGGTGGGGCCTCCTCTCGCGCCGCGGCGCTGTTATGGCCGTGCGAGCATTCCGCGCCGGAACATATGAAGATGTTACCCGGATGCAAGCCCATTGAGACGTCCGGCGCGGTACACTAGCGGGTGAGGACCGCGATCCGCGTCCTCAACCTTCCCTCAGGCGGGCCGCTGCCGGAACCGTGCTCCGGCGGCGGCTTCGCCCTTTCCGGGGCCGGCGGCCCGGCTACCGGGCCTGGGACAGGGGGATGGTGAAGTAGAAGGCGGCGCCGCCCCGCGGGCGGTTCTCCAC
>DATCLE010000234.1:0-6741 GCA_036564075.1 Dehalococcoidia bacterium
ACACCGCGTCGTGTTCGATGATCTGGAGATCGGCGAGATCGCCGTGGAGCTGGACGACCAAGAGCCCCAGACGGTCATCGCCTGGGCGCTGGAGACTTTCGGGGACCGGCTGGCGGTGGTGACCGCGCTGCAGGCGGACGGTATGGCCGTACTGGACATGGCGTACCGCATCCGGCCGGACGTCCGTGTCATCACCGTGGACACGGGGCGGCTACCCCAAGCCACATACGACTACCTGGCCGCCGTCCAGGAGCGGTATAAGGAGGCACGGTGGGAGATCCTCCACCCGGACGCCGTGGAAGTGGAAACCATGGTCCGGCGGCATGGTCCGGATCTCTTCTACCAGTCGGTACCGCTCCGGTTGGTCTGCTGCCACATCCGCAAAGTTCGGCCGCTGGTGCGCGCCCTGGAGGGGCTGGACGCCTGGTTCACCGGCCTTCGGCGCGACCAGTGGGCCTCCCGGGCCGCCATCCGCAAGGTGGAGCTGGACCACGACCACGGCGGGATTGTGAAGGTGAACCCCCTGGCGGACTGGACGGAGGACGAGGTCTGGGATTACCTTCGGGAGCACAACGTCCCCTACAACCCGCTCTACGACCAGGGTTACACCAGCATCGGCTGCGACCCATGCACGCGGCCGATTGAGCCCGGCGAAGACCACCGGGCGGGCCGCTGGTGGTGGGAGCTCAACGCGCCGAAGGAGTGCGGCATCCACTGCCCCATTGAGACCGGCGGCTTCGAGCACGAGGCGGAGGCCATCCTGAAGGAGGCCGCGGAGCTTCACCGGTGACCGGCACGTCCCAGGACCCAGCCCTGACCCTTGGCGCAGAGGAGCAGGCGGTGCTCGGCCCGGAGCTGGAGGCGCTGACCGCCGCAGCAGTGGGGCCGCGACGTGACGAGTACCAGGCCCTGGCGGAGGCAGTGGCCGCCGGGCAGGTGCCGGCAGACCGCGTGGGCACCCTGGAGGGCGTGGTGGCCATGCTCCTGGAGACCGGCCGCGCCCGGCGCCGCCACACCGCCGAGGGCGAACGGATCCTCACCGACCTCTTCCGGCGGACGCCCGCCGGGCGGGAGGTGGTCCGGCACCTGGAGGACGTGAACCGCGCGCTGGGGGCCCTGGCCGGCCGCACGCTGCTGGGTGTCACCGTGGCGATGCGGACGCTGGGGCACTTCACCGTAGCCTTGGAGGCGGAGGGTGCGGCCATCACGCTCGCCGTGCGGCCCGGGGGCGTGGTGGTGGACAGCGTGGCCATCGGCGGCTGAGACCGGCCCGGCGGAATCGGGGCCGGAGCCCGCCGGCGGCAGGGTTTCTCCTCATAGCATCTTCCCGGTGCGCGGCGAATACTGCCCAGCAGGCGGAGCAGGGACCCAGCGGCGCTGGGGCCGGCGAGCCAGGGCGGACGCTGCGCAGCCGGAGCCACTGACCACGGGAAGCAGGAAGGAGGACGCATGGCGGGAGAGCGGCAGGAGCGGGGCTTCGTGGTCTGGTTCACGGGGCTGTCCGGCGCGGGGAAGAGCACCATGGCGAACCACCTGGCGGGCGTCCTGCGGGAGCGGGGCCTGCGGGTGGAGCTCCTGGATGGGGACGAGGTCCGGACCAACCTCTCCAAGGGGCTGGGGTTCTCCAAGGAGGACCGGGACGAGAACATCCGCCGCATCGGCTACGTGGCGCGGCTGCTGGCCCGCAACGGCGTGGCGGTCCTGACGGCGGCCATCAGCCCGTACCGGGAGGTGCGGGCGGAGGTCCGCCGGGCCGTGGAGGCGGACGGCGCCGGCTTCGTGGAGGTGTACGCCCGGTGCTCCCTGGAGGAGCTCTCGCGGCGGGACGTGAAGGGGCTGTACGCCAAGGCGCTGCGGGGCGAGATCCCCAACTTCACCGGCGTGTCCGACCCCTACGAGGCGCCGGAGGCGCCGGAGGTGACCTTCGACTCCGAGCAGGAGACGGAGGCGGAGAGCCTGGCGAAGATCGTGGCGGCGCTGGAGCGGCTGGGCCACCTGCCGGCCGGCGAGGCCGAGGGGGTGGCGCGGTGACGGCGGCGCCCCCCGGGAGCGAGGCGGGACCCATTGCGCCCCACGGCGGCCGACTGGTGGAGCGGCTGGTGCCGGAGGCGGAGCGGCCCGCGCTGCTGGAGCGGGCCCAGGGGCTGCCGCGGCTGCGGCTCTCCGCCCGGGCCGCCTCAGACGTGGAGCTCCTGGCCATCGGCGCGGCCAGCCCGCTGGACGGCTTCATGACGCGGGAGCAGTACACGTCTGTGGTGGAGGAAATGCACCTGCCGGACGGGCTGCCGTGGACCATCCCCATCACCCTGGCGGTGAGCCGCCAGGAGGCGGCGGCGCTCCGCGAGGGGGGCGAGGCGGCGCTGACGGGCCCGGACGGCGCGCTCCTGGCCGTGCTGGAGGTGCGGGAGGTCTTCCCCTACGAGAAGGAGCGGGAGGCGGAGCGGGTCTACCGGACGGCAGAGGAGGCGCACCCGGGCGTGGCGGCGCTCTACCGGCAGGGGGAGCTGCTGGTGGGCGGGCCGGTGCGGGTGCTGGCGCTGCCGGAGCCGCGGGAGTTCCCCCGCTACCGGCTGACGCCGGCCCAGACGCGGGCGGAGTTCGCGCGGCGGGGCTGGCGGACGGTGGTGGGCTTCCAGACGCGGAACCCGGTGCACCGGGCGCACGAGTACATCCAGAAGTGCGCCCTGGAGATGGTGGACGGGCTGCTGCTCCACCCGCTGGTGGGGGAGACCAAGGGCGACGACATCCCCGCGGACGTGCGGATGCGCTGCTACGAGGTGCTGCTCCAGGGGTACTACCCCCAGGAGCGGGTGCTGCTGGCGGTGAACCCGGCGGCCATGCGGTACGCGGGGCCGCGGGAGGCAGTGTTCCACGCCCTGGTCCGCAAGAACTACGGCTGCACGCACTTCATTGTGGGCCGGGACCACGCCGGGGTGGGCAACTACTACGGGACGTACGACGCCCAGCGGATCTTCGACGAGTTCGACCCCCAGGCCCTGGGCATCGTCCCGCTGAAGTTCGAGCACACCTTCTACTGCCGGACCTGCGCGGGCATGGCCTCCGCCAAGACCTGCCCCCACGGGGCAGACCAGCACGTGACGCTCTCCGGCACCAAGGTGCGGGAGCTGCTGCGGGCGGGCCAGACGCCGCCGCCGGAGTTCAGCCGGCCGGAGGTGGCGCGGGTGCTCATTGAGGCCATGCGGGAGGAGGGCCGGTGAGGGAGATGGACGCCCTGCGGGAGGCGGCGCCCCCGCCGGCGGAGATCGCCCGGTACGAGGTGGACCTGCCGGCGGCGCCGGCCGCGCCGCGGCGCGGCCACGTGGCGGCGCGCGCGGCGCGGCGGCTCTCGGAGGCCGCCGGCGCCGTGCTGCTGTTCGGGCTGGCGCTGGAGCTGCTGAAGAGCGGCGCCCGCGGCCTGGCGCCGCTGCTGAGCGCCCTCTCCGTCCAGGGCGACGCCAACGCGCTGGGCGTGGGCTGGCTGGGGGCGGAGCTGGCGCTGAGCGGCTCGCCGGTGGCGGCCACGGCGCTCTCCCTCTTCGCCGGGGGCGTGCTCACGGCGCGGGAGGCGTTCTTCATGCTGAACGGTTCCCGGCTGGGGGCCTCCTTCATCGTCCTCCTGGTGGGGTTCCTCTACTACCTGCGGGGGCGGCGGCAGCCGGACGGCATCTACATCGGCGTCATTGCGCTGCTCACCACCGCCACCATCTACCTGCCGGCCATGGCCCTGGGCGGGGCGGTGCTCCACGCGGGCTGGCTGGACGGGGTGCGGTTCGGCCCGGCGGCGAACCTGGAGTCTGCCACGGACCTGCTGTACGGGCCGCTGGTGACGGCGGCGCGTGACGGCCTGCCGGAGGGGGCGGTCTTCCTCCTGGGGCTGGGCGCGCTGCTCCTGAGCTTCCAGGTCTTCGACCGCGCGCTGCCCAGCGCTGAGTCCGCGGACGAGCGGCTGGCCCGCTTCGCGGACCTGCTGCACCGGCCGCTGGTCATGTTCGGCGTGGGGATGCTGGTAACCAGCGTGACCCTCTCCGTCTCCCTCTCCCTCACCATCCTGGTGCCCCTCTCCCTGGCGGGCGTCATCCGCCGGGACCACACCATCCCCTACGTCATGGGCGCCAACATCACCACCTTCATCGATACGCTGTTCGCGGCGCTGCTGCTGCGGGAGCCCGTGGCGTTCACCCTGGTCCTCACGCAGATGCTGGCGGTGGCGGCCGTCTCCCTGGCGGTGCTGTTGGGGGGCTACGGGCCGTACCGGCGGGCCGTCCTCTGGGGCACCCGGCGGATCACCCACAGCCGGCGCTCCCTGGCGGCGTTCCTGGCGCTCATCTTCCTGGTCCCCGGCCTGCTCCTGGCGCTCTAGGCCCCGCCCGCACACCTTGCTGCAGAAACCCGGAGGGGGTATGCTTGTAGGCGCGCGGGACGGCGTGCTACACTTACATTGTTGACAGGATTGGTCCACTTTTCCTGGAAAGCTGGTGGTCTCGCGTGCGTGTCTCAACGAAAGGCGACTACGGCGTCCGCGCCCTCATTGAGCTGGCGCAGCACTTCGGGCAGGGGCCGGTGCAGAGCGCGGAGATCGCGGCCCGGCAGAATATCCCGGAGCCGTACCTGGATCAACTGCTCACCACCCTGCGCCGCGCCGGCTTCATCCGCAGCGTCCGCGGGCCGCAGGGCGGCCACGCCCTGATCCGCGACCCGTACGAGGTGCGGCTCAGTGAGGTGATGGAGGCGCTGGAGGGGCCGCTCTCGCCCATTGCCTGCCTGGATGAGTCCAGTGACTGCTCCAAGATGGGCGGTTGCGCCCAGCGGGAGGTGTGGGAGGAGGTCCGCCGGGCCACCTACGAGATCCTGAACCGGACCACCATCGGCCAGCTGGCGGAGAAGGAGCGGCTGGCCCGGGCCGGCGGGCGGTACTACATCTGAGGGCGCCGGCGGTGCGGCCGTGGACGGGTGTGAGCGGGAACCCATGAACGAGATTGCTGATAGTGTCCTGGATCTGGTGGGCAACACGCCGCTGCTGCGCCTGCACCGCGTGGCGGGCGACGGGGCCGCCGAGATCCTGGCGAAGCTGGAGTCGCTGAACCCGGCGGGCAGCGTGAAGGACCGCATTGCCCTGAGCATGGTGGAGGCGGCGGAGCGCGAGGGTCGCCTGAAGCCGGGTGGCACCATTGTGGAGCCCACCAGCGGGAACACGGGCATCGGGCTGGCCATGGTGGCGGCGGTGAAGGGGTACCGGCTGATCCTCACCATGCCGGAGGACATGAGCGTGGAGCGGCGGAAGCTGCTGACCCGCTTCGGGGCGGAGCTGGTGCTGACGCCCGCCATCGAGGGTATGAGCGGCGCGGTGTACGCGGCGCAGGAGCTGGTGGAGAAGAACCCGGACTACTTCATGCCCCAGCAGTTCAACAACCCGGCCAACCCGGAGATCCACCGGCAGACCACGGCCCGGGAGATCCTGCGGGCCACCGGCGGCCGGCTGGACGCCTTTGTGGCGGGGGTGGGCACCGGCGGCACCATCACCGGCGTGGGGGAGGTGCTGCGGGAGCACTGTCCGGAGGCGCTGGTGGTGGGGGTGGAGCCCAAGCGCTCGCCGGTGCTGTCCGGCGGCAAGGCGGGGATCCACGGGATCCAGGGGATCGGCGCCAGCTTCGTGCCGGGGGTGCTGAACCGGGAGATCCTGGACGAGGTGATCCTGGTGAGCGACGAGGACGCCTACGAGATGACCCGGCGGCTCACCCGGGAGGAGGGGCTGCTGGTGGGCGTCTCCGCCGGGGCCAACGTCTGGGCGGCCTGCCGGGTGGCCCGGCAGCTGGGCCCCGGGAAGCGGGTGGTGACCATCCTGCCGGACACCGGCGAGCGGTACCTCAGCCTCGGCCTCTAGGCGGGGCGGCGCTGCACGGCTGCGGAGGACACGGAGGGATGACGGTGAAGGTGTACATTCCCACGCCGTTCCGGAAGCTCACGGGCAACCGGGCGTACGTGGAGGCGGACGGCAAGGACGTGGGGGAGGTGCTGCAGGACCTGGACCGGCGGTACCCGGGCCTGCGCGGGCTGATCTTCGACGAGCGGTCTGAGATCCCGGCCCACATCAACATCTACGTCAACAACAAGGAGATCAGCGCCCTGCAGGGGACGCAGACGCCGCTGCAGGAGGGGGACGAGGTGGCCGTGATCCCGGCCATCGCCGGCGGGGAGTCGGCGGCCCGGCCGCTGACGCCGGAGCAGGTGACGCGGTACTCCCGGCACATCATCATGCCGCAGGTGGGGCCGTCCGGCCAGCGGAAGATCATGGAGTCCAAGGTGCTCATTGTGGGCGCCGGCGGGCTGGGCTCCCCCGTGGCCGTGTACCTGGCGCTGGCGGGCGTGGGCACCATCGGCCTGGTGGACTTCGACGTGGTGGACCTCTCCAACCTCCAGCGCCAGATCCTCCACCAGAACGACGACGTGGGGAAGCGGAAGGTGGTCTCCGCCAAGGAGACGCTGAACGCCTACAACCCGGACGTGAACGTGGTGATCCACGAGGAGCCGCTCACGTCCGAGAACGCCATGGAGATCATCCCCCAGTACGACATCATCGTGAACGGGGCGGACAACTTCGCCACCCGCTATCTGGTGAACGATGCCAGCTACATGGCGGGGAAGCCGCTGGTGGACGGGAGCATCCTGCTGTTTGAGGGGCAGGCCACCACGTACCTCCCCGGGCGGGGCTGCTACCGCTGCCTCTTCCCGTCGCCGCCGCCG
>DATCLE010000235.1:0-8529 GCA_036564075.1 Dehalococcoidia bacterium
CGATGGGGTTCTGGGTGGCCAGCACCATGAAGGGCTGCGGCATCTTGTGGGTGACGCCGTCCACGGTGACCTGCCGCTCCTCCATGGCCTCCAGCAGCGCGCTCTGGGTCTTGGGCGTGGCCCGGTTGATCTCGTCCGCCAGGACGACCTGCGCCACAATGGGGCCGGGGCGGAACTCGAAGTCGCCGCTCTTCTGGTTGTAGATGGAGACGCCGGTGACGTCGCTGGGCAGGAGGTCCGGCGTGAACTGGATGCGCTTGTAGCTGCACCCCGTGGAGCGGGCCAGGCTCCGGGCCAGCATGGTCTTGCCCACGCCCGGCACGTCCTCAATGAGCACGTGCCCCTGGCACAACAACGCGGCCACCGCGAGCCGCACCTCGTCGCGCTTGCCCACGATGACCTTCCCCACGTTCTCGATGATCCGTTCCGCAATGACCTTCGGATCGTCCAAGGCACCCTCCTGCCTGAACCCCGCCTGAGCCGGCCTCCCACGCCCCGGCGCCGCTGCGCCCCGCCATGACGGCAACGGACGCCTACGTTTAGCATACGATCCGGCGTCCGTTTCCGATGTGCAGGAATTATAGCAACTTAGCTCAACGTTTCAAACGACCCGGTCACCGGTGTACAATGCCTCCGATACCATGCGGCAGCGATACGCCCCTCCCCGCCGTCCTCCGGTTGCCATGACCCTCTCCCGGCGGCGGCGATCCCGGTTCCGGCCCTTGCTCTGGCTCCCGGTCCTGGCCCTGGTCCTCCTCCTGGCCGGCGGCGCGGGCCGGCTCCTGCTGGACCGCCCGCCGGAGGCGCGGTACGCGCCGCCCCGGGCCGTCCCGGCGCCGCCGCAGGTGGCCCTCTCCGCCACGGCGGTGGCCCAGGGCACAGCGGCCGTGGTGACGCTCACCTCGCCGGACGTGACGGAGGCCGTGGCCCGGTTCCAGGACGAGTCCGTCCCCATGGTCCGCTCCGGCACCACGTGGTGGGCGGTCCTGCCGGCGGGCATGCCCGTGGGCTCCGCCGCCTTCCCGGAGCCGGCGTCCTACCGCGTGGTGGTGAACTACCGCCTGGCGGAGCCCTACGACTGGCGGTTCGACCTGGCAACGGTGACGGTGACGCCCACGGCCTTCCCGGTGGACGCCGTCACGGTGACCGGGTCCACGGCGGGGCTCCTGGCGCCGGAGCTGGCGCAGCAGGAGGCGGCCACGCTGCAGCAGGTCTTCTCCCGGTACACGCGGGAGAAGCTGTGGCAGGGCGGGCTGCAGCTGCCGGTGCGGGGGCCCGTGACCACAGAGTTCGGGGCGCGGCGCTCCTACAACGGCGGCCCCGCCACGGGCGGGCACTCCGGGATGGACATTGCGGCAGGGGAGGGGACGCCGGTGGCCGCCGCCGCCGACGGCGTGGTGGCCTGGACGGGCGAGCTGCCGCAGCGCGGGCGATACGTGGTGCTGGACCACGGCGGCGGCGTGTTCACCGCCTACGGGCACCTCTCCGCCATCCGGGTGGCGCCGGAGCAGCGGGTGACGGCGGGGCAGCACATCGGCGATGTGGGGAGCACCGGGCTGTCCACGGGGCCGCACCTGCACTGGGAGCTGGTGATCCGCGGCCGGTACGTGGACCCGGCCGCCTGGCTGGGAACGGACCCCTTTGCGGGGACGGCCCTTCAGCCGCCCAGCTCTCCCAGCTCGTAGAGCACGGCCACAGCGGCCGTCAGGCCCGCCGTCTCCGACCGCAGCACCCGGCCGCCCAGGGAGACGGCGCGGGCGCCCGCGGCGCACGCGGCGGCCACCTCCTCCTCCGTGAGCCCGCCCTCCGGCCCCACGAACAGCGAGACGGCGGCGGGGCGCCCGGCGGTCAGCTCCGCCCGCAGGGCGTCCCGGAGGGAGGGACCCTCCCCGGCCTCCCAGCAGACCAGGCGCAGGCCGGGCGCCTCACGGACCGCGTCCGCCAGGGAGACGGGCGGCCGCACCTCCGGCAGCGCGGCCCGGCCGCACTGTTCCGCCGCCTCCCGGACGATGCGCCGCCACCGCTCCACCCGGGCGCCGTCCGCCTCCGGGCGCACCACGGAGCGGGCCGTGAGCAGCGGGACGAAGGCGGCCACCCCCAGCTCCGTCCCCTTCTCCAGCAGCCACTCGAACCGGGCGGGGCGGATCACTCCCTGGTAGAGGGTGAGGGCGCAGGCGGGCTCCCGGGAGCCCCAACGCCGGTCCAGGGGCGCGGCCAGCACCTCGCGGGCGGCCACGCGGCGGAGTTCCGCCACCAGTTCCCGGCCGGAGCCGTCCAGCAGCACCACCCGGTCGCCGGGGCGGAGGCGCAGGACGCGCGCCATCTGACGGGCCAGGTCGCCGTCCAGGCGGATGGGGTCCGCCGCCAGGAGCGAAGGGGCCACGAAGAACCGGTTCAACGCCCCGCCTCCGCCGGGCCCGTGCGGGCTATCACGGTGCGCCAGTCGCCCTCGGCGTCCCGGCGCAGCACCCGGAAGCCCTGGTGCCGCAGCCGCCGGAGGACGGCCGCCTCCCGCTGCGCGATGATGCCGCTGGCCACCAGGACACCGCCGGGACGCAGGAGGCGGCGGAGGGCGGGGGCCAGCGCCGTGACGGCGGCGGCGTTGATGTTGGCCACCGCCAGGTCCGCGCTGCCCTCCGGCAGGGGGACCGGCGTCCCCCCGTCCAGCGAGCCGTGGAGGACGGTCACCCGCGCCGCCGCGCCGTTGGCCTGGACGTTCCGGCGGGCCGCCTCCACCGCCACGGGGTCCGTGTCCAGGGCCAGCACGGCGGCCGCCCCCAGCCCTACGGCGGCGATGGCCAGGATGCCGGAGCCGGTGCCCACGTCCACCACGCGGGCGCCGGGCGTCACCAGGTCCTCCAGCGCCGCCAGGCACATGCGGGTGGTGGGGTGCTGGCCGGTGCCGAAGGCCATGCCGGGGTCCAGGTGGATCACCACGTCGCCGGGGCGCGGCTCGTAGGGCCGCCAGGTGGGGCGGATGACGGTGCGCCGGCCCACGCGCTCCACCTGGAAGAACTCCTTCCAGGCGTCCGCCCACTCCTCCTCCCGCACCTTCCGCAGCGCCACCTCCGGCCGGGCGGAGAGGGGGAGGGCGTCCAGGTCCCGGCGTGCGGCCCACACCCGCTCGGAGGAGCCGTCGCTGACGGGGAGGTAGGCCCGGAGCACCACCGGCGACTCCGGCCGCACGCGGTAGCCGGCCGCTTCGTCCAGAACCTCAATGTCCTCCTCCACCGCCACGCCGCCGGCGTGCCGGTGGAGCACGTCCGCCACCGCCTCCGCGTCGGCGCGGGCCGCCGTCACCGTCAGCTCCATCCACTCCATGCGGGCACGCCTCACCGGCCGCTCACAAGGAGGGGACGGCCGCCTTCGCAGCCGCCCCCGCGCGCCGTACCCGGGGCCGCGTCAGCCGATGGCCTGGCGCAGCCTATCGAAGAAGCCCTTGCCGTCCTGGGAGCCGGGCATGTTGCTGGGGCCCAGGCTCTCGCCCAACCTGCGCAGCAGTTCCCGCTGGTCCGCCGTGAGGTTCACGGGCGTGAGGACCCGGACGCGGACGCGCAGGTCGCCGCGGCCGGCCCCGCGCAGGTGGGGGACCCCCTTCTCCCGCACCACGAACTCCCGGCCGGACTGGGTGCCGGGCGGCAGCTTCACCTGGGCCGTGCCGTTCCGGCCGCCGGGCTCCAGGGTGGGCACCTCGATCTCGTCGCCCAGGGCCGCCTGTGCCACGTTCACCGGCAGGTCCAGGACCAGGTCGTCCTCCTCGCGGCGGAAGAGGGGGTGGGGCCGCACGTTGATCTGGAGGTAGAGGTTGCCGGGGCTGCCGCCGTAGAGGCCGGCGTCGCCCTCGCCGCTGAGGCGGATCTGGGAGCCGGCGTCCACGCCGGCCGGCACCTTCACCACCAGCTTGCGCGTCCGCCGCTCCCGGCCGCTGCCGCGGCACTGGCGGCACGGCTGGCTCACCACGCGGCCCTCGCCGTGGCAGCGGTCGCAGGTGGCCACGTTGACGAACTGGCCGAAGATGCTGGTCTGGACGCGGCGGATCTCCCCGGTGCCGTTGCAGGCGGGGCAGCGCACCGGCTGGGAGCCGGGCTCGCTGCCGGAGCCGCCGCAGATGGTACAGGCCTCCGTGCGGGTGACCTCCACCTCTTTCTCACAGCCGAAGACGGCCTCGTCAAAGGAGAGGTCCAACGTGCCGCGCAGGTCCGCGCCCCGCTGGGGGCCGCGGCGGCGGCGGGTGGAGCCGCCGAAGAAGGCGTCGAAGATGTCGCCGAAGCCGCCGAAGTCGAAGCCCTCGAACCCCTGGGAGAAGCCGCGCGGCCCGTTGTGGCCCCAGCGATCGTACGCGGCGCGGCGCTCCGGGTCCGAGAGGACCTCGTACGCCTCGTTGATCTCCTTGAACCGCTCCTCGGCGCCCGGCTCCTTGTTGCGGTCCGGGTGGTACTGCATGGCCAGCCGGCGGTAGGCCCGCTTGATCTCCTCCTGGCTGGCGTCCCGGGCCACGCCGAGGACCTCGTAGTAGTCCCTGACGGTGGGCATACAGCCGACCAACCCCCCGATCCGATTCGGCCCGCTCCGCCTGGTGCGGACCGGACCGCGCCTCCATGGTAGCAAATCCGCCCGCCGCCCGCCACCGCGGGCCGGCGGGGGCGCCGCACGCCGGGAAGGCGGCAGGGCGGCCCCGGTGCGGGGCCGCCCTGGTCAACGACGTGCGGTGCCGGTGGCTACACCTCCCGGTACTCGCCCTCCACGGTGCCTTCGCCCTGCTCGGACGGGCCGCTCTCCTCGCCGCCTTCGGCGCCGGCGCCGGCCTGGCCGTACATGGCCGCGCCCACCTTCTGGAGCGACTCCGAGAGCTCCGCCATGGCCCGCTGGAGGGTATCCACGTCACCCTGGAGGTTGTCACGCACCCGCTTGATCCGCTCCTCCACCTCCGCGCGCACGTCCGCGGGTACCTTCTCGCCGTGGTCCCGCAGCGTCTTCTCCGCGGTGTAGGCCAGGCTGTCCGCCTGGTTGCGGACCTCGATCTCCTGGCGGCGCTTGCGGTCCTCCTCCGCGTGCATCTCCGCCTCACGCCGCAGGCGCTCCACCTCCTCCTGCGTCAGGCCGGAGCCCGCGGTGATGGTGATCTTCTGCTCCTTGCCGGTGGCCTTGTCCCGGGCGCTGACGTTCAGGATGCCGTTGGCATCGATATCGAACGTCACCTCGATCTGGGGCACGCCCCGCGGCGCCGGCGGGATGCCGTCCAGGATGAAGCGGCCCAGGGACTTGTTGTCCGCCGCCATGGTGCGCTCACCCTGGAGGACGTGGATCTCCACGCTGGTCTGGTTGTCCGCGGCGGTGCTGAAGATCTGGCTCTTGCTGGTGGGGATGGTGGTGTTCCGCGGGATGATGGGCGTCATCACGCCGCCCAGCGTCTCAATGCCCAGGGTGAGGGGCGTGACGTCCAGCAGGAGGACGTCCTTGACCTCTCCCTTGAGCACGCCCGCCTGGATGGCGGCGCCGATGGCCACCACCTCGTCCGGGTTCACGCCCTTGTGGGGCTCCCGCCCGAAGAACTGCTTCACCTTCTCCTGGACCAGCGGCATCCGCGTCTGGCCGCCCACCAGGACCACCTCGTTCACCTGGGACGCGGCGATGCCGGCGTCCTGGAGGGCCTTGCGGCACGGCTCCAGCGTCCGCTCCACCAGGTCCTCCACCAGTTGCTCCAGCTTGGCCCGCGTGAGGGTCATGTTCAGGTGCTTGGGGCCGCTGGCGTCCGCCGTGATGAAGGGCAGGTTGATCTCTGTCTGCATCACGGAGGAGAGCTCAATCTTGGCCTTCTCCGCGGCCTCCTTCAGCCGCTGGAGGGCGGGGCGGTCCTGGCTGAGGTCAATGCCCTGCTCCTTCTTGAACTCCGCCACCAGCCAGTCGATGACGCGCTGGTCGAAGTCGTCGCCGCCCAGGTGGGTGTCGCCGTTGGTGGCGCGGACCTGGAAGGTACCGTCGCCGATCTCCAGGATGGAGATGTCGAAGGTGCCGCCGCCCAGGTCGTACACGGCGATGACCTCATCGTTCTTCTTGTCCAGGCCGTAGGCCAGGGACGCGGCCGTGGGCTCGTTGATGATGCGGAGCACCTCCAGGCCGGCGATTTTCCCGGCGTCCTTGGTGGCCTGGCGCTGGCTGTCGTTGAAGTAGGCGGGGACGGTGATCACCGCCTCGGTGACGGGCTCGCCCAGGTACGCCTCCGCGTCCGTCTTCAGCTTCTGGAGGATCATGGCGGAGATCTCCGGCGGCGAGTAGGTGCGGCCGCCCATCTCCACGTGGGCGTCGCCGTTGGCGGCGCGGACGATCTTGTACGGCACCAGCTGCATGGTGCGCTGGACTTCCGGGTCGTCAAACTTGCGGCCCATGAGCCGCTTGACGGAGTAGATGGTGTTATCAGGATTGGTCACGGCCTGGCGCTTCGCCACCGTGCCCACCAGCCGCTCCCCGGAGCGGCTCACGGCGACCACGGAGGGGGTGATGCGCGCGCCTTCCGCGTTCGGGATCACCGTCGGCTCGCCGCCTTCCATGACGGCAACGACGCTGTTGGTGGTCCCCAGGTCGATGCCGATGACCCTGCTCATAGACGTTCCTCCCCGGCGCGGGGGGTGCGGCGCGGCTTACGCCTGCTCACCGGCACCTTCCCGGCCTTCCTCGGTTTGCTTGCCCCTGCCCACAATGACCATGGCCGGCCGGAGGACGCGGTCCCCCAGCTTGTAGCCCTTCTGGACCACGCGCAGGACCTGGCCCTCCTCCCCCTCCGCCTCCATGACGGCCTCATGGAGGTTAGGGTCAAAGCGCTCGCCCTCTGCCTTGATCTCGTGGAGCCCGGCGGCCTCCAGCACCATCTGGAACTTGCGGTAGATGAGCCGGATCCCGTCGATCCAGGTGAGGCCCGCCAGCTTCACGTCCACGCTGGAGAGCGCCCGTTCCAGGTCATCCAGGATGGGCAGGATGTTGATGATGAGCGATGCGTTGGCCAGACGGGCCATCTCTTCCCGTTCCTGCTCCGTCCGGCGCTTGTAGTTCTGGAAGTCGGCGGCAGCCCGCTGCCAGTTGGCCAGGTACTGCTCCGCCTTCCCGCGCTCCTCTTGGAGCTTGACCTTCAGCGTCTCAATGTCCTCGATCTCGCCGTTCTCCGTCCGTTGGGTCTGCTGGTCTTGGGCAGCCTCCGGCTCCGGCTGGGCGTCACCGGCCGCCGGCTGCTCCTGCGGTGCCTTGGGTTCCTGCTCCCGTTCCATGGTCACTCCCTCGCCCAGAACGGGCGCCCGGGGGCATCCCCCTGCGGCGCCCGTCGTGAAAGTCGGTGTCCGCCGGCCCGGCCCCCCCGGCCGCCTAGCCCTTCCACCGGTCCACCAGCTCCGTGAGCACGGAGGCCAGGTAGCGGACGGTGGAGATGGCGCGCGGGTAGTGCATCCGCGTGGGACCCAGGATGCCCAGCGTGCCGGACCAGCCGGGGACGCCGTAACGCGTGATGACCACGCTGCACTCCCGCATGGCGTCCTGCCGGTTCTCCGCGCCGATGATGACGGTGACGCCCTCCTCCGCAATCCGGTCCAGCGGGATGGCCCGGGAGAGGTTTCGCTCCTCCAGGACGTCCAGCACGCCCAGCATCTTCTCCCCGTTGGAGAACTCCGGCTGGCTCAGGACGTTCCGCAGGCCGGAGAGGCGCGGCGAGGGGAACTCCGTGCTGTCCTCCGCCTCCATGAGCCGGAGCACGGCCTCCAGGGCCTGCTGGCCCAGCCGGGTGAGCTCCAACTGGCGGGCACGGATCTCCGGCGCTGTGAGCCCGGCGAGCTCCTCATTGAGCTGGTTGGCCGTCCGCCACAGCTCCTCCTGGGTGACCGGCTCCGGGAACATGAGGACCTGCTCCTTGGCGTGGACCTCCCGCAGGACCAGCACCAGGAGCGCCAGGTAGCTCTCCAGGGAGACGATCTCCGCGTGCCGGAAGTGGACCCGCGGCGAGCGCGGCGCCGTCACCAGGGCCAGGTTCCGCACGGAGCGGGCCAGGACGGCGGCGGCCAGGTCCAGCCAGGCGTCCATCTGGGCCGCCGCCTGGTGGAACTGGTGGAGGATCTGCCGTTTCTCGTCCGGCGAGAGGTCCTCCTCCCCCATGAGGGTCTCCACGTAGTAGCGGTAGCCCAGGTCCGAGGGGACGCGCCCGGCGGAGGTGTGCGGCTGGGTGAGGTAGCCCTCCTCCTCCAGCTTCACCATCTCGTTCCGGATGGTGGCGGGCGAGACTTTCAGCCCGTACTTGCGGACAATGGTCTCAGACCCCACCGGGGTCGCGTTATCGATGTAGTCGTTGACGATCAGCTGCAGGATGGCCGCCCGCCGCTCCGTCAGCGTGGCCATACCCTCGCCTCCCGGCCCGCCGCCGCGGCGGGCACCTGCTGCTCTGTCAGTTCCGTAGAAGCGTGATTAGCACTCTCGCAACCAGAGTGCTAATCACGCTTCAACTGTAGCACCGCCCGCCGGAAGCTGTCAAGAGTTGATCCCCCGCCACCGCTC
>DATCLE010000236.1:0-2697 GCA_036564075.1 Dehalococcoidia bacterium
CTGGTGGCCAACCCCGGCTGCTACCCCACCGGCCCCATCCTGGCCCTGGCGCCCGTGCTGCGGGAGGGGCTCATCAGGCCGGACGTGGTGATCGACGCCAAGTCCGGCATCTCCGGGGCGGGCCGCTCCCTGCGGCTGGACCTCCACTACGCTGAGGCCAACGAGTCCGTCAGCGCCTACGGGCTGGACGGGCACCGGCACCTGCCGGAGATTGTCCAGGAGCTGTCCCGCTACTGCGAGGCGCCGGCCCCGCGGGTGACCTTCGTCCCGCACCTCATCCCCATGACGCGCGGCATCCTCTGCACCTGCTACGCCGACCTGGTCCCCGGCCGCCTGCCGGAGGGGGACGGGGCGGCCGCCGCTGTCCGGGAGCTCTACCGGGAGGCCTACCGGGACGAGCCCTTCGTGCGGGTGGTGGACCGGCCGCCGGGGACCAAGCACACCTACGGCAACAACCTCTGCCTCCTGTACCCCACGGTGGACGGGCGCACCGGCCGGTTGGTGGTGGTGACCTGCCTGGACAACCTAGTGAAGGGCGCCGCCGGGCAGGCTGTGCAGAACGCCAACCTCATGCTGGGGCTGCCGGAGGCCATGGGTCT
Source organism: Dehalococcoidia bacterium (assembly GCA_036564075.1). Classification (GTDB taxonomy): domain Bacteria; phylum Chloroflexota; class Dehalococcoidia; order DATCLE01; family DATCLE01; genus DATCLE01. The sequence goes on from DATCLE010000236.1 coordinate 600, forward strand.
GGCGGCGCCGGCCCTCTACCCCTGAGCGTGCCATGACGGAGTCCTCCATCACCGGCGTCCTCCGGGTGATCCCCGATGGCAGCGTGACCACGCCGGAGGGCTTCTACGCCGGCGCCGTCTACGCCGGCGTCAAGACCTACGGCGATGACAAGCTGGACCTGGGCATCCTCTACTCGGACCGGCCGTGCCACGTGGCCGCGGTCTTCACCCGCAATGAGGTGAAGGGCGCCTGCGTCCTGGTGACCATGGAGCACGTGGCAGACGGCCGGGCGCAGGCGCTGGTGGTGAACGCCGGCTGCGCCAACGTCTGCACCGGGGAGCAGGGCCTGGAGGACGCGCGGGAGATGGCGCGTCTGGCCGCCCTGCGCACCGGCGCCGCCGCCCGCGACGTGCTGGTGTGCAGCACCGGCGTCATCGGCGTGCCGCTGCCCATGGACCGCATCCGGGAGGGGATCGCCCGGATCACGCTGGACCCGGACGGCGGCCGGGCGCTGGCCCGCGCCATCATGACCACGGACACGCGCCCCAAGCACATCGCCATGCAGTTCCAGCACGAGGGCCGCACCTACGCGGTGGGCGGCATCGCCAAGGGCTCCGGGATGATCCACCCGGACATGGCCACCATGTTCTGCTTCCTCACCACGGACGCCCCCGTGGCGCCCGCCTTCCTGGACGCCACCCTGCGCTCCGTGGCGGACCGGACCTTCAACATGGTGAGCGTGGACGGCGACACCAGCACCAGCGACACCATGGCGGTGCTGGCCAACGGCGCCGCCGGCGGCGACCCCATCGACGCGGGGCACGGCGCGGCCCAGCTCTTCCAGGAGGCGCTGTACGGCGTCTCCCTCCACCTGGCGCGGGAGATCGCGCGGGACGGGGAGGGCGCCAGCCGGCTCATTGAGGTGCGGGTGTACGGCGCCGCCACCAAGGAGGAGGCGCGGCGGGCCGCCCGGGCAGTGACGGTCTCGCCCCTGGTGAAGACGGCCGTGTACGGGCGGGACCCCAACTGGGGGCGCGTGATGATGGCGGTGGGCCGCAGCGGCGCCCGGGTGGACGTCTCCCGCGCCGTGGTGCGCCTGGGCGACGTGGCGGTCTTCGTCCGCGGCCGCCCCGTGCCGTTCGACGAGGAGGAGGTGCGGGCCATCCTGGGCGCCCCGGAGGTCCGCATTGAGGTGAACCTGGGCGTGGGCAGCGAGGGCGCCACGGCCTGGGGGTGCGACCTGACGGAAGCGTACGTGCGCATCAACAGCGAGTACACCACATGAGCACCGGCACACGGCCCGTGGTGGTGAAGGTGGGCGGCAGCACCCTGGGGGAGGCGGACACCACTGCCGCCGACCTGGCGGCGCTCCAGCGGGAGGGCGTGCCCGTGGTGGTGGTCCACGGCGGCGGCAAGGTCATCAACCGCTGGCTGGACCTCCACGGCATCGAATCGCGCTTCGTCCGGGGACTGCGGGTCACGGACCAGGCGGCCCTGGACGTGGTGGTGGCGGTGCTGGCCGGGCTGGTGAACACGGCGCTGGTGGCGGAGATCGCCGCGGCAGGGGGGCGCGCCGCGGGCCTGGCGGGCCCGGACGGCGGCACGGTGCTGGCGGAGCAGATGGACCCGGAGCTAGGCCGCGTGGGCCGGGTGACGGCCGTGCGGACGGAGCTCCTGGAGGCGCTGCTGGCGGCGGGGGTCATGCCGGTGCTGGCGCCCATTGGCCTGGATGCGGACGGCGGGCTCCTGAACATCAACGCCGATACGGTGGCGGGGGAAGTGGCCCGCGCCCTGGCGGCCGCCTCCCTGGTGTTCCTCACGGACGTGCCCGGCGTGCTGGACGGGGACCGGGCGCCGCTGCCGCGCGTCACGCGGGAGGAGGTGGCGCGGCTCTCGGCGGCGGGGGTCATTGCCGGCGGCATGATGCCGAAGGTGGAGGCGTGCCTGCGGGCGGCGGAAGCGGGCGCCACGGCGCGCATTGTGGACGGGCGGCAGGCCCACGCGCTGCTGGACGCCGTCCTGCCGGGGCGGGCCGGCCGGCCCGCCGGCACGGTGGTGGGCTAGGAGGGCGGGCGATGGATCGCTGGCAGGAGCTGGAGCACCGGGTCCACTTCCAGA
>DATCLE010000237.1:0-4354 GCA_036564075.1 Dehalococcoidia bacterium
GGACGGGACGGTGCCCAACATCTTCCGGGCGCTGGGCAACAGCCCCACCACGCTCCGGAACTTCATGCGGCTGGGGAACTCCATCCTCCGCCACCTGAAGCTGAGCCCGCGCCTGCGGGAACTGGCCATCCTCCGTGTGGCCTCCCTCACCGGCTCCGCCTACGAGTGGGCACACCACGTGCCCCTTGCCCGGGAGGCCGGGATCAGCGAGGAGGCGCTGTACCAGATCGGCCAGTGGCGGCGGAGCCTGGCCTTCGATGCCCAAGAGAGCGCCGTCCTGGCCCTGGCGGAGGCCTCCACCCTGGACGTCCAGGTCCCGGACGAGGTCTTCCGCCGGGTCCGGGAGTTCCTGGACGAAGAGGAGGTGGTGGAGCTCCTCATGACCATCGGGTACTACAACCTGGTGGCCCGGCTCCTGGTTGGCCTCAAGGTGGACGTGGAGCCCGGCTACCAGCAGTGGTCCCTGCCGCCGGACGACCTCCGGCCGGAGCGTCGCTAGCCGTGGACCGGCCGGCACCCCCCGTGGACCTGGCGGCGCTGCTGGCCGCCGCCACAGGCCCCGGGCCCGTCTGGAGCCTGGAGACGGATGACCTGGACGTGAACCTGCTCCGGTTCGACGGCGGCACCGGCGTGCCCGAGCACGTCAACGCGGAGGTGGACGTCTTCGGCGTGGTGGTGGCGGGCGAAGGCGTCCTTGAGGTGGACGGCGCCGCCTTCCCCCTGCTGCCCGGCCGGGCGTTCCTGGTGCCCAAGGGCGCGCGCCGGGCCATCCGCAGCGCCGGCGGCCCCTTCGCCTACGTCACCTGCCACCGGCGCCGCGGCCGGCTGTGGCCGTCGTAGCCGGGGCACGGAGGAGGTACGCATGCAGTTCGGTCTGGTGCTCCCGCACTTCCGTCACGTGGCGTCGCCGGAGTTCCTCCGCCGCTTCGCCCGCCGCGCCGAGGAACTGGGGTACGACTCGCTCTGGGCCACGGACCACCTGGTGATCCCGGAGGCGGCGGTGCCCCGGTTCGGCGCCACCTTCTACGAGCCGCTCACCACCCTGGCCTACGTGGCCGCGGAGACGCAGCGGATCCGGCTGGGCACCAGCGCCCTCATCCTCCCCTACCGCAACCCCGTCCACCAGGCCAAGGTATTGGCCACGCTGGACGTGCTGAGCGGCGGCCGCACGGTCTTCGCAGTGGCGGTGGGCTGGGCCAAGGATGAGATGGACGCCCTGGGCGTCCCCTTTGAGCGGCGCGGCGCGCTGGCCACGGAGTACCTCCGCCTCTTCCGGGAGCTCTGGCGCAACCCCAGGCCGGTCTTCCACGGCCGGACGGTCCACGTGGAAGGCGTGGCCTTCCAGCCGCAGCCGGCGCAGGACCCGCTGCCCCTGTGGGGCGCCGGGAACAGCGCCTCCGCCATCCGCCGCGCCGCCCGCTTCTGCCAGGGCTGGCACCCCACCCGCCCCACGCCGGAGCAGGTGCAGGAGGGACGCGCCTACCTGCGCCACGAGGCGGCCCGCTACGGGCGCGACCCGGACGAGTTCGTCATCGCCGCACGGCTGCCCCTGCGGCTGCTGGACCGGCCGGCCGCGGACGCCGCGCCCCTGGTCGGCACGCCGGACCAGGTGGTGGAGAGCCTCCAACGGTACCGCGCCGCGGGCGTCACCCACGTGGTGCTGGACACCTTCTACAGCGCCCCCGCGCTCCACGACCAGACGCCGGATGACGTGCTGCGCACGGCGGAGCGCTTCGCCGCGGAGATCCGCCCGCGGCTGGCGGACGGCGGGTGACGCCGGCCCCACGCGGGAGGACGGGACCCGGCAGGGGCCGCCAGCAAGGGAGGGAGGGACCGTGCCGCACGCGCACCTGAACGGCATCGACATCCACTACGAGGACCGCGGCCAGGGGCCGCCGGTGCTGCTGACCCACGGCTACGGCGCCACGGGGGCCATGTGGCGGCCGCAGGTGGACGCCCTGACGGACCGCTACCGGCTCATTACGTGGGACATGCGCGGCCACGGCGGGACGGAGAGCCCGGAGGACCCCGCCGCCTACTCCGAGGCGCTGACGGTGGAGGACATGCGGGCGCTGCTCCTCCACCTGGGCGTCCGGCGGGCGGTGGTGGGCGGCCTCTCCCTGGGCGGCTACATGTCCCTGGCCTTCTGGCTGGCCCACCCGGAGATGGTGCGCGCCCTGGTCCTCTGCGATACCGGGCCCGGCTACCGTAACCCCGCGGGCCGGGAGCAGTGGAACCAGATGGCGGAGCGGCGCGCCGTGGCCCTGGAAGAGGGGGGCGTCCGGGCGCTGGGCAGCAGCACGGAGGTGACGGAGACGGCGCGGCTGCACCGCTCCGCCCAGGGGCTGGCCCACGCCGCCCGCGGCATGCTGAAGCAGTTCGACTCCCGCGTCATCGAGGCGCTGCCCCGCATCGACGTGCCGGTCCTCATCCTGGTGGGCGAACGCGACCAGCCGTTCCTGGCCCCGTCCGACTACATGGAGCGGGCCATCCCGGGTGCCCGCAAGGTGGTGGTCCCGGCGGCGGGGCACGCCGCCAACCTGGACAACCCGGAGGCCTTCAACGCCGCGCTCCTGGCGTTCCTGGACGGCCTGGGGCCGGCCGGCGAGGGGTAAGCCGCGGCGCCGGAGGCCGGGAGCGGGAACTTCCGCGAGCTAGCCCCTCGTTCCTGCGATGTAGGATCGAGGCGGGGCGCGTCGCCGCCGCGTCGACGGGATTGACGCGACGTCACGGCGATGCTAACGTGGGCGCCGGTTACCTCCAGCGCCGTCCCCGACGGTGGGCCAGCACGGCCCAGGGAGTGAGCCCGTCGTAGGGAGCCGGTCGAGATGCCATCTCCCCACCCCCAGAAGAAGACATCGGACCGCATGGACCCCCGCAGCACCGCCCGCGGCCCGGATGCCTCCTGGCAGGACGCGGCGGAGAGCGACCGCCCGCAGGAGCCGTCTGACCTGGTGGAGCGCTCCGCCCACCTGGCCCGGGAGCTGGCCGCGCGGGACCGCGTCACCGGGCTGGTCTCCGGCACCGGGGACATCACCACCATCCTGGACGCCGTCCTGGAGACGGTGCTGGCGGCCGTGGAGCGCCCCGCCGGCGTGGTCTTCCTCCTGAACGAAGATACCTCCACGCTGCGGGTGGGGGCGTACCGCAACATCCCGTGGCGCCTGGTGGCCAAGCTGGCCAGCCGGGCCAAGCCCGCCGACGAGGGCCTGCTGGGGACCGTGCTCTCCACCGGCAGGCCCGTGGTGACGGAACAGTTCCGGGAAGACAGCCCCATGCCGGACGATGTCCGGGAACTGGTGGCGTGCAACGTCTCCATCATGGTGCCGCTGCGCACCGGCCAGCGCATGGTGGGCGTGCTGGGCGTCTACGATCCGCGGGATGACCGACCCGTAGAGCGCGATGAGGTGGCGTTCCTGCTGGGTGTAGGCCTCCAGTTGGGCATGCTGGTGGAGAACGCCCGGCTGGCGCAGGTGGAACGGCTGAAGGACGATTTCCTCAGCCTGGTCTCCCACGAGCTCCGCACCCCCACCACCACCATCCGCGCCGGCCTCTCCACCCTCCGCCGTCACCGCCGCAGCCTGGACCCCACCGTGGCAGACCAACTGCTGGAGGACATGGCGGAGGAGAGCGAACGGCTCCACCAGCTCATTGAGGACCTCCTGAGCCTGACGGCCCAGCAGCGGGGCGGCCGCACCCCCACGGAGCCGGTCTCCGCCCGGCCGCTCATCTGCCAGGTGCTGGAGCTCATGCGGGACCGCACGGCCCGGCACCAGATCCGGCTGGACCTGCCGGCGTCCCTGCCCGCCGTGGAGGCGGAGCCCTCCTACTTCCAGCACGTGGTGCGGAACCTGCTGGTCAACGCCCTCACCTACAGCCCGCCGGAGTCGGAGATCGTCATCACGGCGGAGGCCGCGGAGGAGCACGTGGTCTTCTCTGTGCTGGACCGGGGTGAGGGGATCCCCGTGGAGGAGTTGGAGCGCGTGTTCCAGCCCTTCTACCGCGCCTCCCGCAACCGCGTCTTCATCTCCGGCGCCGGGCTGGGGCTCACGGTCTGCCGCCGGCTGCTGGAGGCGCAGGGCGGCTGGATCTGGGCGGAGCCGCGGCCCGGCGGCGGCACCTCCTTCCGCTTCCGGCTGCCGGTGGCCGGCCGCAGCCCCCACTCCGTCGGAGGCGCCCCGGGCCAGGCCGGCGCGGGGTCGTGAGGCCTGCCCCTGTGCTATACTAGAACTACCGGTTGCGGACGTGGCTCAGTGGTAGAGCACCTCCTTGCCAAGGAGGGGGTCGCGAGTTCGAATCTCGTCGTCCGCTCCACACCCTTCCGGGGCGGAAGGGCACGCCGAAGTGGCGGAAT
>DATCLE010000238.1:0-1670 GCA_036564075.1 Dehalococcoidia bacterium
CTCCTGGGCGGCGCGGTCATGGCGTGGGCGCGGGCGCTGGGGGAGTTCGGCGCTACCATCATGTTCGCCGGGAGCCTGCCGGGACGGACGCAGACCATGCCCCTGGCCATCTACGCGGCGCTGTCCACGGACCTGGACGCGGCGCTGGTGCTCTCCGCCCTGCTGGTGGCGGTCTCCTTCGTGGTGCTGGTGACGTTCCGGTGGGTGGTGGGCCGGAGCGTGCTGCGGGATCCCTATGCTTGAGGTACGGCTGGTCAAGGCGCTGCCGGGCTTCCGGCTGGACGTGGCCTTCTCCGCAGGCCAGGAGCTGGTGACCCTCTTCGGCCCCTCCGGCGCGGGGAAGAGCCTGACGCTGCGCTGCATTGCCGGCGTGCTGCGCCCGGACGCCGGTCGCGTGGCCGCCGGAGGGCAGGTGCTGCTGGACACGGCGGCCGGGATCGACGTGCCGCCGCAGCGGCGCCGGGTGGGGTACGTGCCGCAGCGGTTCGCGCTGTTCCCGCACCTGACGGCGGCGGAGAACGTGGCCTACGGCGTGCGGGAGGGCGACGCGCGGGCCCGCCGGGCGCTGGTGCGCGAGCTGCTGGAGGAGGTGGGGCTGGCGGGCCTGGAGGACCGCCGCCCCCGGGAGCTCTCCGTGGGGCAGCAGCAGCGGGTGGCGCTGGCCCGGGCGGTGGCCATCCGGCCGCGGGTGCTGCTGCTGGATGAGCCGTTCTCCGCCCTGGACGGCGGTCTGCGGGCCTCGCTGCGGGAGACGGTAGCGGCGGTGCACCGGCGCTGGGGGCTGACCACCGTGCTGGTGACGCATGACCTGGCAGAGGCGTTCACGTTGGGCACACGCATGGTGCTGGTGGACGGCGGCCGCGTCTTGCAGGAGGGGAGCCGGGAGGAGGCGTTCTACCGGCCGCGGACGCGCCGGGCGGCGGAACTGCTGGGGGTGCGGAACGTGCTGCCGGCCACCGTGCTGGGGCACGAGGGGCCGTGGACGCGGCTGGACTGGGAGGGGCGCACGGTGCTGGCGGAGCGGCGGGACGGCCTGGCGCCGGGGGCGCGGGCCTGGCTGTGCGTGCGGGCCACGCAGGTGATGATCGTGCGGCCGGACCGGGAGGAGGACGGGGCGGAGCGGCCCAACGTGGTGCGCGGTCGGCTGGTGGAGGAGGTGCCCCACGGCGACACGCTGACGCTGCGCTTCCGGGCGGAGGGCTCCCCGCGGCCCGCGGACCTGGAGATCGAGATCCCGGGGTACGCGTACCACCGGCTGGGGCTGGACCGGCGGAAGGAGGTCTCCGTCTCCCTGCGGCCGGGGGACCTGCACGTGGTGGGCGAGGAGGAACCGGCGGGGTCAGGCGCGGAAGGCGGCGAAGGGGCCGCCGAACCCGGCGGCCGCGGACCAGAGCGCGCGTAGGCGGCGGTGGAGGCCGCCCGGCTACCGACCGGTAGGATTGCCGATTGACACCGGCCCCGGCCAGCGGTACGCTTCCGGCACCGACGAAGACTCGCGAGAGGGGGAAGGAGATGAAGGCTGCGGTCTACCAGGGGCCGGAGAAGATTGTCCTGCAGGACGTGGACCGGCCGAAGATCGAACACCCGCGGGACGCCCTGGTCCGGATCACCACCAGCGCCATCTGCGGATCCGACCTGCACCTGTGGCACGGCCGCGTGCCCATCCCGCC
>DATCLE010000239.1:0-2440 GCA_036564075.1 Dehalococcoidia bacterium
GCCAGCGCGACGCCGCCTGCGACGCCCCCGCCACGCCTTTGCCCCGTGCGCCGCGCTCGGGGCTGCGCCTCACCCCGTGCCGTCACCCGTCGGGGCGGGTTTGAACCCCGCCCCTACCTACCGATGCCCACCCTGCCATCCGGAGCCCTGCCGCCAGGAAGGGCGCAGGATCTGCCGGGCCCACGTCGGACCCCTCGCCCTCCAGGAACGAGGAAGCACCGGCCGACCTACCGCCCGGTGCTTCGCTCCCGCTCCTACCACTGTTGTGGAAGGACGCAGGGTGACAGGCGGCCTCCGCCTTGACCGTTTCCCCCGATCCGGCGTATCACTATGGGCATACGGCCCCGCCGCCCGCGGGTCCGCCGCTCAGGAGGTGCCGGCCCATGCCGCGCTTCAGGCTCCGTGCCGCCGTCCTCGGGACCCTGGTGGCCGCCGTCCCCGTCGCGGTGGGCGCGGCGGTCCTCCGGCGCCTCCGCCGGCTGCCGCCCGGCGGGGCACCCGCTCCCATCGCCCCGGACCTGGCGGAGTCCGCACCGGCCACCGCCCCCCTGGACCTCAACGCCGCCACCGTGGAGCAGCTCCAGGCGCTGCCGGGCATCGGGCCCGCGCGGGCGCGCCGCATCGTCGAGTCGCGCGAGGCGGACGGCCCCTTCGGCTCCCCTGACGACCTGGTGGACCGCGGGCTGCTCCCCGCCTCCGTCCTCCAGCAGATCCGGGAGGCGGTCGCCGCCGGTCCGTGACCCTCCTGGCCCTCTCGCTGGCCTGGCTGGCCGGCGTGGCCGCCGCCGCGCGCTACGGCTGGGACGCCTGGCCCCTGGTCCCCGCGGCCGCCGTCGGGGGCGCCCTCCTGGTGGCGCGCCGCCCCCGCTCCGCCGCGGCGCTCCCGGCCGTCCTCCTGCCCCTGCTCCTCCTGGCGGGGCTCTGGCGCTACCAGGCCTCCCTCCCCTCCCCTGCCTCTGACGACGTGGCCCGCTTCAACCACGGCCCGCCGGTCTCCTTCCGCGGCGTGGTGGAGGACGAGCCGGAGCTCCGCGACACGTCCCAGCGGTTCCGCCTCCGCGTTCAGGCCATCCGGGAGGGCGAAGCCTGGCGCCCCGCGTCCGGCGCCGTGCTGGTGACGGCGGGCCTCTTCCCCCGCTACCGCTACGGCGACCTCCTGGAACTCCACGGCGAACTCCAGACGCCGCCCCGCTTCTCGCGCTTCGACTACCGGGACTATCTGGCCCGGCGCGGGGTCCGCGCCCTGGCGGCCTACCCCTCCATCCGGGTGCTGGACCGCGGCCGCGGCAACCCGCTGCGGGAGCCGCTGGCCGCCGCTCGGGAGGCGCTGGGCCGCTCCCTGGCACGGGCCCTGCCGGAACCGGAGGCCTCCCTGGCGCGCGGCATCGTCCTGGGGCAGCGCTCCGCCCTCCCGCCCTGGCTGGAGGCCGACCTGGCCCGCACGGGCACCTCCCACATCGTCGCCGTCTCCGGCTTCAACGTGACGCTGGTGGCGGGCCTGACCCTCGGCCTCCTGGCGCCGGCCGTTGGCCGCCGTCGCGCCGTGCTGGCCGCCCTCCTGGCGGTGGCCGCCTACACCCTCCTCACCGGCGCCACCCCCTCCGTGGTCCGCGCCGCCGTCATGGCCGCCCTTGTCCTCCTGGCGGCGCTGGCCGGCCGCCAGTCCTCCGCCCCCGTGGCCCTGGCCTTCGCCGCTGCCCTCATGACCGCCGCCGACCCCGGCCTGATCCGCGACGTGGGGTTCCAGCTCAGCGTCGCGGCCACGGCGGGCCTGGTCCTCCTGGCTCCGCCCCTGGCCGGCCTCCTCTGGCGGCTCCTGGGCCGGGAGGAGCCCGCCGCCCGTACCGGCCTCCTCCGGGCGCCGGTGGAGGTTGCCGCCACCACCGCGGCCGCCTACCTGGCCACCGCGCCTATCGCCGCCGTGACCTTCGGCTCCCTCTCCCTGGTGGCCCTGGCCGCCAACCTCCTGGTGGTCCCGGCCTTCTCCGCCGCCTTCGTGCTGGCGTGCCTGGCGGCACTGGCGGGGCTGGCCGGGCTGGACGCCGCCCTGCTCCCCGGCCTAGCCGCCTGGGCCCCGCTCCACTACACCGTGGAGGCCGTCCACCGGCTGGCCCGCCTGCCGGGCGCCGCCGTCGGCCTGCCGCCGCTCTCCCTCTCCCACGCCGCCGCCCTCTACACCGCCGCCGGCCTGGTCTGGCTGACCCTCCGGCGCGGGCGGGCGGCGGACCGCCTGGCGGCCCTGGCGGCCCACGTCCGGCGCCTGCTGCCGCCGGCCCGCCTCCTGGGTCCCGCGGCGGCCGCCGCCCTGCTGGTCCCGGCGGCCTGGGCCGCCTGGGGCCTCTTGGACCGGCCGGAGCCCGCCCTCCGCGTCACCTTCCTGGACGTAGGCCAGGGCGACGCCGTCCTGGTCCGCACGCCGGACGGCGGCACCGTCCTGGTG
>DATCLE010000240.1:0-1739 GCA_036564075.1 Dehalococcoidia bacterium
CTGGAGGACTCCCTGGCCGTGGCCGTCAACAAGATGGCCGTGGGCGGCTTCCGCCACATCCCCCTGGTGGACCAGCACGACCGGCCCATCGGCCTGGTCTCCGCCCGGCAGGTCTTCGCCCACGTGAGCCGCGTCTTCCACTGACGGCGCACGCCCCGTGCCCCACCCGGGGGCGGGCCCGGCCGGGCCCGCCCCCGTTCGCGTTCCCGGCGCCGCTCCCCCTGAGCGCGCGCCGCTGCTATACTGGCCTCAACCGCTCTGCCAACGCGAGGGACCATGGACGAAGCGCTGATGGATGAGTGCGCCGGCTGGATCGCCGCGCAGCTAGAGGAGGAGGGCCACTTCCTGGACCCCGGCCTGGTCTACGCCATCCTGGAGCACGAGTGGGGCCACCCCGCCTTGGGCCGCCTGCCGCATGACCGGATGGCGACGGAACTGGAGGCGTCGCTGGCGGCCGCCGGCGTCACCGGCTACCCCCAGCCCCTCTCGGCGGGCCTCATCGGCCTGGTGCTGAGCTGGGAGGACGACTTCCTCTCCTTCGCCGGGCTCTCCCGGAACCCCGCCGCCCGTTCCCAGGACCATGGCTGAGCTGCACTACGCCCCCTACCACTTGCTCCAGGGTACGCCCAACATTGTGGTGGACGGGGCCCCGGGCCCGGACACGGTGCTCACCCTCTCCCACTGGCCCGGCGCGCCCACGCCGGAGGAGCTGAGGGCGGACACCAGCACGGAGATCGTCCTCAACTACCTGCGGGCGCCGGACCGGGAGCGGTACGGGACGGCCACCGCCGTCACCAACAACCACGTGGACCACGACGGCCTGGCCGGCATCTGGGCCCTGCTGCACCCGGAGCAGGCCCTGGAGCAGGCGGACCTCCTGGCCGCCGTGGCCACGGCGGGGGACTTCAACTACGTGCCGGAGGAGCAGGAGCTGGCGGCCAAGGTGGTGGTGGCCCTCAACACCCTCCTGGACCCGGAGTCCGGTCCCTTCGCGGCGGAGGTGGCGAACCTCCCGCCGGAGGAGCGCACCGCCCGCCTCCACCAGGCCGTCCTCCCCATCTTCGGCGAGCTCCTCTCGGACATCGATGCGTACTGGGAGCACTGGTTCGCGGACTACACGGACGTGCTGCGGGCGCGCCACCTGGTGGGCTCCGGCGCCGTCCAGGTGGAGGAGCGGCCGGAGCTGGACCTCTCCATCATCCAGACGCCGCTGCGGCTGGACCCGCTGGTGCTCTACTCCCTCTCCCGCATGCCCCGCATGCTGGTGGTGCTGGCAGAGAACACCTACGTCTTCGAGTATCGGTACGAGTCCTGGGTCCAGTTCCAGTCCCGCCGCGTCCAGCCCCGCATCCACCTGGGCGGGCTGGCCACGCGCCTGAACATGTTCGAGCGGCGGGAGGGCCGCTGGACCTTTGAGGACCTCCGCAGCATGACGCCGCGCCTCTTCCTGCGCGGCCCGGACGGGGAGCCCGCTCCCAGCTCCATTGCTGCGGAGACGGTGGTGGCGGAGGTGACGGAGTTCCTGCGCGCCCACGCCGCGGACCGGCAGCTCCAGTGGAGCCCGTACACGGACGAGCCCTGACCCCCGCGGCCCGGGGCCGGGGCGACTGGTCACGGCGCTTACCGGACGGTATACTGGCTCCCAAGCGCGGCGAAGCCTGCGGCCGCAGCACCGCGAAGGGAGGAGCGCCCGGCGATGCCCTACGTCATCACAGAGCCGTGCATTGGGGTGAAGGACA
>DATCLE010000241.1:0-9098 GCA_036564075.1 Dehalococcoidia bacterium
ATCACCGGCTACGACGCGGCGGCGCCGCCCGCCTACGACGTCCAGACGGCCTACGGCTACGGCGGGCCGCTCTTCGTGGGGCCGTGGGACGCCTGCGGGAAACGGCGGGCCCTCCGCTGCGTGGCGGACTACCTGCGGTCCACCGGCGTGGTGGCGGAGTTCGTCCGCTGCCATACCCACTGGGTGGACGTGGAAGCCTTGCGGGACGCCGGGTACGCCACGCCCCAGGTCCGCACGGACGTGGTCTACCGGGTGGGCGGCAAGTCCCCGGAGGACATCCTGGCGGAGTGGAACCGGCTGGAGGGTCGCCACCTGCGGCGGGCCCGCAAGTGCGGCCTGCGGGACCGCACCGGCCACGGCGGGCCCGGCGTGGCGGCGTTCAAGGCGCTCTACGACCTCACTGCCGACCGCGTGGCCATGGACCCCTTCTACCGCTTCGACGCCCCGTACCTCTCCGCCATCTGCGGCCAGGGCGAAGGGCAGGTGCAGGTGGTGCTGGCGGAGGCGCCCGGCGAGCCGCCGCCGGTGGTGGCGGCCGCCATCCTGTTCCTGGGCCCGGCGCTGGCGCACCCGCACCTGGTGGGCTGGGACGCGGCCTACAGCCCCAGCCGCCCCAACGACTTCCTGTACTGGGCCATGGCCTGCCGCGCTGCGGCCGCCGGGTGCCGGTGGATCTCCTGGGGCGGCGGCCTCACCAACGACCCAGCGGACCCTCTCCTCCGCTTCAAGCTGCGGTTCGGGGACGGCGCCGTGCCGGTCCACATCGGCTGCCGGGTCATCGATGACGGGCGGTACCGGGCGCTCTGCCGCGAGTGGGCCCGCCGCAACCCGGGGCGGGCCGGCACGGTGGACCGGTTCCTGCGCTACCGATTCTGAGGAGGACACCCGTGACGGGAGGAGCGGCGCCGTGAGCGGTATCACCGGCATCTACCACCCGGACGGCCGGCCGGCGGACGCGGCGGACCTGGAGCGGATGGGCCACGCCCTGGCCCGCCGCGGCCCGGCGGGGGCCGGCTGCTGGGTCAGCGGCGCCGTGGCGTTGGGCTCCCGCGCCGCCCGGCCGGGCGAAGCGGGAGCCGGCGACCTCCCCCTGGCGGCGGAGGGGGCACTGGTCCTCACCGCCGACGCCCGCATCGACAACCGGGAGGAGCTGGCGGCCGCCCTGGGTCTGCACGCCGGGGCCGCCACGGACACGGAGCTGATCCTGGCCGCCTACGCCACCTGGGGCGAGCGCTGCCCGGAGCGCCTGGTGGGGGACTTCGCCTTCGCCCTCTGGGACGGGCGGCGGCAGGCGCTCTTCTGCGCCCGGGACTGCCTGGGCGTCCGGCCGCTCTACTACCACCACTCCGGCCGCTCCTTCGCCCTGGCCTCGGAGATCAAGGCGCTGCTGGCGCTCCCCCAGATACCCCGGCGCCTCAACGAAGAGCGGTTGGGGGACTACCTCCTGCCCCGGTTCCAGGACCTGTCCGCCACCTTCTACCGGGGCGTCCACCGACTGCCGCCCGGTCACACCCTCACGGTGACGCGGGATGGGGCGCGGCTGCGCCGGTACTGGTCCCTGGACGGCGTGCCGCCGTCGCCTCCCGGGGCGCCGGAGGAGCAGGCCGCCGCCTTCCGGGAGATCTTCGTCCGGGCGGTGACGGACCGCCTGCGGGACGGCGGGCCTGCGGGCTCCATGCTCAGCGGCGGCCTGGACTCCTCCTCCGTGGTCTGCGTGGCCCGCCGGGCGCTGGGCCGGGGCGAAGGGGCGGCCCTCCACACCTTCTCGGCGCTCTTCGGCCGAACGCCGGAGTGCGACGAGCGCGACTTCATCCAGATGGTGCTGGCCGGGGGCGGCCTGGCGCCCCACTACATCGACGCCGACGGCCTGAGCCCCCTGGAGGGCGTGGCGTGCAGCTACCGGTACCATGAGGAGCCCTTCTTCCTCACCGACCAGCACGTCCACCGCGCCATGTACCGCCAGGCGCGGGACCTGGGGGTCCGCGTGGTGCTGGACGGCCTGGACGGCGACGCGACGGTCTCCCACGGCCTCCCGCGCCTGGCGGAGTTGCTCCGCAGCGGGCGCTGGCCGGCGCTCCGCCGGGAGACGGCGGCGCTGGCGCGACACACCGGGACGCCCTGGGGGACGCTGCTCCGCCGCCACGCCTTGGGGCCCTTCGTGCCGGAGGCGGCGTGGCAGGCCCGGCGGGTCCTCTCGGGACGGCCGGGCCCCGTCTGGGGCTACGACGCCGTCATCCGGGACGACTTCGCCCGCCGGGTCGGCCTCTACGATCGCATGCGGGAGGAGCGGGCGCGCTTCGGCCGGCCGGCCCCCACCGTCCGCGAAGGGCACCGGCGGCAACTGGAGGGCGGCCTGCCGGTCCTGATGGCGGAGGTGACGGACCGGGAGGCCCGCTGGTGGGGCGTGGAGGCCCGCCACCCCTTCTTCGACCGGCGGCTGGTGGAGTTCTGCTACGCCCTCCCCGCGGAGGCGCGGCTGCGGGATGGCTGGCCCCGCGCCGTGGTGCGGGACGCCATGCGCGGCATCCTGCCGGAGGAGGTGCGCCTCCGCGCCGCCAAGACGGACCGCAACCCCAGCCTGGTCCGACGGCTGCTGACCCTGGACCGAGCCCGCCTGGACGACCTCATCGAACGGGACCCTTCGGCCGTGGCGCCGTACGTGGACGTGGACCGGCTGCGGCTGGCCTACCGCCGCTTCGCTGCCCGGCCCACCGTGGAGGACCTGCTGACGGTATGGAAGACGGCAACCCTGGCCCTCTGGCTCCGGCAGGCGGACCTGACGCCGTGACGGCGGGACCCCCGCGGCCGCTCCGCGTCTGCCTGGACGCGCGGCTGATCAGCGGCGTCTACGGCGGCGTAGAGCAGGTGGCCATCAGCCTGGCCGCCGGCCTCTCCGCCCTGGAGGACGGCAACGAGGAGTACCTCTTCCTCACCTACGCCGGGGAAGACGCCTGGCTGCGCCCGTACCTGGCCGGTCGCTGCCGGCTGCTGTCGGGTCCGCCGCCCCCGGCGCCGGGCCGCTGGAAGGCGGCGTTGAAGGCCGCGGCGCCGCCCCTGCGCCGCGCGTGGCACCACCTGGGCGCCGCCCTGATCCGCCCGGACGCCGCGGTGCCGCCCTCCGACGGCACAGTGGAGCGGGCGGGCGCGGACGTGGTGCACTTCACGCACCAGGGCGGCTTTCGCACCGCCGTTCCCTCCATCTACCACCCGCACGACCTCCAGCACGTCCACCTGCCCCAGTACTTCGCCCCCCGCGTGCGGCGGCTCCGGGAGGCCTCCTACGGCGCCCTCTGCCGTCAGGCTCGGCTGGTGGCCGTCTCCACCTCCTGGTGCCGGGAGGACGTGATCCGGCACTTCGGCCTGCCGGCGGAGAAGGTGCAGGTGGTGCCCCTGGCCCCGGCCCTAGACGCCTACCCGCAGCCCACGGAGGGGGACCTGGCGGCGGCCCGGGAGCGGTTCTCCCTGCCGGACGCCTTCGTCCTCTACCCGGCCCAGACATGGCCCCACAAGAACCACCTGGGCCTGCTGGAGGCGCTGGCCCTCCTACGCCGCCAGGGCCTGGCCCCGCCGCTGGTCTGCACCGGCCACCGGAACGAGTTCTTCCCCGTCATCCAGCGCCGCGCCCGGGAGCGAGGGCTGTCGGACCAGGTGCGGTTCCTGGGCTACGTGGACCCGCTGGCGTTGCAGTGCCTCTACCGCCTGGCCCGCTGCGTGGTCATCCCCACGAAGTTCGAGGCGGACAGCGCGCCCCTCTGGGAAGCGTTCCGCCTGGGCGTCCCCGCCGCCTGCTCCGCCGTGACGTCGCTGCCGCGCCAGGCGGGCGACGCCGCCCTGCTCTTCGACCCCGACCAGCCGGGGGAGATGGCCGCCGCCCTCCGCCGCCTCTGGCTGGACGGCGGCCTCCGCCGGACGCTGGCGGAGCGGGGCCGCCGCCGCGCGGCGCACCTCACCCCGGACCGGAGCGCCCGGACCTTCCGCGCCCACTACCGCCGCCTCGCGGGCCGCCCCCTCACGGAAGAGGACCGCGCGCTGCTGGCGGAGCGGCCGGAGCTGTAGCACGGGAGGGGAACGGCGATGACGCAACACCAGCCTGCGGCGACCCACGCCCCGTCCGGCAGCCCCGCGGGGCCGCTGGTCTCCGTGCTAACGCCCTCCTACAATCAGGCCCGCTGGCTGGGGGACAACCTCCACTCCGTGGCGTGCCAGACGTATCCCCACCTGGAGCACGTGGTCATGGACGGCGGCTCCACCGACGGCTCCGTGGACCTGCTGCGCCGCCACGCGGGGCCCCACGTCCGCTGGCACAGCGGCCCCGACGCCGGCCAGACCCACGCGCTGCGCGCCGCCTTCGAGGCCAGCCGCGGCGAGGTCATCGGCTGGCTCAACTCCGACGACGCCTACTTCGACGCGGGGGCTGTGGCGGCGGCGGTCCGCCTCCTGGACCGGCACCCGGAGGTGGACGTGGTCTACGGCCACGCCGCCCTGGTGAACGGCGCCGGGCTCATCCTCCAGGTGCTCTGGGCCCCGCCCTTCAGCCGCCGGCTGCTCCGTCTCCACAACCTCATCAGCCAGCCGGCGGCCTTCATCCGGCGCCGCGCGCTGGACGGCGGCTTCCTGGATCCGGCGTTCGACTACGCCATGGACCGCGAGCTGTGGCTCCGCCTGGCCCCCCGGGCCCGCTTCGCCCGCCTGGACCGCATCCTGGCCATCGACCGTCACCACCCCGGCCGGAAGGCCTACACCCGGCGGGACCTGGAGCGGGCGGATACGGCCCGGCTGGTGCGCACCTACGGCGTCCCCGCGGGCCCGGGAGCGACGGCGGCCCGCAAGGTCCTGAAGGTCGCCTTCCGGCTGGCGGGGCTGCGGCTGCTGCCGGAGGCCCGCCGCCCGCCCGCCTTCCGTGGCGGCTGCGACAGCCTCGCCCAGCTCGCCCTGCGCCAGATCGCCGTGCCCCGCGCGGCCATGCCGGACGGCCCCGCCCCCCGCGCCGGTACGGAGGTCCCGGCCCCACCATGACGGCACTAGGGCTCCCCGCGCCGGCCCTGGAGTCCGGCCGGGCGCGGGTCGCCCCCCTGGCGGCCGCGGCCGCGGCGGCCGCGCTGGGCGGCGTGCTGGCTCTGTTGCACCCCCGGACGGAGACGGCCCTCATCGGGGCCATCGCCGCCGTGGCCGTCCTGCCGCTCCTCTGGCGCGCCGCCCAGCGCCGGCTGGACCCCTTTGAGCCGCTGCTCATCTTCTCCGTGGCGTGGCTGGTGCTCTTCGTGGCGCGGCCTGCCGCCATGCTCCTGACGGACGCCTTCCGGTTCCAGACCTACCCCATCCGGGACGGCTTCATCCCCATGCTGGTCATGGCGCTGCTGGGCGGCGCCGGCTTCCTCCTGGGCTACGCCCTGCCCTGGGGGGGTGCGCTGGGCCGCCGCCTGCCGCCGCTGCCGTCCGCCTGGCACGCCGATACGGCCGTGGCCTACGCCCTGGCCCTGGTGGGGCTGGGGACCGTCCTCTTCACCGCCTTCCTCCTTCAGGCTGGGGGACCGGACCTCTCCCGCAGCCTCCTGGAGGGCCGCGGCGACGCGGGGCCGGACTACGCCGCTTCCACCGGCTACCTCTACCTGGCCATCTTCCTCTCCATCCCGGCGGCGCTCCTGATCATCGCCTCCGGGGGGATGACGGGCCGCCTGCGCCGTGGGCTGGTGGCGCTGGGGATCGCGGTTCTCTGCGTCTCGCTGGTACAGGCCGGTCCCAGCGGCACCCGGAGCTGGCTACTGCCCATCTTCGGCTCCGTCTTCATCTTCTGGTACGTGCGGCACGGACGCCGTCCCGCCGCCCGCACCCTGCTCCTGCTGCTCCTCATGGGCTTCTTCCTGGGCATCAACTTCGCCCGGGAGGCGCGGAGCCCGGAGGTGCGCCGGGAGGTGGGGCTCTGGGCGCTCCTGGTCCGCAGCGTCACTCGGCCGGACGACGCCTGGGACGCCTTCATCCTGGGTCCGGACACAGAGATGGCCTCCCTCCTCTCCCTGGAGGCCACGGCGGTCCCCTCCCGCATCCCGTTCCAGCACGGGCTGGCCACCGGCCACGTCCTCGTCCACCCCGTCCCGCGGACGCTCTGGCCCGGCAAGCCGCGCCCCGGCGACGAGATCCTCACGGAAGAACTCTTCCACCGCCGGAGGATCAACTTCGCGCCGCGCCAGTACACGCCCCTGGGCAACTTCTACATGGACTTCGGGTACGCCGGCGCCCTGGCGGGGATGGCGCCGCTGGGCGTGCTGGCCCGCCTCCACTACGCGTACTTCCTGCGGAACGCGGCCAACCCCGCCGTGCAGGCCCTCTTTGCCGCCACGCTGCCGTTCTGGGTGGTGCTGCTGCGCGGCAGCGTCTCCGATACCGCCGCCCGCCTGTTCTACGTGGTCCCGCCGCTCCTGCTGGGCCTGGCGCTGGCCCGCCGCGCCGGCGGCAGTGCCCCGCCGGAGGCAGCGCCGTGAGCAGGCCCCGCGTGGTCTACTGGAACAACATCCCCGCACCGTACATGGTGGAGCGCTTCAACGCCCTGGCCGCCCGCGGCGCCTTCGAGTTCGAGGCGTGGTTCAACGCCCCCCGGGAACCGGACCGGAGCTGGAGCGTGGACCCGGCCGCCTGGCGCTTCCCGTACCGCTTCCTCCCGGCGCCCGGCGCCGGACGCCACCGGCTGCCGCTCCCCACGCCGCTCCTGGGTCCCCGCCCGCCGGACCTGCTGATCTCCCTCTACGCGGGCGCGCCCTTCGTCCTGGGGTGGCAGGCCGCCCGGCGGCGGGGCGTGCGCACCGCCTTCTGGTGCGAGGTCACCTTCGACCGCTGGGTCCCGCGCCGGCCCTGGAAGGAAGGGCTGAAGCGCTACCTCTTCTCCCGCGTGGACGGCGTGGTCACGCCCGGTCCCAACGGCCGGGCCTACGCCCAGCGGTACGGCGCCGACCCCGCCCGCGTCTTCCTGGCGCCGCACGCCGTGGACCGGCGCCACTTCCTCGGGGGCTCGGCGGCCGCCCGCCGCTCCCGCGACCGGTGGCGGGCGGAGGCGGGGGCACGCGGCGTGACGTTCCTCTACGTGGGGCGGCTCTGGCGCGGCAAGGGGCTGGACACGCTCCTCACCGCCTTCGCCCTGCTGCGCTGCCGGCTGGAGGGGGAGGCGACGCTCCTGCTGGTGGGCGACGGCCCGGAGGAGGGCCGCCTGCGGGACCGCTGCCGGCGGGAGGGCATCCGGGGCGTGGCCTTCGCCGGGTTCCGGCCCAAGGAGGACCTGCCCCGCTGGTACGCCGCGGCGGATGCCTTCGTCTTCCCCACCCTGGGCGACCCCTACGGCCTGGCGGTGGACGAGGCCATGACCTGCGGCCTGCCGGTGGTCTGCACCACGGCGGCGGGCGAGGTCCGGGAGCGGCTGGAGGACGGCGTCACCGGGTTCCTGGTCCCGCCGGGCGACGCGACCGCGCTGCTGAACCCCATGCTCCGGCTGGCCTGCGACCCCGCCCTGCGAGGACGCCTGGGCGCCGCGGCCCGGCGGCGGCTGGCCGGCCGCACGCCGGAGCGGTGGGCCGCGGACCTGGAGCGGGCGGCCTGGGCGCTCCTCTCCCTGCCCCGACGGCGGGAGGCGCCATGAACGTGCTGCACGTCATCCACTACCCGGTGTTCGGCGGGCCGCACAACCAGGCCCTACGCCTGAACGGCGCCCTGGCCCGCCGCGGCTGGTACACCACCGTCCTGCTGCCGGACCAGCCGGGGAACGCCGCGGAGCGGCTGCGCGCGGGGGGCGTGGAGGTGATCCAGCTCCCGCTGCACCGCCTCCGCGCCAGCCCGGACCCGCGGGAGCAGGCCGCCCTGGCGCTGGGCTTCCTCCCGGAGGTGGACCGTATCCGGCGCCTCATCCGACGCCGCAGCATCGACCTGGTGGTGGTGGGCGGGCTGGCCAACCCCCACGCGGCCGCGGCCGCCCGGTTGGAGGGGGTGCCAACCGTCTGGCAGGTGCTGGACAGCCGCACGCCGGCGCCCCTGCGGCTGCCGCTGGCCGCCCTGGTGCCCCGGCTGTCGGACACCGTCATGGCGGCGGGCCGCACCCTGCTGGACCTCCACTTCGGGCCGCGCGGCCCCGGCGTGCCTGCCTTCGTCTACGCGCCGCCCGTGGACACGGAGCGCTTCCGCCCCTCGCCGGAGCGCCGCCGGGCGGCACGACGCCGGCTGGGCATCCCCACCGGCGCGCCCGTGGTGGGGACCGTGGCCAACCTCAACCCCCAGAAAGGCCTGGAGCACTTCGTCCGCGCCGCGGCGCTGATCCATCGGGCCCGCCCGGACGCCCGGTTCCTGCTGGTGGGCGCCCGGTACGGCTCCCACCGGCGGTACGCCGCCCTGCTGGAGGCAGATGTCCGCGCCTCCGGCCTCCCGCCGGACCGCCTCATCGTCACCGGTGAGCGGGCGGACGTGGAAGAGCACTACCCGGCCATGGACGTGCACCTGATCACGTCCGTGCCCCGCTCCGAGGGCACGCCTACCACGGCTCTGGAGGCCATGGCCTGCGGCGTGCCGGTGGTGGCCACCCGCGTGGGAGCCGTGGCGGAGGCCGTGGAGGACGGGGTGACCGGCCTGCTGGTCCCGCCGCTGGATGCCGGGGCCATCGCCGGGGCGGCGCTCCGCCTCCTGGAGGACGCCCCCCTGCGCGACCGCCTGGGCGCCGCGGGCCGGGAGCGGGCCGTCCGCCGCTACGGCGTGGAGGTTTGCGCGGAGACGCACCACCGTGCCTTCCAGGTCGCGCGGGCGCGGTTCCGGGCGCGCCGGGCCGCCCTCATGGCCGCCCGGCCGGACCCCCTGCCGCCGCCGGAACTCCGGTCGCTCCTGGTCTGTCCCGCCTGCCGGGGCGGGCTCGCCTGGCGGCCGGGCGGCGCCCGCTGCGACGGCTGCGGTCAGACCTTCCCGGTGGTGGACGGCATCCCGGTGATGCTGCTGGACGGGGCCCGTGCCGGCCACGACGAGGTGGACGGCCACCACCACGCCCACAAGGAGCGGCAGGCCGCCTTCTTCGACCGCGGGGTGGCGGAGGAGTTCGAGGTGGCCCGACCCCACGGCGCCCCGGCCCTCTACCG
>DATCLE010000242.1:0-2274 GCA_036564075.1 Dehalococcoidia bacterium
GGCGGCCGACGAGGAAGGCGGTGCTGCGGATGCGGCGGACCGCGTGCGGGTGTTGGGGTATGAGATCGCGGCGCTGCTGGAGGTCCACTTCCGCAAGGAGAACGACATCTACCTGGAGCTGCTGGACCGCCACGGCGATCCCCATCAAGTCCAGAGGCTGATGGGCACTGCCCGGGCCGCGGGGCACCATCACGGCTGAGGCCCGCCGCGGCCGGCGGGAAGGAGGGAGGCCATGCCAGAAGGAGACGCGGAGGGACGGCGCCGGGCCGCCCGGTGGCTGGGACTGCTGGCGGACGCCGACCGGCTGGCCATCGTCGACGCGCTGGTGGACCGTCGGTCCACGGTGGAGGAGCTGGCGGCCGCTACCGGGTTCGCGCCGGATGCGGTGGCCCGTCACCTCGCCGCGTTGGCCGGGGGCGGGCTGGTGCGCACGAGGGCACACCCGTGCGACCCGGCCCGCCGGACCGTTTCCCTGGAGCCCGCGGCCTGGGCGGCGCTCCTCCAGACCCTCAGCCGGGCGGCCTGGAGCACCGGGCCGGAGGGGCATGACGGCGGCGCCCGCGCCCAGGCGCTCCGGAGCCAGCCCCTCTTCGCCGGGCTCCCGTCCGGTGACCTCGCCGCGCTGGCCGGTCGTGCCGTGCCGGAGCGGTACGAGGCCGGGGAGGCCATCCTCGTTGAGGGTGATGCCTGCCCGGGGATGTACGTGGTGGCACGGGGCTCCGTGAAAGTGTTCCGCACCTCGCCGGAGGGACGGGAGCAGGTGCTCCGCATCATGCGGCCCGGCGACTCCTTCAACGAGGTCCCGGCCTTCGACGGCGGGCCGAACCCCGCTTCGGTGGAGGCGTTGGAACCCACGCTGGTCTACCTGGTGCCGGCTGCCGAAGTACAGCGCCTCCTCCGCTCGTCGCCCGCTTTCGCGGCGGCGGTCGCGCAGGTCTTCGCGGCCCGGCTCCGGCACCTGGTGGCCCTGGTGGAGGACCTGGCCTTCCGGCAGGTCCTGGCGCGGGTGGCAAAGGTCCTCCTCCAGACCGTCCAGCCGGATGACGGCATTGGGGCCGGGCTGGGCACCCGTCCGGCCACCCACCGGGAGTTGGCGGACCTGGCGGGCACGGCCAGGGAGGTGGTATCCCGCGCCCTCCACGTCCTGGAGGACCAGGGCGCCATCCGGTTGGCGCGGGGCCGCATCGAGGTGGCAGACCGGCAACGGCTGGCGGCAGCGGCCGGGCTCCCGGCCGAGGGCCGGCCGCCTACTGAGGCGCCCGGCCCCGCTGGAGCAGGGCGCGGGCCTGCTGGAGGTCCTCAGGCGTGTTGACGTTGAAGAGGGACAAGAGGTCCGGATCCACGCGCCGTACCGCCTCCTCCCCCAGCGTCCTCAGATCTAGGGCCGCCAGCGCACGGTCCACCCGCGTCTCCCCCTGCCGGAGCACGCCCTCCACCTTCGGAAGGGCATGCCGGGCCAGGACTATGAGGAGGTGGTGACGGCCGCCCACGTGCGGCACAACGGCATCGCAGCCCGCGGCGCGGTCGCAGAGTTCCCGGAGGAGCGCCGGCTGGAGGAAGGGCAGATCGCAGGCGGCCACCAGGACCCAGCGCCCCCGGCTCTCCCGTAGGGCGGTGGCGATCCCCTCCAGCGGACCACGGCCCGGTCGGCGGTCCTCCACAGCACGGACGGCGGGCGGCAGGGGCGGGAGGCGGTGGCGCGGCCCCACCACCAGGAGATCGTCCGCCACGGTGGTCAGCGCGTCCAGGACGTAGAAAAGCAGCGGCCGGCCGCCCAATTCCAGGCGGGCCTTGTCCGTGCCCATGCGGCGGCTCCTCCCGCCCGCCAGCACCGCGCCGGTCACGTCCCCGGCCGCTCCGTCCACTGGGTACCCTCCGTACAGTCCCGCCGGCTGACAGGCTCCCAGAGCCCATCATACGGCCTTGCCCCGGATGTGGGCACCGGCGGCGCTCGTGTCCCCTCATAGGTCAACCGCCGTCTCGCCGGGGGGAACGGCCGGAAGCTCCCGGGGCGGCGTGCCTGCACGACCGGTGTGACCGCCGCGGGCGGGAGACCGGGAGGGCATGCCCGCCCAGGCTCCACGCACCGCCACGCGAGGCGACAGCGGGTACGGCGCCGGCCTCCTGCCGGGCGCTCTGGACGGGTAGCCAGGCCGGTGATCCCCGTGCGGTGCGGGGTGCGGGGTGTGGGCGCGGCCGGCCGGGCCGGACGCGGCCCCGTGCTATACTGGCCGTGCCCGGCCGTCCGGAGCGGCCCGCCGTTACGGCCTCTGC
>DATCLE010000243.1:0-2399 GCA_036564075.1 Dehalococcoidia bacterium
GCACCACTCCGTGTGGATGTGATGCTCCTGCGGATCTTCTTCGTTCACCGGAGCGAAAGTGTCCAGGCCCACGTGCAGGATGACGCTGGCCTTGCGAACGCCGCGCCCGGTCAGGGTTTCGAGCAGGCGGGGGGTGAAGTGCAGGCCGGCTGTCGGCGCGGCGGCCGAGCCCGGCTGGCGGGCGTACACCGTCTGGTAGCGTTCCGGGTCCGGCACGGGTTCATGGATGTAGGGCGGGAGCGGCACCTCGCCCAGCGTCGTGGGGTCGCGGCCCGGCTCAAAGCGCAGCAGCCGGTGGCCTTCCGGCGTCACGCCCTCCACCGTGGCCTCCGCCGCCTCGCCGTCCCGCTGGAAGCGGGCGCGGGTGCCGGGCCGGAGCCGCCGGCCGGGCCGCACCATGGCCTCCCAGAGATCGGGCCCGGCGCGGCGGAGCAGCAGCGCCTCCACCGTGCCGCCGGTGTCGGCCCTGCGGCCGTGGAGACGGGCGGGGATGACGCGGGAGTCGTTCACCACCAGGGCGTCGCCGGGCCGGAGGTACTCGGGCAGGTCCCGGAAGATACGGTGCTCCAGGTCCCCGGTCTCCCGGTGGACCACCAGCAGCCGGGCGGCGTCGCGCGGCTCCACGGGAGTTTGGGCAATGAGCTCCGGGGGAAGGTGGTAGTCGAAGTCCTGGGTGCGCAACGGACTAGCGGAGGAACAGCCGGATCACCACGTTCAGGATCACGGTCAGCACCAGGCTGACCAGGAGCATGGTGACCAGCGGCACGTAGATGGTGACGCTATCGGTCTCGAAGCGGAGGTCCCCCGGCAGGCGGCCCAGGAACGGCACGCGGCCGGCCGCCAACAGGAGGAGCCCGAGGCCGGCGGTCAGCAGTCCCGCGACGATGAGGAGCCGGGCGAGGGCGTCCATGGCGTTCCCGTGCAGGTACCGTGTCCTCAGGTCCATTGTCCGGGGGCGGCTCCGGGGTGTCAACGGGCGCGCCCCGCCGTTGCTTGACGCTCCCGGCGGCGCTCTGGTACCTTGATCGGAGCCCTGAGGAGGAGCGCCCATGTTCGACCAGTCGCCCGACGGCCAGAACGGCGCGTCGCACGAGGAGCCCGAGGTGGAGGAAGAGGAGCAGGAGGCGAAGTTCGCCGTCCTCCGCTCCGTATCCGGCGACGAGGTGGAGGTGGAGCAGTCCATCATCCAGCAGGTGGCCGGCCATGACATCGAGATCGAACAGAGCATGGTGGGCCTGACCAGCGGGGAGAACGTGGCGCTGGAGCAGAGCGCCAGCGTCCTCACCGTGGGCCGCAACGTGACGGTGGAGGGTGGCGCCACGGTGTTCCTGCTGGCGCCCACCGTCCGCGGCACCGTCCGCACCCTGTTCGACGTACGGAGCGCGCTGGCGCTGGCGGTGGGGTACGTGGCGGCGCGGCAGGTGGTGCGGCTCCTGGGGCGCCTCTTCGAGCAGGACGAGGAGGAGCGCTGACCATCCCGCCCTTCCCCCGGAAGGGCTGAGCACGAGGAGCAGGAAGGCCCATGGCCGAGCAGCCGGAGCTTCGCGTCGAGCCCAGGACGGTGCTGGGCAAGCAGGTGAAGCGGCTTCGCCGGGAGGGGTTGCTGCCGGGCAACATCTACGGCCACAACGTGGCGTCCACGCCGGTGCAGCTCTCGTCCCATGAGTTCGTCCGCCTGGTGAAGCAGGTGGGGCGGAGCACCCTCATCAACCTCCACGTGGCCGGTGAGCGGCGCCCGCGGCCGGTGATCATCAAGGACATTGCCAAGCGGCCCGCCACCAGCGAGCCGCTCCACGTGGACTTCTTCCAGGTCTCCCTGAAGGAGCGGATGCACGTGGACGTGCCGGTCCACCTGACGGGCACCTCCCGGGCCATCTCCGACTTCAACGGGGTGCTGGAGCACTTCCTGACCACCCTCACGGTGGAGTGCCTGCCCACGGAGATCCCCAGCCACATTGAGGGGGACCTGAGCAGGCTGGAGAACCTGGGGGACGCGCTGCACGTGCGGGACCTGGCCGTGCCGGAGAACGTCTCGGTCCTCATGGACGGCGACGTGGTAGTGGCCCGGGTCTCCGCGCCCAAGGTGGCGGAGGAGATCGCCGCTGAGGAGGCGGCAGCCGAGGCTGAGGAGGAGGCCGCAGAGGCGGGCGTGCCGCCGGAGGAGGCCCCCACGGCGGAGGCCGCCGAGGAGGAACCCGAGGGCGGCGAGTAGGCCCCCCTTCCCCGTTTGTAGCAGCGCGGCCCCGGTCCCCCCTGAAAGGACCGGGGCCGTTCTCGTTCCCCGGCCCCGGCGCTCCATGGTACCATGTCCCGGTTCCGGCCGGATCCCTCCGGGGCCGGCGGGCGGCGGGACCCGCGGGGGCGGCGACGCAACGGGGGAGGCGACCATGAGCGACGAG
>DATCLE010000244.1:0-1995 GCA_036564075.1 Dehalococcoidia bacterium
CCCTGGGCAGCGCGACGGCCGTGACGGAGGTCCTCGCCCCCCACGAGGCGGAGCTGGGGCTCTCCCGAGACGGGCCCGTGCCGCCGGGGGAGGAGCGGCTGGCGGCCCTGACGCAGGCCTTGGCGGAGAACCGGGACGTGCTGGCGGACGCCGCCGTAGACCTGGCCGTGGCCAGCCACCTGGCGTCCTCCGTCAACGCGGAGCGGCTGCCGGAGAGCGTGGGCGGCACGCCGGTCCGGCAGCGCGTGGTGGAGGCACAGGACGCCCTGGCCCGCGTGGCGGAGGGCGCGGCCTGGCTGCCGCTGCTGCCGGACCTCCTGGGAGCGGACGGGCCCAAGCGGTACCTGCTGCTCTTCCAGAACGACAAGGAGATCCGGGCCACCGGCGGCTTCCTCTCCGCTTACGCCCACCTGGAACTGGACGGCGGCCGCTTCTCCCTCTCCGAGAGCGCCGATATCTACTCCCTGACGCTCCCGAACCACCACACCCCGGCGCCGTCCTACTTCCGGAGCCTGCTGCCCGCGGGCGGGCTC
This sequence comes from Dehalococcoidia bacterium, assembly GCA_036564075.1. GTDB lineage: Bacteria > Chloroflexota > Dehalococcoidia > DATCLE01 > DATCLE01 > DATCLE01. Next base: position 534 of record DATCLE010000244.1, read on the forward strand.
TACCTCTACTTCGCCTCGGCCGGCCTGCCCGTGCAGGACACCAACGTCTGGCCGGACGTGCCCGCCTCCCTCTCTATCTTCGAGACGCACTACCTCCAGGCCGGCCTCCCGCCGTACGACGGGGTGATCCTGGTGGACACGCGGCTGGTGGAGGAGGTCCTGCGGTTCACCGGCCCCATCCCCGTGGAGGGGTACGCGGAGCCCTTCAGCGCGGAGCCCGTGGACTACCTGGGCTACCAGATCCCGCAGGCGGTCTTCCAGCTTGAGCTCTACGCCCAGCGCCTCTTCGAGGAGGAAGCCACCCGCAAGGAGGTGCTGGGCGACCTGGCCGATGCACTGACCGACCATCTGATGGGGCTGCCCGCCTCCCGCTGGCCGGACCTGGCGGGCTTGCTGCACGACCAGGCCCGCCAGCGGCACCTGCTGCTGCTGTTCCAGTACAACCGCGCCCAGGCCCTGGCGGACCGCCTGGACCTCTCCGGCAGCCTGGAGCGGTACGACGGCGACTTCCTGGCTGTGGTGGACGCCAACTACGGTATCAACAAGGGGGATCTCTTCGTGGCGCGGCACGTGGACCAGGCGGTCCACGCAACCCCCGAGGGCGGCATCCGCCGAGAGGTGACCGTCACCTACGAGAACCGCGGCCCGGCGGACCGCTGGCTGAACGGAGACCCCTTCTACCTGGTGCGGTTCTACGTGCCCCAGGGGGCGGAGCTGGTCTCGCTGGAGGGCGGGGTCCTGCCGCCGGTGACGTCCGCCGAGTCCGGCTACACGGTGTTCGCCACGGTGGCCAGCGTGCCGCCGGGCGCCACCACCACGGTGCGGGTGGCCTACACGCTGCCGCCCATCCTGGCCGCCCGCCTCCGCCACGAGGGCGAGTACCGGCTGCTCATCCGCCGCCAGCCCGGCCTGGACGCCGTGCCCCACACGCTGGACCTCTTCGGCGCCACGCAGGCGCTGGCCCTCCGGTACGACACGGAGGTCCGCCACCCCCTGCCGGCACAGCCGTAGGGCCGTCGCCCCGCATCAGGCGTTACGTCAACTATCGGGCTCCAGCCAGGGGTCCGGGTCCACGGCGGGGACCTCGTGGTGGGCGGCGGCGTCCGCGAACCGGTGGGCGCGGACCTGGACGCCCGCCGCCTCGTCCAGGGTGATGAGCAGCGCGCAGCCGGAGAGCCGCTCCGTGGCCCACCCCGGCGTCACCGGCGAGCCGGAGTAGCAGGCCAGCGTCCGGCCCGCCAGCAGCCGGCACGCCACGTCCCAGTGGCCCAGCGCCACGTAGTCCCTATCGCTGGCCGCCACGTCAGCAGGGTAGATGCGCCAGGAACGGGCCAGGTCATGGCGGTCCCGCACCAGGTGGCCGTGCGCCAGCGCCACCTGCCAGCGGCGGCCGGTGCGCGGCGGCACGTCCGCCAGGGGACGAAAGTCCGGCGCCTCCAGGTAGTGAGGCCGGCCCCAGACA
>DATCLE010000245.1:0-4308 GCA_036564075.1 Dehalococcoidia bacterium
GCCAGCCCCGTGGGCGCCGGCGGCGAGGAGATCGAGGGGACGCTGGGACGGAAGGTGACCAACGATGCCGTGGCCTACATCCGCGGCATTGCCGAGCTACGGGGCCGCAACGCCGACTGGGCGGAGCAGGCCGTGCGCGAAGCGGTGGCGGCCAGCGAGCGGGAGGCCGTGGAGCTGAACGTGGTGGACCTGGTGGCGCCGGACCGAGAGGCACTGCTGGCGGCGGTGGACGGCCGGACGGTGGAGACGGCGGCCGGCAGCCGGACGCTGCGCGTGGCGGAGGCGCCGCTGGTGGAGCGGGAGATGACGCTGGTGGAGGACTTCCTCTACACCATCAGCGACCCCAACATCGCGTTCCTGCTGCTGTCCCTGGGCGCCGCCGCCCTCTTCTTCGAGCTGCTGAACCCCGGCGCCATCCTGCCGGGCGTGGTGGGCGGCATCGCCATCCTGCTGGGGCTCTACTCCGTGGGGACGCTGCCGGTGAACTACGCGGCGCTGGGCCTCATCTTCCTGGCCTTCGGGCTCTTCGCCCTGGAGGCCTTCGTGACCAGCTACGGCATCCTGGCGGTGGGCGGCGTGGTCTCCCTGATCCTGGGCGGGCTGCTGCTGGTGAGCACGGACCAGCCCGCCTTCCAGATCAACGCCTGGGTGGTCTTCATCACGGCGGGGGCCATCGGCGCGTTCTTCGGCTTCCTGGTCACGGCCGTCCTGAAGGTGCGGAAGCGGCAGGCGTTCACCGGCCGGGAGGCGATGATCGGCGCGGAGGCCACGGCGAAGACGGCCCTGGCGCCCCGCGGCGAGGTGCTGGTGCAGGGCGAGCGCTGGGAGGCGGTGCTGGAGGAGGGCGAGGCCGCCCCCGGCGAGCGCGTGACGGTGGTGGACGTGGAGGGGCTGACCCTCCGGGTCCGGAAAGCGTAGGGGGTGCGAGCCATGGAAGCGGCGATTACGGTCCTGGTGGTCCTGGCGGTCTTCCTGGCGGTGGTGCTGGCCGCCTCCATCCGGATTGTGCAGGAGTACGAGCGGGGCGTCATCTTCCGGCTGGGCCGTCTGGTGGGAGCCCGCGGGCCGGGGCTGTTCTTCATCATCCCCATCATCGAGCGGATGCGGAAGGTGGACCTGCGGGTCATCACCATGGACGTGCCGGGCCAGGAGGTCATCACCCGGGACAACGTGACGGTCCGGGTGAACGCGGTGGCCTACTTCCGGGTGATGGACCCGGAGGCGGCGGTGGTACGGGTGTTGGACTACATCCGCGCCACGTCCCAGATTGCCCAGACCACGCTGCGCAGCGTGCTGGGCCAGTCCGACCTGGACGAGCTGCTCTCCCAGCGCGACCAGATCAACCAGCGCCTCCAGCAGATCATCGACGAGCAGACGGAGCCCTGGGGCATCAAGGTCACCATTGTGGAGGTGAAGGACGTCGAGCTGCCCCAGGGGATGCAGCGGGCCATGGCCCGGCAGGCCGAGGCGGAGCGGGAGCGCCGCGCCAAGGTGATCAACGCCGAGGGCGAGTTCCAGGCGGCGGAGCGGCTGGCGGAGGCCGGCCGCATCATGGCGGCGCAGTCCGCCACGTTGCAGCTGCGCTTCCTCCAGACGCTGACGGAGGTAGCCGCGGAGAAGAACAGCACCATTGTCCTGCCGGTGCCCATTGACCTGATCTCCGCGTTCATGCAGGGCCGCGGCGTGGCCCCCACGGCGGCCCCCGGCGCGCCGCCGGCGGCCCCACGACCGTTCCGCCGGGAAGCCGTGGGCGGGGGCGAGCTGCCGGAGAGCGGCATGGGCGGCGCAGAGCCGCAGACCACCCGCTCCCGGGAGGAGCCGCCACACCTGGACGTGACGGGGCGGCCGGACGTGGCCACCACCGCCGAGGAGGAGTGATCCCGGCGGGGCCGCGCGCCCGGCCTCACGAGGCTCCGCCCCGGCGGGGCGGGCCGCCGCCCCACCACGCCCGCCGCCGCCGTTGAACGTACCGGCCCGGCGGGCTAGACTCCTCCGGAGCGCCCATGAAGCTGTCCCGCCGTGCCCGGTCCCAGGCCGCCGCCTACGCGGGCATCGCCGCGGTCCTCCTGCTGGTGACCGTGGTGGTGCCGGCGCTGGGCGTGTTCGACGTGCCGGAGCTGCCCGCGCCCCAGGGCCGCACCCTCCACGGCACGGTGACCCGTGTCCTGGAAGAGCGCACCCAGGAGACGGAACGAGGGGAGGTCCGCTACCAGCGGCTGGAGGTGGACCTGGGCGACCAGACGGTGACGGTGGAGCACAGCCGCACCGAACGGGACGCCGGCGCACTGGAGGTGGGCCCCGGCGACCGGGTGCTGGTGGGCACCAGCACCGGCCCGGACGGGACCATCTACTACATTGCGGACCACCAGCGGACGCTGCCCCTGTGGGCGCTGGCGCTGGCCTTCGCGGGGCTGGTGCTGCTGGTGGGCCGCACGGGCGGCATGTGGTCCCTGGTGGGGATGGGGGCCAGCCTCCTGGTCATTGTTCGGTTCATCATCCCCGGCATCCTCTCCGGCCACAACCCCGTGGCCGTCTCCATCCTGGGCGCGCTGGCCATCATGGTCACCACCCTCTTCCTGGCCCACGGGGTCAACCGCAAGACGGCCGCGGCGCTGGTAGGCACGGCCGTCAGCCTGGGGATCACTGCGGCGCTGGCCACCGTCAGCATCGCCGTGGCCCGCCTCTCCGGCATCGCCAGCGACGACGCCGCCACCCTCCAGATCCTGTCCGACGGCACCATCAACGCGGAGGGCCTGCTGCTGGGCGGCATCGTCATCGGCGCGCTGGGCGTGCTGGACGACGTGACGGTGGCCCAGGCCTCCGCCGTGTTCGAGCTGCGCCGGGCCAACGCCCGCCTCACGGCATTGGAGCTGTACCGGCGCGGCATGAACGTGGGGCGGGACCACATCGCCTCCACGGTGAACACGCTGGTGCTGGCGTACGCCGGCGCCGCCCTGCCCCTGCTCATCATCCTCTCCACCCAGTCGCAGCCCCTGGGCGACCTCCTGAACCGGGAGTTCATGGCCACGGAGATCGTGCGGACGCTGGTGGGCAGCATGGGCATTGTGGCGGCGGTGCCGGTGACCACGGGGCTGGCCGCGCTGGCGGCCGCGCGGCTGGCGCCGGAGGCGGAGGCGCCGGGAGCCGCGGACGCCAGCGCCCACGCCCACTAGGACGCGGGAAGGCCCCTCCAGGTCTGAGGGGCCCTCCCAGCGGACGGGAGGCGGCGTCAGGGTGCCAGGCCCTCCGCAAGCTGCCGCATGTTGAACCGCAGCAGGTCCGCGTAGCCGGTCACCCCCTCACCGAAGGAATCGCTCAGGAGGACGCGGACCTCCACCCCGGCCTCTCGTGCCGCGCTCTCCAGCGCGCCGGCCTGGATCTGGGGCTCCCGGAAGACGGCGGGCACCCCCTGGGCGCGGATCTGCCGCACCAGGTCCGCCAGGGCGGCGGCGCTGGCCTGCTGCTCCGGGCTGCTCACCACGAAGCCCACCTGCTCCAGCCCGTACCGCTCCGCCAGGTGCCCGAAGGCCCGGTGCGCGGTCACCAGCTTCCGGCGCTCCGGCGGGATCCGCTCCACCGCCTCCTCGAACTCGCGGTCGATCTCCTCCAGCTCCCGCAGGTAGCGGTCCGCGCCGGCCTGGTACGCCTCCCGGCCGTCGGGGTCCGCGGCGATGAGGGCATCCCGGATGCGCTCCACGTAGAGCATGCCGTAGCGCGGATTCAGCCAGTAGTGGGGGTCGCCCGCGGCGGCCCCGTCCCCGTCCTCCGCGCCGTCCTCCTCGTGATCATGGCCGTGGTCCCCGCCCTCCAGGCGCGGCAGGCCGTCCGTCAGCACCAGGAGGCGGTCCTCCCGGGCGGAGCCGCGCGCCAGCCGCTCGAAGCCGGGCTCCAGGCCCAGGCCGTTCATCACCACCAGGTCCGCCCGGGCGAGAGCCTGGGCGTCCTGCGGCCGGGGGCTGAAGGTGTGGGGATCGCCGGAGACCAGCGTCCGGACGGAGACCCGCTCGCCGCCCACCTGCTGCACCATGTCCGCCAAGATAGGGATGCTGGCCACCACGTCCAGCCGCCCGTCCTCCTCCCCGGCGCCGTCTCCGCCGCAGGCGGCCGCGACCAGGGCGGCCGCCAGGGCCAGGGGGATGAGGAGGGCCCGCCACCTCCACGCCATACCGCACCTCTCACTGATACGTCGTATCACTTGTTCCGGCCCGGTGCCGCGCCGCCCGCCGGCGACCCCCGCCGGATCAATGAGACCGGCCGGAGGGTCGCTCTCCGGGGTGCTGCCGCGCCCGGCTACTGAGACTCTGTCTC
>DATCLE010000246.1:0-5136 GCA_036564075.1 Dehalococcoidia bacterium
GAGCAGAAGGGATGAGCGATGCGGCGCGACCGCCCTTGCGCCCTGCTCTCGCAGCTTCCGGCGGCAGGCGGAAGCATGACAGGGGACCGGGCAGACACAGCTCAGCGGGCGGCCTTGGCCTCCTCCACCAGCAGGGCGTCCACGTACGTCCGCAGCTCGCCGGCCAGGTCCGCCGCGGAGACCACGCCCACCACGTTCCCCTGGTCCACCACCGGCAGGCGGCGCACCTTATGGCTGCCCATCTGCTTCGCCGCCTCCAGGGTATCGTCGTCGACGTCCACCTTGGCCAGGCCTCCCAGCAGCCCGCCGGTGCTCATGATCTCATCGGCGGTGCAGTCATCGGGGTTCCTGCCCTCCGCCAGACAGTACACCACCAGGTCGCGGTCCGTCACAATGCCCTTCGGCTCGCCCCCCTCGGCGATGATCACGGACCCCACGCCCTGGTCGGCCATCATGCGGGCCAGTTCCCGGGCCGTGGTCCCCCTGCCGGCCGTCACCACCTGCCTGGTCATGATGTCGCGGACCTTCACTGTGGCTCCTCCTCACCCGCGCACGTGCGCTGGATACCACCACCCTACGCCGCGGCCGGGCGGGCCACCATAGCGCGGATGGGTGGCCGTCTCCCCTCTTGACACCCTCCGGGGCCGCTGCTAGAGTAAGTGTACTTCGTACACTAATAGTGCGGCCGGGACGGCCGCGGACCCTGCGCGGCGACCGAGCGCAGCCTGCCCACCACGGGGGTACGCCATGGCGGACGAGATCCTCCTCCTTCCCGACATCATCTGCGAGACGGATACAGGGCTGGCCACGGTCCCGCTGGTTCGGGAGCGGGCCTTCGCCGCCTGGCAGCACGACATCCCCCAGGAGTACTGGACGCTGGACGGCCCCGCCCTGACGGCCCGCGTGGCCGCCGCCCGCCGGAAGCTGGGCAACCGCCTGGTGGTGCTGGGGCACCACTACCAGCGGGAGGACGTCATCCAGTTCGCGGACTTCAAGGGCGACTCCTTCAAGCTGGCCCGCTGGGCGGCGGAGCAGCGGCAGGCGGAGTACATTGTCTTCTGCGGCGTCCACTTCATGGCGGAGAGCGCGGACATCCTCTCCGCGCCGCACCAGAAGGTCATCCTCCCGAACATGGCCGCCGGCTGCTCCATGGCCGACATGGCCGGCACCGACGACGTGCTGGCCGCCTGGGACGATCTCCAGGAGGTCCTGGGCGACACCATCGTCCCCGTGACGTACATGAACTCCGCCGCCGCCCTCAAGGCCTTCTGCGGCCGCAACGGCGGCGTGGTCTGCACCTCCAGCAACGCGCAGAAGGTGCTGGCGTGGGCCTTCGCCCAGAAGCAGCGGGTGCTCTTCTTCCCGGACCAGCACCTGGGCCGCAACACCGGCGTGAAGATGGGGATCCCCCTGGAGGAGATGGCCGTCTGGGACCCGCGGCTGCCGCTGGGCGGGCTGACCCGGGAGGAACTGGAGCGCTCCCGCATCATCCTCTGGAAGGGCCACTGCTCCGTCCACGCCCGCTTCACGGTGGACCAGATCCGGGAGGCACGGGAGCGCTACCCGGACGTGCAGGTGGTGGTCCACCCGGAGTGCTCCCTGGAGGTGGTCCAGGCCGCGGACTACGACGGCTCCACGGAGTTCATCGCCAAGATCATCACGGAGGCGCCGGCGGGCTCCGTCTGGGCCGTGGGCACGGAGATCAACCTAGTCTCCCGCCTGGCCCGGGAGAACCCGGACAAGACGGTCTTCTGCCTGGACCCGGTGGTCTGCCCCTGCTCCACCATGTACCGGGTCCACCCGGCCTACCTGGCGTGGGTGGTAGAGGAGCTGGCGGCGGGTCGCGTGGTGAACCAGGTGACGGTGGACGCGGAGACGGCCCGCTGGGCCAAGGTGGCCCTGGAGCGCATGCTGGAGACGGCGTAGATGCGCCTGCGGCCCCTGAACCCCCTCAACACGCACTCCCTGCTGACGCTGGGCCCGGCCGCCGCCGTCCTGCTCCTGCTGGCCGGCTGGCTGCTCTACGCGCCGTGGCTGGGCGCGGTCCTGGCGGCGGCCGCCGTGGCGGCCCTGGCCGCCTGGGCGCTGGCCATGCGCACCCGCTCCGCCCCCATGGGCTCCTTCGACGAACTGGCGGCCGCGCTGCGCGCCGGCCGTCCCACCGTCCTGGAGGTGTTCTCCAACTACTGAGCGGGCTGCCTGGGGCTGAAGCCTGTGGTCGACAGGCTGGAGCGGGAACTGAAGGGAACGGCGCAGGTCATCCGGCTGGAGTACGCCAGCCCGGCGGGCCGGGAGGCGGCCCGCGCCTTCGGCGTGGAGCTGGTGCCGGCTATCCTGGTCTTTGACGGCGCGGGGACCCTCCGCTACCAGGCGTACGGGCTCCAGGCGGACTGGCGGCGGGTGCGCCAGGAGGCCGGCGCCGCCTCCCCCTGATCCCCCACGGCACCGGAAGGTGATGACGGAACGGTACGACTACCTGGTCCTGGGCTCGGGCATCGCGGGCCTGTACGCCGCCCTGGTGGCCCGGCGTCACGGCACCGTCTGCGTGGTCACCAAGGCGGACATCCACGAGGCCAACACCCGCTACGCGCAGGGGGGTATCGCCGCCGCGCTGGGCGGCCAGGACTCGCCGGAGCTGCACCTGCGGGACACCGTGGAGGCGGGCGCGGGCCTGGTGGATGAGGAGGCCGCCCGCGTGCTGGTGGAGGAGGGGCCGGAGCGCATCGCGGACCTGGTGCGCTTCGGGGTGCCCTTCGATACCCTGGACGGCGAGATTGCCCTGACGCGGGAGGCCGCCCACCGGGTGCCCCGCATCCTGCACGCCGGCGGGGACGCCACGGGGCTCCACATTGAGCTCTCGCTGAGCCGGCAGGCCCGCCAGGACGGCATCGCCGTGCGGGACCACACGCTGGCCACGGCGCTCCTGCTGGACGGCGGCGCCGTGGCGGGCGCGCGGGTGCTGGACGTGCGCACCGGCGCCACCGGCGAGATCCGGGCCGCCCACACCATCCTGGCCACCGGCGGCGCGGGCCAGCTCTACCAGGTGACCACCAACCCGCCCGTGGCCACCGGCGACGGCATCGCCCTGGCGTTCCGGGCCGGGGCGGAGGTCATGGACCTGGAGTTCGTCCAGTTCCACCCCACGGCCCTGCGGCTGCCCGGTGCTCCCGTCTTCCTCATCTCGGAGGCGGTACGCGGCGAAGGGGGCATCCTCCGCAACGTCCACGGGGAGGCGTTCATGGCGGGCTACCACCCGGCGGCGGAGCTGGCGCCGCGGGACGTGGTGGCGCGGGCCATCCTGGAGGAGATGACGCGGACAGGGTCCGACCACGTGCTGCTGGACGTGACCCACCTGCCGCCCGCCCACGTGGCCGCGCGCTTCCCCCAGATCTACCGCACCTGCCTGGAGCACGGCGTGGACCTGACCCGCCGGCCCGTCCCCGTCTCTCCCGCCGCCCACTACTTCATGGGCGGGGTCCGCACCAACACGTGGGCGGAGACCACGCTCCCCGGCCTCTACGCCTGCGGCGAGGTGGCCTGCACCGGCGTCCACGGGGCCAACCGGCTGGCCTCCAACTCCCTCCTGGAGACGGTGGTCTTCGCCCAGCGGGCCGTGGAGCGCTCCGCGGCGGCGCCCGGCGGGGCGGCGGCCCCCACGCCGGATGCCCTCACGCCCCACGCGCCGGGCGGGGAGGCGCCGCCGCCCTCGCTGCCCGCCCTCCAGGCGCTCATGTGGGAGCGGGCCGGCATGGTGCGGGATGGCCGGGGGCTGGAGGAGGCGGCCCGGACGCTGGCCGCCTGGCAGGCCGCGCTGCCGCCGCCCTCGGACCGGCCGTCCTACGAGCTGACCGGCCTGCTGCTGGTGGCGCGGCTGGTGGTGGAGGCGGCCCGCCGCCGCACGGAGTCCCGCGGCGCCCACTTCCGGCGCGACTACCCGGCGCCGGACGATGCCTGGCGCCGCCACCTGGTCTTCCGCCGGGATCCCTCGCTTCCCCCGGACGCGGCGTCCGGGGTAGAGTAGGGCCATGACCGGAGAGCGCGAGGCCCGCCTCAACCCGGACCTGGTGCGCCGCGCCGTCCTGGCCGCGCTGGAGGAGGACGGCGCCTGGGACGACGTGACCACCGCCCTCACGGTGCCGCCGGACCAGCGGGGCCGCGGCGTGCTGCTGGCCAAGGCCGCGGGCGTGGTGGCCGGGCTGCCGGTGGGGGAGGCCGCCTTCAAGGCGGTGGACCCCGCCGTGCGGTTCCTCCCCGCCGTGGACGACGGGTCCTCCGTGGTGGCGGACACAGTGCTGGCCACGCTGGAGGGCCCCCTGGCCTCCCTGCTGCGGGCGGAGCGGGTGGCCCTCAACTTCGTGCAGCGGCTCTCCGGCGTGGCCACACTGACGGCACGCGCCGTGGCGGCGCTGGAGGGCTCCGGGACGCGGCTCCTGGACACGCGCAAGACCACGCCCGGCCTGCGGGCGCTGGAGCGCTACGCCGTGCGGGCGGGCGGCGGGCACAACCACCGCTTCAACCTGGCGGACGGCATCCTCATCAAGGACAACCACATCGCCGCGGCGCGGGCGCGCGGCCTCTCCCTGGCGGAGCTGGTGGCGCAGACGCGGGCGGCCGCGCCCCACCTCATGCGGGTGGAGGTGGAGGTAACCTCCCTGGACGAGGCCCGGGAGGCATTGGACGCGGGGGCAGAGGTCCTGCTGCTGGACAACATGCCGCCGGAGGAGATGCGCCGCGTGGTCAAGCTGGCGCGCGGCCGCGCCGTGACGGAGGCCTCCGGCGGCGTGACGCTGGAGCGGCTGCCGGAGATCGCCGCCGCGGGGGTGCAGTACGTCTCCATGGGCGCCCTCACCCACTCCGCGCCGGCGCTGGACATCAGCCTGGAGCTGGCGCTGGCCTGAGGGGACCGCCGGGACGCATGGCAGACGGCCCGCCGGGCGTGCCCGGCGGGCCGTTCCGTCCTTCCCCGCTGCGCCGGCCCTACTCCACCAGCGCCGCCCGCTTCACCTGCGCTAGGGTCAGGCCGTCGAAGTTGATGGTGATCTCCACGTTGCTGTTCATGATGAGGGAGTCCACGATCATCTGGAGGCCGGACTCGATGTTGCTGTTCCAGGTGACCTGGGCGGCGGGCGCGTAGAG
>DATCLE010000247.1:0-13883 GCA_036564075.1 Dehalococcoidia bacterium
GGACGGAGGCGATGGAGATGGTGAAGTCCACCCCCTCCCGCAGGCCGGTCTGGAAGCCGGCAGCGAGCCGCTGCTCGAACGGCAGGGCGTCGAATTCCGGCACGGGGGGCGGGAAGTGATGGAACGGCCACATGGCGTCGATGACACGGGAGGCAGCGCCGCTCACCAGGGGTGGCGGCGCCAGCAGGTCCAGGTACCGGTCGCTCCCCCGGAACTGGACATCGCCGCGGCGGGAGGCGGCGGAGAGGAGCATGAAGCCCAAGCAGGCCCAGCCGGTCTCGTAGTGGCTCCGTTCGGTGATGGGCACCCACTTGTGGACATACTGGCCGGAGCGGCCGGAGGTCCGCACCCACATGAGCGGCCGTTCCGGCAGCACGTCGTCCCGCCGTTCGCCCAGGGTGCTCAGGTAGTCCTGGTAGCTGGTGAGGGGCACCTGCGCCCGGAGATCCCCCGCGTTCCGGGGCTCCGCGCCCCGGAACAACTGCTGGCCCAGGGCGCTCCGGGCCAGCAGCGCCAACTGCTCCTCCAGGAGTCGGTGCTGCAGCTCCATGGTCTCCTGGAGCGAGAGGTCCAGGAAGCCGCAGCAACGATCCCACAACGCCTCCGGCCCCTGGGTCCGGTAGACCTCCCATGCCGCCTGCATCTCTGCCTTCTCCTTGTCCGCGGGCCAACGCCCGCCTACGGCATCCTTGCAGCGACCCTCCCGGTCCCTCCCGCCCAGCGGCCGACCGGCACCGGCTTTCATACCACAGACCGGACCGGAACGCCAAGCGGAGGCCGCCACCGGGCGCGGGAACGGGTGCTGGGATCCCGTGAGAGAGGGGGCAGCGTCAGGGGACCGCCATGCCGCTATCGGCCGCCAGGAGCTCCGCCAGGTCCTGGACGCTCAGGGGCGCGCCGGGGCCCGCCTGCACCGCGTGGAGGTAGCGGGTGGCCGGGTCCCGCCAGAGGTAGCGGGCGGCGGGGTCAAGCTGGGTGGCCAGGGAGCCGCCGGCCGCCACGAAGGCCACCTCCGTGCGTACAGCCTCACCGTCCATGAAGCCGCTGGTGGTGAAGGCCACGCGGTCCGTGCGGTAGAAGGTCAGGAGGTAGCCGGGCCCCGTCTCAGCGGAGAGGTCCAGGGAGACCTCCCCCAGGGCCAGCCGCCCCTCGAAGGCGGCCAGGACGGCGGGCCCCGGCCGCAGCACCGCCGGTGGCACTTCCGCCCCGTGGAGGGTGAGCGCCGTCCGGAGGGAGCGGACCGGCACCAGCAGGTCGCCCTCAGAGCGCTGGAGCGGGACCAGCACCACCTGGCCGGGCGCAATGGCCTCTGCCTGAACGGCGTCGTTGGCGCGGCGGAGCGTATCGCCGCGGAGCACGGCGCTGGGGCCGGGCTCTCCGTCCAGCGCGTCCGCCACCACGAAGAAGGAGTCCGCGCGGAGGGCACGGTACCAGTAGTACCGCACCAGCCGCCCGTCCTCCTCTGTGAGGACGCGGAACCCGAAGGCGGGCTCCCCGGCGGGCGGGGTCGCCGTCTCCTCCGGGGCGGCGCTGCCGCGCTCCTCCACGGACGGCGCGGCGCCGTCCGTCCCGGCCTGCACGATCCCGAAGACCAGGACGGCGAGCGAGACGGCGGCGGGCAGGGCCAGGTGCCACGGGATGCGCATACGCTCCCCCACCGCGGGATGGCGCCCCATGGGGCGGCCGTACCCGCAGCTTACCACCGCGGCCCCCGACCCGACAGCCGGGTCGCACCCCTCAGGAGCGTTCTTCCAACGGAGAGCCCGCGGCCGCCAGCTTCTGCCGGATGGTCTCCTCGTCCATGGGGCCGAAGTGGACGGCGCGGACCACGCCCTCCGCGTCGATGAAGTAGCTGCTGGGCAGCCCCGGCACGCCGTAGCGGGCCGCCACCTCGCCGGCCCGGTCCAGGACCACCGGGAAGGTCAGCCCCAGCCGCCCGGCGAACTCCGCCGCCGGCCCCGGGCCCTCCCGGAAGTTGACGGCCACCACCGCCACGCTGCCGGCGTGCTGGTCGTACACGCGCTGGATGGCCGGCATCTCCTCCAGACACGGCCCGCACCACGTGGCCCAGAAGTTCACCAGCACCGGCCGGCCGCGCAGGTCACTGAGGCGGACGGTCTCCCCCTCCGGGCTGGCCAGGGCGAAGTCCGGCGCCCGCTGGCCCACCAGGGCCGCGCCCTCCCCCGGTGCGTCCGGCGGACCGGGCTCCGTGCCGTCGGCTCCGCCGTCGCCGGCCAGCCACCACAGCGCCGCCAGCCCCGCGCCCACGACCAGGAGCACCGCCGCCAGCCGCAGCCAGGCCGCCGCCCGGGGCGCCGCGTCCCGCCCGCCGTTCTCCGTCACGGACCGTCACCTCCTCGCCCGCCGGCCCCAGATCGATTGTAGAGGGACGGCCCCGCAGGCGGTAGCCGCCGGCGGCCCCAGGGCCCCGCCTATGGTAAGATCGAGGTTGGAGCGTTCCATGACCAGCAACCGTGCCCAGGACGCCGGCGTGGCCGCCGCGGCGGAGCGCCCTGCGTCCCCGCCCAACGGGCAGCGCACCGTTTCCGCCGTCCTACCCGCTTACAACGAGGCGGAGAACCTGCCCGGCCTGCTCCGGGACCTGGCGCGCGTCCTCCCGGCCGTCGCCGGCGACTACGAGATCATCGTGGTGGACGACGGCAGCACCGACGCGACCCCCCAGGTGGTGTCCCGCGCCCAACAGGCGGACACCCACGTCCGCCACGTCCGGCACGCCGCCAACCAGGGCTACGGCGCGGCGCTGGCCTCCGGCTTCCAGGCCGCCGTCCACGACCTCATCTTCCTCACCGACGGCGACCACCAGTTCGACGTGTCGGAGATCCGGCTGCTGCTGCGGGAGCTGGAGGCCGGGGCGGACTTCGCCATCGGCTACCGAGCCCGGCGGCAGGACCACCTGCTGCGCCGTCTGAACGGGTGGGGCTGGAACCTGCTGGTGCGGCTGCTCTTCGGCTACACGGCGCGGGACGTGGACTGCGCCTTCAAGCTCTTCCCGCGGAGCGCGGTGGCGCAGGGGCTGCCCCGCTCCCGGGGCGCCGCCTTCAGCGCCGAGTTCCTGGTACGCGCCCGGCGGCGCGGCTACCGCATCTCGGAGGTGCCCGTCACCCACCTGCCCCGGCGCGCCGGTCGAGCCACCGGTGCCCGGCCATCGGTCATCCTGCGCGCCTTCCGGGAGATCCTGCGGGTGTGGTGGGAGCTGCGGCGGGATCCCGCGGCCGTGCCGCGCCCCGGCTGACGGCGCGCGAGGCCGGATTGGCCGGGCCGCGGGCGCGGGCTATGATGGGGACGGGACCGGCCCGGCCGCCGGACGCTTCCGGGAGGAAAGGAGCCATGGAGATCTTCGCCGCCATGGCCGGCGACGGCTACGAGCAACTGGCCTTCTGCCACGATCGTGCCACCGGCCTGCGCGCCATCGTCTGCATCCACGACACCACCCTGGGGCCCGCCCTGGGCGGCACGCGCATGCTCCCCTACGCCTCAGAGGAGGAGGCGGTGCGGGACGTGCTGCGGCTGGCGCGGGCCATGACCTACAAGAACGCCGCGGCCGGGCTGGACCACGGCGGCGGCAAGGCCGTCATCATCGGCGACCCCAAGCAGGACAAGTCGGAGGCGCTGTTCCGCGCCTACGGCCGGTTCGTGCAGGGGCTGGGCGGCCGGTACGTCACCACCACGGACGTGGGGACCACCATGACGGACATGGACCTGGTGCTGCGGGAAACGGCGTTCGTCACCGGATACTCCCAAGCCAACGGCGGCAGCGGCGACACGTCCATCCTCACCTCCGTGACGGTCCACCTGGGGATGAAGGCCGCCGCCCGGGAGGCCTTCGGCAGCGACGACCTGGCCGGGCGCCACGTGGCGGTGCAGGGCGCCGGCAAGGTGGGCTACCACCTCATGGAGCGGCTGAAGGCGGACGGCTGCCGCATCACGGTGACGGACGTGGACCCGGCGGCGGTGGAGCGCGCCGTCCGCGACTTCGGCGCCGAAGCCGTCCCACCGGACCGCATCTTCGACGTGGAGGCGGACATCTTCTCCCCCAACGCGCTGGGCGCCGTCCTCAACGATGACACCATCCCCCGGCTGCGCTGCCGGGTGGTCTGCGGCGGCGCCAACAACCAGCTGGCGGAGGAGCACCACGCGGCCATCCTCCAGGACCGCGGCATCCTCTACGCCCCGGACTTCATTGTCAACTGCGGCGGCGTCATCAACGTGGCGGACGAGCTGCGCGGCTACAACCGGGAGCGGGCGGAGCACAAGGCCCGGGAGGTCTACGAGACCACCCTCCGGGTGTTCGCCATCGCCAAGCGGGACGGCATCACCACGGCGGCCGCCGCCGACCGCCTGGCGGAGGAGCGCATCCGCCGTCTGGCGGAGGTCCACCGCCCTTACCCCG
Source organism: Dehalococcoidia bacterium (assembly GCA_036564075.1). Taxonomy (GTDB): domain Bacteria; phylum Chloroflexota; class Dehalococcoidia; order DATCLE01; family DATCLE01; genus DATCLE01. The sequence continues at coordinate 4,412 of DATCLE010000247.1, forward strand.
GGCGGGCGTGAGGGGCGGCCGTGGCGCTGGGGCTCACGGGCATCGACCACGTGGTGCTGACGGTACGGGACCTGGACCGCACCTGCCGGTTCTACACGGAGGTCCTGGGCCTGAGGCTGGAGGTCTCCCCGGAGGGACGCCGCTCGCTCCACGTGGGGGCGCAGAAGATCAACCTGCACCAGGCGGGCCGCGAGTTCGAGCCGAAGGCGGCCGCCCCCACGCCCGGCTCCGCGGACCTCTGCTTCCTCACCGGCGCCTCCCCGGACGACGTACTGGCCCACTTCCGCGCCTGCGGCGTGGACGTGGTGGCAGGCCCCGTACGCCGGACGGGGGCGCAGGGGGCTCTGCTGTCCGTCTACGTGCGGGACCCAGACGGCAACCTGGTGGAGATCGGCGCGGCGGCGCCGTGAGGGAGGCGCGCCCCGGCCGGTGCGCCGGGGCCCGCGCCCCGCTATAATCGCCCTCGGCGGGCCCGTCCTCGGGCACCTGGACGCGACCGGAGGGGGACCATGCGCATCGTGGTGATCGGACAGGCGGCCTTCGGTGAGGCCGTCTTCAAGGCGTTGCTGGAGCGGGGCGAGACCGTGGTGGGTGCCGCCGCACCCGCCGGCACCCCGGACCGGCCGGACCCGCTGCGGGCTGTCGCGGCCGCCCACGGCGTCCCCGTCTTCGAGACCCGGGCCCTGAAGCGGCCGGACGTCTTCCAGCAGTACGCGGCGCTGGAGCCGGACCTCAACGTCATGGCGTTCGTCACGGACATCCTGCCGGAGCGCGTGCTGGCACTCCCCAGGCTTGGCACCATCCAGTACCACCCCTCCCTCCTGCCCCGCCACCGCGGCGGTAGCGCCATCAACTGGGCCATCATCCAGGGGGAGACCCGCACGGGCCTCACCATCTTCTGGCCGGACCGGGGCATCGATACGGGCCCCATCCTCCTGCAGAAGGAGGTGGAGATCGACCCGGACGATACGGTGGGCTCCCTCTACTTCAACAAGCTCTTCCCCCGGGGCGTGGAGGCTATGCTGGAGGCCGTGGCGCTGGTGAAGGCCGGGACGGCGCCGCGCATCCCCCAGGACGAGTCCCAGGCCACCTACGAGCCGCTCTGCCGGGACGAGGAGTCCGTCATCGACTGGTCCCGGCCCGCCCGGGAGGTGTACAACCTCATCCGCGGCTGCAACCCCCAGCCGGGGGCCACCGCCCGCCTGGACGGCGCCCCGCTCAAGATCTTCGACTGCGCGTTGCAGCCGGAAGCGGCGGACGGCGCCGCGCCCGGCACGGTGCTGGCCGTGACGGACCAGGGGGTGACGGTGGCCCTGGACGGCGGCACGCTGCTGGTGAAGCGGGTCCAGCCGCCGGGTTCCCCCAAGGTGTCCGCGGCGGACTTCGCCCGCGCCGCCGGTCTGGCCCCTGGCCGCCGGCTCTCCTGACTCCCGTCGGATAGCTACCTCGGGCGATGGGCCGACCCGCGCCGCTCCGCCATCATGCCACCGCAGCCGCCCCGCGGGAGCACGGCATGGAACGGAACGTGGGCACGTGGGACCGGGTCGCCCGCGCCGTCTTCGGCGTGGCGGTGGTGGCCGCGGCGCTGCGGCGGCCGCACAGCCGGCTGCTGGGCCTGCTGGGCCTCTACGCCGTGCATGACCTGGCCTGTGCCGCCCTGGCGTACGACCCCCTCTTCGCCCTGGCGGGCGTCTCCACCGTCCCCGGCGCGCCCAACGCCCTGCCCCGGCGGCTCCGGCCGCGCCGCCGGGCCGTCCGTCTCCCCGGCGGCGTAGTGGTGCGGCTCCCCGCCCGGCCAGCGGAGGTCCGGCCATGGCGCGCGATCCGGTCTGCGGTGCGGAGGTAGACGAGGCCCACGCCCCGGCCACCTCGCGGCATGGGGGCGTGACGTACTACTTCGAGTCCTTCGCCTGCAAGCACCGCTTCGACCTGGACCCCGAACGGTACGCGGCGCACCCGGCGCCCCCCTCCGGCGGCAAGACGCCGCCCGGCACGGCGTAGCCGGGGGCCGGCGGGCCGTCGTATGCTGGGATGGCCATGAAGCAGATGGACCGCCGGCTGCTGATCCTCATGCGCCTGCGGGAGGGGCGGCCCGTCCGCGCCGCGGACCTGGCGGCGGCGTGCGAGTGCTCCGTCCGCACCGTCTACCGCGACATCGACGCCCTCTGCCGGGCGGGCGTGCCCGTGGCCGCGCTGCCGGGCGAAGGGTACCGCCTGGCGCCCGGCTACCACCTGCCGCCCATCGCCTTCACCATGGAGGAAGCGGTGCAGCTGCTCCTGGGCGTGGACCTGGCCTCCGGCTTGGGGACGGCGTCCCAGCGGGAGGCGGCCCGCACGGCCGCCGCCAAGGTGGAGGCCGTCCTCAGCCCGGAGACGCGGGCGGAGGTGGAGCGCCTGCGCCAGCGGATCCGCATCTCCCGCTGGGCGCGGCGGGACGCCTCGCCCTGGCTGCCGCTCCTCCAGCAGGCGGTGGTGGAGGACCGGCTCGTCCGCATCCGGTACCACGCCTTCGCCACGGACCAGGTCACCCAGCGGGAGGTGGAGCCCCACTTCCTGGTCTACTACGGGAACGACTGGCACCTGGTGGCCTACTGCCGGCTCCGCGGGGGCATGCGCGACTTCCGCCTCGGCCGGGTCCTGGACGCCGCGCTGCTGCCGGAGGGGTTCCGGCGCCGCCACGACGCGGACCCGGAGGGCGAGGAGGGCGCCCCCTCCCAAGCACGGGAGGTCCGCGTCTGGGTTGCGGAGCGGGCCGTGCCGTGGGCGCGGGAGGCCCCGGCCTTCGGCCTGGAGCGGGTGGAGCCCGTGGAGGACGGCGCCGTCTTCGTGTACCGCTGCCGGGACCTGCGGCGGCTGCTGCCCTGGGTGCTGAGCCGGGGCGCCGCCGCCGGCGTGCTCTCGCCGCCGGACGTGGCGGAGGCCGTACGGCGGGAGGCAGAGGCGCTGGCCACGCGGTATGCGGAGGACTAGGGGACGTTGCGGGCCCCGGACCGCGGAGGCCCGGGGAGCCGGAGGAGGCCTGTGACCGCTTGGGCCAGCGGGGAGGCGTACGAGCCGTACGTGGGGCGGTGGAGCCGGCTGGTTGCGCGGGAGTTCGTCCCCTGGCTGGCCGCGCCGCCGGGCGGCCGCTGGCTGGACGTGGGCTGCGGGACGGGCGCGCTGAGCGCCGCCGTCCTGGAGGCGGCGGCGCCCCACGACGTGGCGGGCGTCGATAGCTCCGCGGTCTACGCGGCGTACGCGCGGGCACACCTCCCGGACGCCCGCGCCGGCGTCCTGACCGGCGACGCGCAGCGGCTGCCCGTGCGGACCGGCGCGTTCGACGCCGCCGTCTCCGGCCTGGTGCTGAACTTCCTGCCGGAGCCGGCCCGGGGCCTGGCGGAGATGGTGCGGGCCGTGCGGCCCGGCGGGCTGGTGGGGCTCTACGTCTGGGACTACGTCGGGGAGATGCAGCTCATGCGCCGCTTCTGGGACGCGGCCGGCGCCCTGGACCCCGCCGCCCGCGAGCTGGACGAGGGGCGGCGCTTCCCGCTCTGCCGGCCGGAGCCGTTAGCGCGGCTGCTCCTGGCGGCCGGTCTCCGGGACGTGGCGGTGCGGGCCATCGACGTGCCCACCACCTTCCGCGACTTCGACGACTACTGGGCGCCGTTCCTGGGCGGGCAGGGCCCCGCGCCCGGCTACGTGGCCTCCCTCAGCGGGGAGCGGCAGGCCGCCCTGCAGGAGCGGCTCCGCGCGGACCTCCCCGCGGCGGCGGACGGCTCCATCCGCCTGACCGCCCGCGCCTGGGCGGCCCGGGGCCGGGTCCCCTGAACGGCCGGGCCGCCTCCCACTCCTGACAACCCGCCGTCACAGAGCCGTCGTACCCTGGTGCCATCACCATCCGGGAGGTGAACCGTGATCCAGCAGAACACGCCTGAACTGTTCGTCCGCGATGTGGACGAGGCCGTGCGCTACTACACGGAGGCCCTCGGCTTCCAGCTGGCGGGACGGGTGCCGGACGATCCCACCCAGCCGGCCGAGTGGGCACAGGTGCAGCTGGGGAACGCGGCGTTCATGTTCGAGAAGGCGGCGGACCGGCCCCGGCCGGAGGGCGTGGCCTTCTACCTGGCCGTGGAGGACGTGGACCGGGCCGGCGACGAACTGCGCCACCGGGGCGCCCGGATCGTCCGCGGACCGGAGGACATGCCCTACGGGATGCGGGAGATCACCGTGGAGGACCCATCCGGGTTCCGGCTGGTGTTCATGTCGCCCGTCCGGCACGGGGCGTGACCCGCCGCTTCTCAGCCTCCTAACCGTGCGGTAGAATGGTGCGGCCATCCCACCGCACGGGGGTCCCGCGTGATCCAGGAGTTCGACGGCAAGCGACCCGTCATCCACCCCACCGCCTTCGTCCACGAGACCGCCGTCATCATCGGCGACGTGACCATCGGCGAGGGCTCCTCCGTCTGGCCCAACGCCGTCATCCGGGCGGACTTCGCCCCCATCCGCATCGGCCGTCGCACCCACATCGAAGACGGCACCGTGGTCCACACCGGGACGCCGCTGGAGATCGGCGACAACGTCACCATGGGCCACGGCGTGGTGCTCCACGGCCGCCGGGTGGGCAGCAACGTCCTCATTGGCAACAATGCCACCGTCCTGGACGATGCCGAGATCGGCGATGAGTGCATCGTGGCGGCGGGAGCGGTGGTCACGCCCCGCACCGTGGTGCCGCCGCGCTCCATGGTGATGGGCGTGCCCGGCCAGATCACGCCGCTCACGGAGGAGCAGGCCGCGCGCCTGCGCCGCCGGGGCAACCCGGACGGCGGCTACGCGGCCAAGATCCGGCAGTACCGAGAGCAGGGCATCGGCCTGCCGCCGCTGGAGGAGTAGGAGGAGGCCATTGAAGACGCTGGTGCTGGGCGGCAGCCAGTTCGTGGGGTACCACCTGGTGCTGGAGCTGGTCCGGCAGGGCCACCAGGTGACGGTGTTCAACCGCGGCGTCACGCCGGCCCAGTTCCCGCCGGAGGTCCGCCGCGTGGCCGGCGACCGGAACGACCCGGCCTCCCTCCGGGAGGCGCTGGGCGGGCTGGACGTGGAGGCCGTGTTCGACGTGAGCGGCTACGTGCCCCAGCAGGTGGAGCCCCTGGTGGAGCTGTTCCGCGGCCGCCTCCGCCACTACGTCTTCACCAGCACCACCGCCGTCTACCTGCGGAGCGACTACGCCCCCGTGGACGAGACGTTCCCCCTGGACCGCCGGCCCAACGCGCCGGCCTACGGCGGCAACAAGGTGAAGTGTGAGGACCTCCTCATGGAGGCCTTCCGCGCCCACGGCTTCCCGGTCACCGTCATCCGCCCGTCCTACGTCTACGGCCCCCACAACACCCTGACGGACCGGGAGTTCAGCTTCTTCGCCCGGCTGCTGCGCGGCCGCAAGGTGCTGGTGCCCGGCACCGGCCAGACGCTCTTCCAGCAGGGCCACGTGGACGACCTGGCCCGCGCCTTCGCCGCCGTCCTGGGGAACGAGCGGGCCATCGGCCAGGCCTACGTGGTGACGGGGCCCAAGGCCATCACCTTCAACGGCTACGTGCGGACCATCGGCCGGATCGTGGGCGTGGAGCCGGAGATCGTCCACGTGCCGCCGGAGGTGATGGGGGCGCTGGAACGGCCGCTGTACTCCTTCGTCTGGCAGGTGAACCAGGTGTACGACATCGGCAAGGCCCGGCGCGAGCTGGGCTGGGAGCCGCAGTACGACTTCGAGTCCGGCCACCGGCAGACGTACCAGTGGTACCAGGAGCAGGGCCTGGACCGGCAGATGGAGTGGGACTTCTCGCATGAGGACCGCGTCCTGGCGCGCCTGGGCGCGGCCTGAGCGGCGCACCGTCGGACTTCGGCAGCAGCGGTGGAGAGGAGGGACACACCATGAAGGGCAAGGCAGCACTGTTCACGGGCCCCAAGCAGCCGCACCAGATTGTGGAGCTGGAGACGCCGGAGCTGGAGCCGGGCTCCATCCTGGTGCGGGTCACCGCCGCGGGCATCTGCGGCTCTGACCTGCACATCTGGCGCGGCGACATGCCGGCCGCCCTCTACCAGCGGGGGCCGCGCGTCTCCGGCCACGAGATGACGGGCCAGGTGGCGGCGCTGGGGCCGGGCGTCAGCACCGACTCCCTGGGGCGGCCCCTGCAGGAGGGCGACCGCATTGCCTACATGTACTTCTACCCGTGCCGGCGGTGCTACCAGTGCACCCGCGGCCAGCTTGCCGCCTGCCCCAACAAGCTGGCCCAAGGCGCGGGCATGGGGAGTTCGCCCGGCTTCACCGGCGCCTACGCGGAGTACTACTACCTGCGCCCCGGCCACTTCGTCTACAAGGTGCCGGACGACCTGCCGGATGAGATGGTAGCGCCGGTGAACTGCGCCCTCTCCCAGGTCATCTTCGGCCTCAACCAGGCCGGGCTGCGCTTCGGGGACACCATCGTCATCCAGGGCGCGGGCGGCCTGGGGATCAACGCCACCGCCGTGGCACGGGACATGGGCGCGGACCGCGTCATCGTCATCGACGCGGTGCCCGCGCGGCTGGAGCTGGCGAAGCGGTTCGGCGCGGACGAGGTGGTCAGCCTCCAGGAGTACCCGGAGCCCATGGCGCGCATCGCCAAGGTGATGGAGCTCACCCAGGGCCGCGGCGCCGACGTGGTGGCGGAGTTCGTGGGGCTGCCGTCGGCCATCCCGGAGGGGCTGGCCATGACCCGCCCGGGCGGCACCTACCTGGAGATCGGCAACATCTCCATCGGCCAGACGGCCACCCTGGACCCGGCGGCGCAACTGGTGTTCGGCTCCAAGAAGATCGTGGGCGTGGTCATGTACGAGCCGTGGGTGATCCCGGCAGCGCTGGACTTCCTGGTGCGGAACCGGAGCCGGTACCCCTTCGACCAGGTGGTCTCCCACAAGTTCCCGCTGGAGCAGATCGATGAGGCGTTCCAGCAGGCGGAGTGGCAGGGCCGGGAGGGCGACCAGACGCAGATCCGGCGCGCCGTCATCACGCCGTAGCGCGGGCCCGCAGGCCGGGACATGCCGCTCCGGTATTGCCCGCAAGGCGGGCGGCCCCTACCCTGACCCCGACTCCCCGGCCCTGCGGCCGGGGCCGCAACCGTCTGCGGGGGCCGTCCGCCCATGGTTCGCGCCGGCATCCCCTTCGCGCTGGCCGCCGCCCTCCTGGCGGCGGCCCTCCTCACGCCGCTGGCCTGCCACGACCGCGCGGAGGGGCTGACGGACGAGCAGGTCCGCGCCCTGCAGGACGTGGCCGCCACGTCGTGGCAGTTCCAGCCGCTGCCGCCGGCCGCCCACCTCCAGGTGACGGAGGTCCGGGACCCGCGGTCGCTGGGCTTCCCGCCCACGCCGGAGGCCACGGTGGTCTGGCGGACCATCTTCGGGGTCGCCATCGGGGAGACGGAGGTGCGGCACCAGGGCATGGACCAGCGGTGGCACTTGGGCCGGGCGGCCGCCGTCTGGGGCGCGTTCCTGGCGGCGGAGGCGGGCCTCTGCGCGCTGGGCGGTCGGGCCCTGCTGTGCCGTGCCCGCGGGCCGTGGGGTAAGATACGGGCGTAGGGACCGCACCGTAGGGGGAGAGGGGCATGAGCATCAGGATCGGTCTGGGCGTCTCCGGGGTGCCGTTCTCCGGCCCGGACGCCTTCTGGCGGCTGGTGGACCTCTGTGAGGAGGGAGACGTGGACTCCCTCTGGGTCAGCGAGCGGCTGGTCTCCCTCCAGCCCACGCTGGAGCCGGTGGCCACCATGGCGGCGCTGGCCGGGCGCACCCGCCGCTTGAAGTTCGGCTGCAACGCCATCCTGCTCCCCCTGCGGGACCCGCTGGTGCTGGCCAAGGAGTGCGCCACCATCGATTACCTGAGCGGTGGGCGGCTGCTGCTCACCTTCGGCGTGGGGCGGGACGCGGCGCCGGAGTTCGCCGCCACGGGGCGGGACCCCAGCGCGCGGGGCCGCCAGGCGGACGAGATGCTGGCGATCATGACCCGCCTCTGGAGCGAGGACCGGGTGAGCTTCCAGGGCCGCTTCTACCGGTACCGGGAGGCGTCCATTGCCCCCAAGCCGCTGCAACAGCCGCTGCCCCTCTGGATCGGCGGCAGCAGCCCGGCGGCCGTCCGGCGGACCGCCCGCTACGGCACCGGCTGGCTGGGCGGCGTCCAGACGCCCGCTCAGGTGGGGCCCGTGGTGGCGGCCATCAAGGCCGCCGCGGCGGAGGCGGGCCGCACCATCGACGAGGACCACTACGGCGCTGGCTTCCCGTTCCGCTTCGGGAGCTGGGAGGAGCCGGCCGTGCAGCGGGCAGCCGCCGCGCTGGCCCGGACGCCCGGCGCGCCGGACCCGCGGGCGTACCTGGCCGTGGGTGGCGCGGCGGAGATCCTGGCCCGCATCGACGAGTACGTCGCGGCGGGCGTCTCCAAGTTCGTGCTGCGGCCGGTGGCGGAGTCGGACGTCGACGCGCTGGCGCAGACGCGGCGGCTCATGGAGGAGGTCATCCCGACCGTGCACGGGCGGGCGTGAGGGGGCGGCCGGACGTGGACATCGAGCTGGTGCAGGGGGACATCGCCCAGGTGGAGGCGGACGCGCTGGTGAACGCCGCCAACAACCACCTGTGGATGGGGGCCGGGGTGGCCGGCGCCCTCAAGCGTGCCGGCGGACCGGAGATCGAGCGGGAGGCGGTGGCCCAGGGACCGGTCCCCGTGGGCACCGCCGTGGTCACCGGCGCCGGACGGCTGCGGGCCCGCTGGGTCATCCACGCCGCCGTCATGGGCCAGGACCTGCGCACCGACGCCGGGAAGATCCGCGCCGCCACAGAGGACGCCCTCCGCAAGGCGGACGAAGCGGGCGCCCGCAGCGTGGCCTTTCCGGCGCTGGGCACCGGCGTGGGCGGCTTCCCGCTGGCGGAGTGCGCCCGCATCATGGTGGACGCCGTGCGGCGGCACGCGGCAGGCGGCACCGGCATCCAGCGCGTCCTCTTCGTCCTCTACGACCGCCCCGCCTACGAGGCGTTCCAGCAGGCCCTGGCGGCGGGCCGCTGACGCCTTACGCTTCGGGTACGCCTGTCCGCCCCCGCAGGTCCACGGCCCGGTAGCGCCCGGCCCGCAGCGCCGCCAGGAACGTCTCCTCATCCCGCACCGGCACCTCGAACAGGGTGGCGGCCGTGCCCACCTCGTGCAGCGCGTGGGCGTCGCTGCCGCCCAGCCCCGGCAACCGCAGGCCGCCGGCCAGCCCGGCCGCCGAGCGGTTCAGCGCCGGCCCGTCGCTCCCGTTGACCGCCTCCAGCGCATCGAACAGTCCGGCCGTGCGGCCGCGGTCCACCGGTCCGCCGCTTCGGAACGGGTGGGCCAGGGCCATCACCCCGCCGGCCGCCGTCACGTGCTCCCGCAGACGCCAAGCGAAGCACACATCGGGCGCCAGGCGCTCCAGCCCGAAGACCAGCACGTGCCCCAACTCCGTAGTGA
>DATCLE010000248.1:0-6642 GCA_036564075.1 Dehalococcoidia bacterium
TCGATAACGTCCGCGTCCCCCGCAAGAACCTGGTGGGGGAGGAGAACCGGGGCTGGTACGTGGGCATGACGCTGCTGGACTTCGAGCGGTCCGGCATCGGCACCACGGCGGGGCTGCGGCGCACGCTGGAGGAGATGACGGCGTACCTGCGGGAGGCCCGGCCGGACGTACGGGCGCAGTTCCGGGTGGGGCTGGCCAACCTGGTGGTGGAGAACAACGTGGCCCGCTACCTGGGCTACCGCATCGGCTACATGCAGGCCAACGGCCAGCACCCCAACTACGAGGCGTCCATGATCAAGGTCTTCCAGTCAGAGCTGGCGCAGCGCATCTACAACTTCGGCGTGAAGATGCTGGGCTTGGCCGGCCAGCTCCTGCCGGAGGAGCGGCGGGCCCCGTTCCGGGGCATGATGCCGGAGAACTACCTCACCTCCGTGCCCATGACCATCTACTCCGGCACCAACGAGATCCAGCGGAACATCATCGCCACCCGCGGCCTGGGCCTGCCGCGGTCCTAGCCCGCGCCCGCCACCGGATCGCACGGCCGGCGCCCTTCCCGGGCGCCGGCCGTCACGCGTCCCCACCCGGCGGTCCCTGCCGGCGGCGCAGCCGTTCCAGCGCGAAGACGTCCAGCGAAGTCTCGAACGTCTCCCCCGCACCCACCACCAGGGAGATGGCCAGCAGCCAGGCCAGCCCCCAGATCCAGGCGATCCCCGCGCCGGCCAGCGCCAGCCCGATGACCGACCACCGGAAGCCCCGCATGATGGTGACGGCCTTGGCCGGGTCCGCCACCGGCAGCCGGAAGCCGCTCAGCTCCAGCCGGAACCCCCGCCCGGCCAGCGCGGCGCCCAGCAGGACCAGCGCCAGCGCCGGGTAGACCCGCCAGGACAGCGTCGCCAGGTCTTCCACGGGCATCCCTCCCCTGCCATTGAACCACCGGGCTCCCGGGCGCACAACCGGCCGCCGCCGGGCTATAATGGGTGCCCGGCGCCCTGCGGAGGGCGTCCGGCAGGAGCGGGAGGGACGGGATGCGCGCCATGGTCCTGCGCGGCACGCGCCTCGCCATTGAGGAGGTAGAGCGGCCCCGGCCGGGCCCCATGCAGGTGCTGGCCCGCGTCCGTGCCTGCGGCATCTGCGGCAGCGACCTGCACGCCGCCCGCTACGCCCAGGACCTGGTGCGCGCCGCCCGGGCCGGCGACGGCCCCGGCTGGAACGAGATGGACCTGGATCAGGGCGTGGTTATGGGGCACGAGTTCGTGGCGGAGGTGGTGGAACCGGGCCCCGGCGCCGAGGGCTGGGCGCCCGGCACGCGCGTCACCGGCGTCCCCGCCGTGCTGGACCCGGCGTCGCCCGGCGTCATGCACCCCCTGGGCTACAGCTCCCGCTACCCCGGCGCCTACGGCGAGTACGTGGTCCTCAGCGCGCCCCTGCTCCTGCGGGTGCCGGACCACGTGCCGGACCGCCTGGCCGCCACCACGGAGCCCTGCGCCGTGGCCCTCCACGCCGTCCGGGAGGCAAAGCCCGCGCCGGAGGAGCACGCCCTCGTCCTGGGGGCCGGGCCCATCGGCCTCCTGACGCTGCTCTGGCTGAAGCACCAGGGCATCCGGCACGTGACGGTCACGGAGCCCGCAGCGCCCCGGCGCGCCCTGGCGGAGCGCCTGGGGGCGGACCTGGTCCTGGACCCGGCCGCGGGGGACGTGGCCGCCCGCGTGGCGGCGGCCGCCGGCGGTCCGCCGCCCCTGGTCTTCGAGTGCGTGGGGGTGCCGGGGGCCCTCCAGCAGGCCATGGACCTGGCGGCCGGGCGGGGCCGCGTCATGGTGGTGGGCGCCTGCATGACGGAGGACCGCATCACCCCCATGACCGGCATCCGGAAGCACCTGACGCTCCGGTTCCTGCTGGGCTACAGCCCGGAGGAGGTGGCGGAGGCGCTGGCCGCCATCGCCGGCGGCGCCATCGACCCGGCGCCCCTTGTCACCCGGACCGTGGGCCTGGACGGACTGCCGGAGGCCTTCCACGCCCTGGGCAACCCGCAGGACTGCAAGGTGGTGCTGGAGCTAACCTAAGCCGTTGGGACTCTTGGCACCGGCCGCCGCGTGGGCGAAAATGACCATCAGCACGCGTGCGGCGGCACCCGGCGGAACACCCCGTTCCCGCCCGCACCGGCACGTCACGCGGCCGGGCCTCCCGTGGCCCGGACCGGACAGGGGGCTCAGCGAAGACCATGAAAGCCGTGGTCCTGGCCGGCGGCATGGGCACCCGGCTCCGGCCGCTCACCTACGGGCGGCCCAAGTCCATGGTGCCCATCCTCAACCGGCCGTTCCTGGAACACTGCATCGCCCACCTGCGGCGGCACGGCGTCACGGAGGTCATCCTGGCGCTCTCCTACCTGCCGGAGGCCATCGAAGGCCACTTCGGCGATGGGCGGGCCTACGGCGTCCGCATCACCTACGTCCTGGAAGAGACGCCGCTGGGCTCCGGCGGCGCCATCCGCAACGTGGCGCACCTGCTGGACGGCACCTTCTTCGCCCTCAACGGCGACGTGTACACCGACCTGGACCTCTCCGCCATGCTGGCCCGGCACCGGGAGGCCGGCGCCGCCGTCTCCATCTCCCTCACCCCGGTGGCGGACCCCAGCCACTACGGCGTGGTGGACTGGGAACCGGAGAGCGGCCGGCTGCGGCGCTTCGTGGAGAAGCCGCCGCGGGAGGAGGCGCCGTCCAACATGGCCAACGCCGGCACCTGGATCTTTGAGCCGTGGGTGCTGGACCGCATCCCCGCGGACCGGCCGTCCATGGTGGAGCGGGAGCTCTTCCCGGACCTGCTGCGGGAGGGCCAGCACCTCCTGGGCTTCGCCTCCGACGCGTACTGGATCGACATCGGCACGCCGGAGCGGTACCTCCAGGTGCACCGGGACCTCCTCACCGGCGCCGTCCGCAGCAAGCTGGACGGGGACGCCGCCTACCCGCACGTGGACCCCGGGGCCAGCGTGGCCGGCGGCGCCACCGTCACGGGCCCGGTGCTGGTGGGCGCGGGCGCCCGCATCGAGGAGGGGTGCCGGCTGGAGGGTCCGCTGGTCATCGGCCCGGGCACGGTGGTGGGCGCGGGGAGCCACCTGAGCGGCTGCGTGCTCTGGGAGCAGGTGCGCGTGGGGCCCGGTGCCACGCTGCGGGACGCGGTGGTGGGCGCCCGCTGCGTGGTGGGCGAGGGCGCGGCGCTCCACGGCGTCTACCTGGGCGACGGCGCCACGGTGGAGGGCGGCGCCGTCCTGGGGCCCGGCACCCCGGTGCCGGCCGCCCCACCGGCGGAGGGGTGACCGCCGCACCACGTCAGGAACGAGGTTGGGCATGAGCGTCATCAAGTTCGGCACCGACGGCTGGCGCGCCGTCATCGCCGAGGACTACACGTTCGAGAACGTCCGCGCCTGCGCCCAGGCCACGGTCCAGTGGCTCCGCAGCACCGGCATGGCGGACCGCGGCCTGGTGGTGGGGTACGACACCCGCTTCCAGTCCGACCGCTTCGCCGCCGCCGTGGCGGAGGTGGCCGCGGGCAACGGCGTGCGCACCTACCTGGTGAACGAGCCCACCCCCACGCCGGCCGTCTCCTTCGGCATCCTGCACCAGGGCGCCGGCGGGGCCGTGGTCATCACCTCCAGTCACAACCCCGCCATCTGGAACGGCTTCAAGGTGAAGCCTCACTACGCGGGCAGCGCCTCCCCGGAGGTGGTGGAGGCCATCGAGTCCGCCATCCCCGGCATCCTGGAGTCGCGCGGCGTCCGCCGCCTCCCCCTGCCGGAGGCGGAGGCCCGGGGCCTGGTACAGCGCACCGTCACCCGTCCGGCGTACCTGGAGCACCTGGGCCGCCTGGTGGACCTGGACCGCCTGCGCGCCGCCGGCCTCCGCGTGGCCGTGGACGCCATGTACGGCACGGGGGCCGGCTACCTGCGGTCGCTCCTGGAGGGCGGCCGGACCGCCGTGCAGGAGATCAACGCGGAGGTCAACCCCAACTTCCCCGGCATCGCCGCGCCGGAGCCCATCACCCGCAACCTGGCCCGCCTCATGGAGACGGTGCGGGCGGGCGGCGCCGACGTGGGCCTGGCCACCGACGGCGACGCGGACCGCCTGGGCATTGTGGACGAGGGAGGCGCCTTCGTCACCCAGCTCCAGGTCTTCGCCCTGCTCTGCTACTACCTGCTGGAGGTCCGCGGCGAGCGCGGACCCATCGTCAAGTCCATCACCACCACCAAGATGGCGGACAAGCTGGGCCGCCTCTACGGCGTCCCCGTCTACGAGACCGCCGTGGGCTTCAAGTACCTGGGGCCCAAGATGATGGAGACGGACGCCCTCATCGGCGGCGAGGAGTCCGGCGGCTACGGCTTCCGCGGCCACCTGCCGGAGCGCGACGGCATCCTGGCCGGCCTCTACTTCCTGGACCTCATGGCCCGCACCGGCAAGCGGCCCTCGGAGCTCATCCAGGCCGTGTACGACCGCGTAGGCCCCCACTACTACGACCGCGTGGACCTGCACCTGGACCCGGAACAGCGGCCCGCCGTGCTGGCGCGGGCGCAGGCGGCGGACCCGCGGGAGATCGCCGGCGTGCCCGTCACCGGCCGGGACACCATCGACGGCTTCCGGTTCCTCCTGGGGGATACCGGCTGGCTGCTCATCCGCTTCTCCGGCACGGAGCCCCTGGTCCGCATCTACACGGAGGTCACGGACCCGGACCTGGTGCCCCGCGTGCTGGAGGAGGGCCGCCACCTGGTGGGGCTGGCGTGATGGACCCCCTGGACCGCGCGGACGAGATCCGCCGCCTGGACCCCAGCGGCCTGCTGGACCGCATCCGGGAGACGCCGGCCCGCCTGCGGGACGCCTGGCGTGAGGCCTGCGCCTTCCAGCCGCCCCCCGCCTACCGGGACGTGCGCCGCGTGCTGGTGCTGGGCATGGGCGGCTCCGCCCTCGGCGGCGACCTGGTGCGCGCCCTGGCCGACCGGGAGGGCACCGTCCCCGTCTCCGTCCACCGGGGCTACGGCCTGCCCGCCTGGGCGGACGCCCGCACGCTGGTGCTGGCGTCCAGCTACTCGGGTGCCACGGAGGAGACGCTGTCCGGCCTGCGGGCGGCACTGGCGGCGGGCTGCCCGGCGGTGGCCGTCTGCACCGGCGGCCCCATGGCCGCCCTGGCGGCGGAGCACGGCGTGCCCCTCCTCCGCTTCGCCTACGACGCGCCGCCCCGCGCCGCCATCGCCTACTCCTTCGCCTGCCTGCTGGCCGTGGTGACGCGCCTGGGCCTGCTGCCGGACCCCGGCGACGCGCTGGCGGACGCCGCGGCGGCTATGGAGGAGACGGCGCGGGAGGTGGACGCCGCCGTGCCCGCAACGCGGAACCCGGCCAAGGCGCTGGCCCGCCGCCTCCAGGGCCGGCTGCCCGTGGTCTACGGCGCGGAGTTCCTGGCGCCCGTGGCCTACCGCTGGCGCACCCAGCTCAACGAGAACGCAGAGGTCTGGGCCTTCAGCGAGGAGCTGCCGGAGGCCAACCACAACAGCATCGTGGGCTACGGCCGGCCGGCGGGGTTGCTGCCGTCCCTGGCGGCCGTCTTCCTCCGCTCCCCCCTCCTGCACCCGCGGGTCCTGGCCCGCTACGACGCCACCGCGGAGGAGCTGGCGCGCGCGGGGGTGGAGCACGTCACCGTGGAGGCCCGCGGGCGCGGCGCCATGGCCCACATGCTCAGCGCCCTCCTGCTGGGGGACTTCGTCTCCTACTACCTGGCGGCCCTCAACGGCGTGGACCCGGCGGCCATGTCGCCGCTGGTGGCCCTCAAGGAGCGCCTGGCCCGGCAAGGCCCCACCGGCTGAGCGGGCCTCACCGCCCCCGTCAGCCCCAGCAACGACGCCCCGGCCGGCACGGCCGCGAAGGTCAACAGCGGGTGCATGGTGAGGCGGCGCCCCTCCACGTGGAGGACGTGGCGAAGCCGGAGCAGCAGGGTAGCGACCGGCCACCGTGAGGATGGCCAGCAGCGGCGCGTCGTAGATGGGCAGCGCCCGCCGCGCCGGCGACTCCCCGGCCTCCGGGGCAGCGGCCTGCCGGGCGTCCCGGCTGCGTCCCCTCGAATCCCCACGCCGGCCGGTCCGGCGAGCCGGCCGTCGCCCTCTCCGGGGGCATGATCCAACGGCAGGCAACCCGGCGCACGGCCGGCGGGACGTGCCGGTTGCACGGCCCGGCGGGTTCTGCTACCATGCGCCCACTGCGCCGGACCCCGGGCGGCCGGGTAGCTAGGAGCACCTCATGCCGGCACCCCCGCCCGAACCTCCGCTCAAGGACTGGCCGGATCCCCCTACCCCCGGCTCCGCCGGCCAGACCTACGGATACCCCACCAAGCTGGGTCCCAAGGACTCCTGCATCGCGAACCAGGAGGGCGACCCGCCCATCGAGACCACGGCCAAGGACGCAGTCCTTGGCTTCATCGACGTTACGTACATCACCGAGACCCGCTGGTTCAACACCTTCCGCGCCGAGCGCGCCCCCCGGTTCGACCGGGAGGCCGGGACGGAGGAGGAGCGCACCGGCCAGCGGCGAACCGTGCGCATGGACGACGTCTGCTGGACGGAGGAGCGGGTCATAGTCCGGAACTACGTCCACCAGGCCTACCATGAAC
>DATCLE010000249.1:0-10694 GCA_036564075.1 Dehalococcoidia bacterium
TTCCAGATGTTCCGCCGCGTCCCGGTGACCCTGGTGCGCGGCCGGGGCACCCGCGTCTGGGACGATCAGGGCCGGGAGTACCTGGACTTCGTGCAGGGCATTGCTGTGAACGTGCTGGGCCACGCCCACCCCGTGGTGGCCGATGCCGTCCGCCGGCAGGCGGAGGAGCTCATCCACACCTCCAACCTGGTCTACACCACGCCGCAACTGGAGCTGGCGGCGCTGCTGGTGGAGCACTCCTGCCTGGACCGCGTCTTCTTCTGCAACAGCGGCGCGGAGGCCAACGAGGGGGCCATCAAACTGGCGCGCCGCTACGGGCGGGAGCGGCTCAACGGCGCCTACGAGATCATCTGCACCGTCAACGGCTTCCACGGCCGGACGCTGGCCACCGTCACGGCCACCGGCACGGAGAAGTACCGGCTGCCCTTCGCGCCGCTGCCGGAGGGGTTCGTCCACGTGCCCTTCGACGATGTGGCGGCCATCCAGGCGGCCACCACGCCCCGGACGTGCGCCGTGCTGCTGGAGCCCGTGCAGGGCGAGGGGGGCGTGAACGTCCCCGCGCCGGACTACCTGCGCCGCGTCCGCCAGTGGTGTGACCAGCACGGCCTCCTGCTGATCCTGGACGAGGTGCAGACCGGCGTGGGCCGCACCGGGACCCTCTGGGCCTACGAGCAGGCCGGCGCGGAGCCGGACGTCATGACGCTGGCCAAGGGGCTGGGCGGCGGCGTGCCCATCGGCGCGGTGCTGGCCAGGGAGCACGTGGCGGCCCACTTCTACCCGGGCGACCACGGCACCACCTTCGGCGGGAACCCGCTGGCCACGCGGGCGGGCTATGCCGTCCTCCAGTACGTCATCCAGCAGGACCTGCCGGCCCGGGCGCGGGAGCTGGGCGCCTACCTCATGCAGCGGCTGCGGGGGCTGGAGGACCGCCACGCCGTCATCCGGGGGGTGCGCGGCGTCGGCCTGCTGGTGGCGGTGGAGCTCCGCACGGACGCGGCGGAGGAGGTGGCCCGGCGCTGCCTGGAGCGCGGGCTGCTGGTCAACAACCTGAAGCCGGACCTCCTGCGGTTCACGCCGCCGCTCACCGTGAGTCGGGAGGAGATCGACCGGGCGGTGGAGATCCTGGACGCCGCGCTGGGGGACGCGCCGCCCAAGTGAGGCGGCGCCGCGGCCGCTCACAGGGCGCCGGTGAGGAGGACGCCCAGGAGCAGCAGGGCCAGGCCTGTGATGGCCAGCAGCCCCGCTAGCCGCCTGCGGCCGCGGTCCACGGCCAGCGAGCCCACCACCACCAGCACCGCCGCGGCGCCCCATGCCCCGTAGACCAAAACGGCCTGGGTCACGGCCGCCGCCCCTGGACCGGCGCCTCCCCCGCCCGCAGCGCCCCCACCGCGCGGTCGATCTCCGGCGTCAGGTCGTACCCGGAGACGGGGCGGCCCTCCCGGTCCACCACGGTGCGCCCCTCCAGCCGCACCCGTCCCTCGGCGAAGGCGCGGATGGTCTCGATGATCAGCGGCTGCTCCCGCGCCGCGCCGTGGCGGCGGATCTCCTGGAACAGCGGCAGCGCCTCGCCCGGGGACGCCCGCAGCTCCTCCACCGTCCGCCCCTCAATCTCCCGCCACAGCGCGTCGAAGTCCGGGCCGCGGAGGGGGTACGTGCAGTAGGTGACCACCGGCCCTTCGTCCACCTCCTCAATGGAGAGGTGGGTGTAGACGCCGCTGACCGCCGCCCGCTGGCGGATGAGCTCCCAGATGACCTCCTGCCAGATGCCCTTGGGCCCGCCCGGCGCCGCCGGGTGTAGGTTCAGGAGCGGGTAGCGGTTGCACATGGGCGCCGTGAAGATGAGCATGTAGCCCGCCAGGATCCCCAGGTCGAAGCGGTAGGGCGCCACCAGCTCCGCCACGCGGCGGTCGTAGTCGGTCCGCCAGGCGGGCAGCGGCTGGCCCAGGCGGGCCACCTGGCCGCCGGCCTGCCTGCGGAACTTCCGGTCGGAGAAGGTGATGAGCGGTAGGCCGTAGGACTCCACCAGGTCGAAGAACTGGTCGGACCCTTCGTGCTCGCCGCGCTCCCGGTGGGAGAAGACGAAGGCGATCTCCGCCGGCAGCGTCCCGGAGCGGATCGCCTCCACCGCCGCCGTCAGCAGGGCGCGGCTGCCCGGGCCCCGTCCCGTGGAGAACCAGCCGATGCGTAGCGTCACGTCCACTCCCCTCCCCTGTGCTCCGGGCGGCGGGCTCACTCGCCGCCCGTGGGCTCCAGCTCCCGCAGGAGCAGCAGGACGATGAAGCCGAGGACAACCCCGGCCACGCCCAGCAGGTACTCGCCCAAGCCGGCGGCCACGCCCAGGCCCGCCGCCATCCAGATGCTGGCGGCGGTGGTGATGCCGGCCACCCCGCCCTCGTAGCGGAGGATGGCGCCGGCGCCGATGAACCCCACGCCCGTGACCACGCCCTGCACGGCGCGGCTGACGCCGGAGGGGTCCGCGCCCCCCAGCAACGCCGCATCCACCGCGGCGATCATGAGGGCGGAGGCCAGGCCCACCAGGGCGTGGGTCCGGAGGCCGGCGGGCTTGCGCTTGCGCTCTCGCTCCCAGCCGATGGCGGCGCCGAAGGCGGTGGCCGCCACCAGCCGCACCAGGATCTCCAGGTCGTCCATGCCGCCGTCCTCCCGTGTCCCGGCCGGCGCCGCTCAGCGGGCGGGGGAGAGGCCCAGCCGCCAGCGTAGCTTGGCGTAGGTGCTCAGCAGGTGGACCAGCGGGTTGGAGCGCTTGCCGTGGACGGTCCCCTGCCGCAGCGCCGCTAGGAACTCCTCCGGCCCCTCGAAGTCCGGCATCTCCACCCACGCGTTGCCGATCTCCCACACGCTGTGGGAGTCCGTGCCCGCGCTGACCAGGAGCCCGTGCTCCTCCGCGAAGCGGCGGGCCTTCTCGTTGTCACGCCGGAGGGTGGTGCGGGAGTTGAAGACCTCCAGCACCTGGACGTGGGGGAGGATGCGGGCCAGCGCCTCCGCCTTCAGGGGCGAGCGGCGCACCCGGTCAAAGGGGTGCGGCACGCAGACAATGCCGCCCTGCGCCTGGATGAGCTCCACCGTTCGCTCCGGCGTCAGCCCCTTGGGCACCGGCTCCTTGAGGAAGAGGCCGATGATCTCCCCCTCCGTGGTCTTCACCTCCTCGCCCACAATGACCTTGAACGGGGCCAGCTCCTGGACGCGCAGCGCCCCCACAATGTTGTTGTGCTCCGTGACCGCCGCGCAGGTGATCCCCTTCTGGATGCAGCGCTGCACGAAGGCCTCCGGCCGGGTGAGGCCGTCCCGGGAGAACTGGGTGTGGCTGTGCAGGTCCGCCCGCAGCACTAGGCCGGCTCCTCCTGGCCGTCCACCGCCTCGTCTTCGTCCAGGAGCTCGGGGACGGGCTCCAGCAGCGACTCCTGGAGCTGGGTGATGCGCAGCTCCGCCGCGTCCAGCAGCTCCTGGCAGCGTCGGGCCAGGTGCACCCCCTCCTCATAGAGGGCCACGGACTCCTCCAGGGTGAGCCCGCCGTCCTGGAGGCGGCGCACCACCTCCTCCAGCCGCCCGTAGAGGGACTCAAAGGTCTCCCCCTGCTGCTGCTCCAGGCTCCCGGTCACGGCGCCTCCTCCACGCGGGCGTCGAACGGGCCGTCGCTCACGGTGATGCCCAGGCGGCGGCCCGGGGCCGCGTCCGCGCGCCGGCTGATGATCCGTCCGCTCTCTCTATCCTGCACCACCGCGTAGCCGCGCGCCAGCGTCTGTCGCGGATCCAGCGCGTGCAGTTGGAGGGCGCGCGCCTCCACCCGCTCCCGCTGCCGGTGCAGGCCGCGCTCCAGCCGCTCCGCCGCTGCCGTTGCCAGTTCCTCCACGCGGGTCCGCATGACCTCCAGGTCCGGCAGGCAGCGGTCCAGCAGAGCCACGGCCCGGTCCACCGTCCCGGCACGCTCCTCCACCGCCCGCTCCGCGCACGTGCGGAGGGCGACGGCACGGTCCCGCAGCCGGAGCCGGAACTCGGCCCGGTCCGGCACCGCCCGCTCCGCCGCCGCCGACGGGGTAGGGGCGCGCACGTCCGCGACATAATCACAGATGGTCACGTCCGTCTCGTGGCCGATGGCGGAGATGACGGGGACGCGGCTGCCGTAGACGGCGCGGGCCACGGCCTCCTCGTTGAAGGGCCAGAGGTCCTCCAGGGAGCCGCCGCCGCGGGCCACAATGATCAGGTCCAGGTCCGGCAGGTCGTTGAGCCGGACCAGGGCGGCCACGATGCCGGCCACGGCGCCTTCCCCCTGGACCTGGGTGGGTGCCAGCACCACCTCAACCAGGGGCCAGCGGCGGGCCAGCACGTGGCAGATATCGTGGAAGACGGCGCCGTAGGGGGAGGTGACCACGCCGATGCGCCGCGGGAACGGCGGGATGGGACGCTTGCGGGCCTCGTCGAACAGGCCCTCCTCCTCCAGCTGGGCCTTCAGCCGCTCGAACTGGAGGTGGAGGAGGCCCACCCCCTGGGCGTGGACGAAGTCCACGTAGTACTGGAGGTCGCCCCGCACCTCATAGAGGGAGACGCGGCCGTGGGCCACCACCTGGGCGCCGTGGGCCAGCAGGTCTGCGCCGGGCATGCGGGCTCGGCGGAAGTAGACGCAGCGGATCTGGGTGCCGCTGTCCTTGAGGGTGAAGTAGAGGTGGCCGTTGGCGGAGCGCGAGAGGTTGGAGACCTCGCCCGTCACCCAGAGATCGGCCAGGTGGACGTCGCTCTCCAGGAGCTCCTTCAGGTAGGTGGTGACCTGGCGGACGGTGTAGACGTTCATGGGCGGGCCCTGTCCTCCGCCGGGGAGGCGCTCAACGTGCGGGGCGCCCCTCCACTATAGGCCGGACGGCGGCCGGGGTGAAGCGGCCGCCGTCCCTCAGGAGCTGGCCCGCTCCAGGTACTCGCCGGTGCGGGTGTCCACCTTGACCACGTCGCCCACGTTGATGAACAGCGGGACCTGCACCGTGAGGCCCGTCTCCAGCCGCGCGGGCTTGGTGCCCCCCTGGGCCGTGTCCCCCTTGAACCCGGGCTCCGTCTCCGCCACCTGGAGCTCCACGGAGGTGGGCAGCTCCACGCCGATGGGCTCGTCCCCGTACATCATGATCTCGCAGGTGGCGTTCTCCTTCAGGTACTGGGCGGCCTCGCCCACTTGGGCCGGCGTGAGCGCCATCTGGTCGTAAGTCTCGGTGTTCATGAAGTGGTAGAAGTCGCCGTCGAAGTAGAGGAACTGCATGGGCTGGCGCTCCACCCGGGCGCGCTGGAACTTCTCGCCCGTCTGGAACGTCCGCTCAATGATGTGGCCCGCCCGCAGGTCCTTCAGCTTCATGCGCACCTGGGCGCTGCCGCGGCCCATCTTGATGTGCTGGTAGTCCAGCACCTGGTAGAGGGCCCCGTCCAGCTCGATGGCGATCCCCTTGCGGAGGTCTCCCGTGCTGATCATGCGTAGCTCCCCGTGAAGGCCAGTTTCGGCGCCCGGCTCAGCACCCGCACCTTCCCGTGCTCCAGCACCGCCAGGTCTTCGATGCGGACGCCGCCCCAGCCCGGGATGTAGATGCCGGGCTCAATGGAGAAGACCATGCCGTCCTTGAGCTCGTCCTGGGAGTTGGGCGCGAGGCGCGGCGCCTCGTGCACTTGGAGGCCCACGCCGTGGCCCAGGCCGTGGCCGAACCGGTCGCCGTGGCCCGCCTGCTCGATGACGCGGCTGGCCAGCTGGTGCGCCTGCCCGCCGGTCATGCCGGCCTCGATGAGCTCCGCGGCGGTCTGCTGGGCCACGTGGACCACGTCGTAGATGCGCTTGAACTGGTCGTCCGGCTCTCCCAGGAAGATGGTGCGGGTGAGGTCTGAGACGTAGCCGTTCAGCGTCACGCCCATGTCGATGACCACGCCCTGGCCCTCCTCAAGGGCCACGTCCCGCGGGTAGGCGTGGGGCAGGGCACCCCACGGCCCTCCCGCCACGATGGTGGGGAAGGAGGTGCCGTCCCCGCCGTGCTCCCGGATGTACTTCTCGATCTCCCACGCCACCTGCTTCTCCGTCCAGCCCGGCTGGATGCGCTCCATGACGTGGGTGATGGCGGCGTCGCCCAGGTCGATGGCGGCCTGGATGGCGGCGATCTCGCCCGCGTCCTTGATGACGCGCAGGTCCTCCACCAGCGGCGGCGCCGGGACGATCTTGGGCCGGGAGGCCTCCGGCAGCTCCTCCACGGCCTTGGCCAGCGTCTTGTAGCCGGCGTAGGTCAGGTGGTGCTGCTCGAAGCCCACCGTCTTGCCGCCCAGCCCCTCGAAGAGCCGCTGGTACCAGGCGGAGACGGGGCCCGTGCCGCGGAACAGCCGGAAGTCCGGCGCCTGCGTCTCCGCCTGCTCATAGTACCGGAAGTCCACGGCGATGACCGCCTCGTCCCGGGTGATGAGCAGGTAGCCGGCGGAGCCGGTGAAGCCGGAGAGGTAGCGCCGGTTCTCCGGCGTGGAGACCAGCAGGGCGTCCAGCCCCGCCTCCTCCAGCTTGGCCCGCAGGCGTTCCACCCGCTCCTTCATGCCTCTGCCTCCTTGAGGATGCCCGCCAGCGCATCCAGGGCCGCCAGGTAGCCCCGCCAGCCCAGGCCGGTGACCACGCCCCGCGCCACGCCGGCAACGTAAGACCGGCGACGGAACGGCTCCCGTGCGTGGATGTTCGAGATGTGGACCTCCACCACCGGCAGGCCGCTGCCCGTCAGCGCGTCCCGCAGCCCCACGCTGGTGTGGGCCAGGCCGCCGGGGTTGATGATGATGCCCTGGGCGGCGGCCTGCTCCGCCTGGATGTAGTCGATGATGGCGCCTTCGTGGTTGGACTGGAAGCAGGCGATCTCCACGCCCAGCTCCCGCCCCCGCTCCCGGATGCGGCGTTCGATCTCCTGGAGCGTCAGGGAGCCGTAGATCTCCGGCTCCCGCGTCCCCAGGAGGTTGAGGTTCGGCCCGTTGATCACCAGGATGCGCATGGCCGCCCCGGCTACCCCTCCTCCGGCGCCTCGCCGTCCCGCCGTCTCCTGCGCGTGGGGGGTTGCCACGCGTTGTAGAAGGCTTCGTCGTACACGCGGCGCTGCTGAGCGTCCGTGACGTGCGTGTAGATCTGCGTGGTCCCCACGCTGGCGTGGCCCATGAGGGCCTGCACCACCCGCACGTCCGCGCCTCCGTCCAGCATATGCGTGGCAAAGGTGTGACGCAACAGGTGCGGGTAGGCCCGCTCGTCGATGCCGGCGGCGGCGGCGTAGCGCCGGATCAGGAGCTGGACGGCCCGGACGGAGAGGGGGCCGCCCCAGCGGTTGAGGAAGAGGGCGTCCGCGGGCCGTCCTCCGGCCAGGGCCGGCCGGCCGTGCCGCAGGTAGCGGGCCAGCGCCCGCACCGCGGGCACGCCCATGAGCGCCACGCGCTCCTTGTTGCCCTTGCCCCGCACGCGTACCGTCCGCTCCCGGGGGTCCACGTCCACCAGCCGCAGGCCCGCCAGCTCGCTCACGCGGATGCCCGCGGCGTAGAGCAGCTCCAGGATGGCGCGATCCCGCAGCCCCTGGGGCGAGTCCGCCCGCGGCGCCTGGATGAGCGCCTGGATCTGCTCCGGCGTGAGGAAGCGGGGCAGCCGCCGCTCCCGCTTGGGTCCCCGCACGGCGGCGAAGGGGTCCGCCGGGATGTGGCCTTCCTGGGCCAGCCAGCGGTAGAAGCCGCGGACGGTGCTGACCTTGCGGGTGAGGCTGGCGGAGGCCATGCCCTCCTCCTTCCGGGCGGCCAGGTACGCCCGCAGCACGTTGCGGTCCGCCGCCAGCGGGTTGCGCCCCGGCCCGGCGGCGACGAAGCGGAGGAAGTCCCGCAGGTCCGTCCCGTAGTTGCGGAGGGTATACGGGGAGAGGTTGCGCTCCGCGGCCAGCGCGTCCAGGTACCGCCGGAGCAGGCGTTCGGCCTCCTCCGGCAGGGTGCGGTCCTCCCCGGCCGCCGGCGGGCGCGGCTTCATGGGTCCCTCACGACGCTGGGCCGCCGGACGCGGCGGTCAGCTCCTTCTCCTTGCCCGGCTGGCCGGACCAGTCGCAGGCGGTGCAGCGGGCGCGGTTGCCCCGGCCCGCGGCCACCAGCAGGCCGCCGCAGGACGGGCACGGCTCCTCCAGCGGCCGCGACCAGGACGTGAAGTCGCACGCCGGATAGGTGGCGCAGCCGTAGAAGGTGCGGCCGCGGCGGGAGCGCCGCTGGACCACGTCGCCGCCGCACTTGGGGCAGCGGGCGCCGGTCTTCTGGAGCAGGGGCCGGGTGCCCTTGCACTCCGGGTAGCGGGAGCACGCCAGGAACTTGCCGTAACGGCCGGAGCGGACCACCATGGCGGCGCCGCACTCCGGGCACGGCTCGTCGGCGGCCTCCTCCCGGCGTTCCTCCTCCCGGCCCTCCAGTGGCCGGGTGTTGCGGCACTCCGGGAAGCCGGTGCAGGCCAGGAACCGGCCGAAGCGTCCCCACTTGATGACCATGGGCTTGCCGCACTTCTCGCACGTCTCCCCCGTCTCCTCCTGCACGGCGGGCGCCTCCTGGGCGCGGGAGAGGGCGCGGGTCAGCGGCTCGTAGAACTCCTGCACCACCGGGACCCACGGGCGCGCCCCCCGGGCGATGGCGTCCAGGTCTTCCTCCATCTCCGCGGTGAACCCCAGGTCCACCACGTCCGGGAAGTGCTCCACCAGCAGGTCGTTCACCACGAAGCCCAGCTCCAGCGGCTTCAGCACGCGGCCGTCCTTCTCCACGTAGCCGCGCTCCTGGAGGGTGGAGAGGATGGGCGCGTACGTGCTGGGCCGACCGATGCCGTTCTCCTCCAGCGCCTTCACCAGGGAGGCCTCCGTGTAGCGGGGCGGCGGCTCCGTGAAGTGCTGCTCCGGGTACAGCTCCCGGAGGTCCAGGTCGTCGCCGGGCTGGAGGTCCGGCAGCTTGGGCGTGTCCTGGTCCTCGTCCCGGCCGTCGTCCCGCGCCTCGATGTAGACCTGGCGGAAGCCGGGGAACCGCAGGCGGCTGTCCGTGGCGCGGAAGAGGAACGCCCGGCCCTGGGGCGGCCGCGCCTCGATGTCCACAGAGGTGGTATCGAACACGGCGTCCGCCATCTGGCTGGCCACGGCCCGCTGCCAGATGAGGCTGTAGAGCTTGTACTGGTCCGGCGTCAGGTGACGCTTGATGGCGTCCGGCTCCCGGTACACGGAGGTGGGCCGGATGGCCTCGTGCGCCTCCTGGGCGCCCTTGGCCTTCTTGGTGTAGACCCGCGGCTTGGCGGGCACGAAGTCCGCCCCGAAGCGCTCCGTCACGTAGGCCCGGATCTCCTGCTTCGCCACGTCGGACAGGGCCGTGGAGTCCGTGCGCATGTAGGTGATGAGCCCCACCGCGCCCTCGCTGCCCAGGGGCCGGCCCTCGTAGAGCTGCTGGGCCACCGTCATGGTGCGCTTGGCGGAGAAGCCCAGCCGCCGGGACGCCTCCTGCTGGAGGGTGGACGTGGTGAAGGGCGGGGCCGGCCGCCGGGTCTGGTCACGCCGGCGGACCTCCGCCACGCGGTAGCGCGCCGTCCGCAGCGCCGATACCAGCGCCTGGGCCTCCTCCGCGCTGGGGATCTCCAGCGTCCCCTTCTTGCCCAGCTCCGCGTGCAGGCGCGCCCGGAAGACCTCCGCCGCCTTGGCCAGGTCCGCCTCAATGGTCCAGTACTCCTGCGGGACGAAGCCCTGGATCTCCCGCTCCCGGTCCACGATCATCCGCAGCGCGGCGGACTGCACCCGGCCGGCGGAGAGGCCGCGACGGACCTTCTTCCAGAGGATGGGGCTGATCTTGTACCCCACCAGCCGGTCCAGGACGCGCCGGGCCTGCTGGGCGTCCACCAGCTTGACGTCGATCTCCCGCGGGTGGCGGAAGGCCTCCCGGATGGCGTCCCGGGTGATCTCGTGGAAGACCACGCGGCGGTGGGGCACGCCCTCCAGCTCCGCGGCCTGCACCAGGTGCCAGGAGATGGCTTCGCCCTCCCGGTCCGGGTCCGTGGCCAGGTAGACCATGCGGGCGTTGCGGGCGGCGTCCCGCAACTGCTTCACAATCTCCCGCTTCTCCTTGGGCACCACGTACCGGGGCGCGAACTGACGCTCCACGTCCACGCCCAGTTGTGACTTGGGCAGGTCACGCACGTGGCCAATGGAGGCCCGCACCTCATACTCGCTGCCCAGGATCCCGGCCACGGTCCGCGCCTTGGTGGGCGATTCTACGATGACCAGGTTCTTCTTGCCGTTCCCGTGATCCTTGCCGTTCCGTCCGTTCCGTGCCACGCTCGCTCAAACCTCGTATGCCGCCCCCGCCTCCCGGACCCGCACGTAGTGCATGTGGCCCACCTGCCGCACGGCGCCCTTGAGCTCCAGCATGGCCAGGGCGCTGCTCACGGCGGCCATGGGTAAACCGGCGCTCCGCCGTACCTCGTCGATGTGGACCGGCTCGGAGGACAGGATCCGCAGCAACTGCGACTCCGTGTCGTCCACCGGCAGGGAGAGCTGTGCCTCCTGCTGCTGGGCCGCCATGGTCAGGTTCAGCCCCGCCAGGATGTCCTGGACGTCTGTGACCAGCTTGGCCCCCTCCTGGATCAATCGGTTGGTGCCGCGGCTCACCGGAGAGTAGATGCTGCCCGGCACCGCGAAGACCTCCCGGTTCTGCTC
>DATCLE010000250.1:0-9296 GCA_036564075.1 Dehalococcoidia bacterium
CCCTGGAACACACCCACGAGTGCGGTCCGAGGGGCAATAGTTATGGTACTGGCATGTAAGTGATCCGGATTCAGACCAAATCGCGCTAGGAATTCATCGTTCGCCGCCCAGACCCGCCCGGGAGGGCGACAGATCCCGCCATCACGGCTACCATACCAAGAGGGAGAGGCACACCATGGCTGCCAGCGGTAAGGACGCCCACGCAGACAGACCCATTGACCTGGCGGATAACGCCCGCGTGGTCCTGGAGTCCCGCTACTTGGCCAAGGACGAGCGCGGCGAGATCATCGAGACCCCGGAAGGGCTCTTCCGCCGCGTCGCGGACAACCTGGCCCAGGCGGAACGCCTCTACGGCGCGGACGACGCCCGCGTCCAGGAGGTGGCGGACCAGTTCTACGACCTCATGACCCGCTTCGACTTCCTGCCCAACTCCCCCACCCTGGGCAACGCGGGACGGCCGCTCCAGCAGCTCTCCGCCTGCTTCGTCCTGCCCGTCCCGGACAGCATCGACGGCATCTTCGAGGCCATCAAGCACCAAGCCATGATCCACAAGTCCGGCGGCGGCACCGGCTTCGCCTTCTCCCGCCTGCGGCCGGAGGGGGCCATGGTGGGAACCACCGCCGGCGTGGCCTCCGGGCCCGTCTCCTTCATGAAGATCTTTGACGCCGCCACGGAGCAGATTAAGCAGGGCGGCACCCGCCGCGGCGCCAACATGGCCATCCTCTCCGTGGACCACCCGGACATTGAGAAGTTCATCACCTGCAAGGCGGACATGGTGACCCTCACCAACTTCAACATCTCCGTGGGCGTCACCGAACGCTTCATGCAGGCCGTGGAGCAAGACGGCGAGTACGAGCTCATCGACCCCAAGACCGGCCGGGTGACCGGCACCCGGCGGGCGCGGGCCATCTTCGACCTCATGCTGGAGAACGCCTGGAAGAACGGCGACCCCGGCATGGTCTTCCTGGACCGCATGAACCGCTCCCGCTCCAACCCCGTGCCGTCCTACGGGCCCATTGAGTCCACCAACCCCTGCGTCACCGGCGACACGCTGGTCTACACCGCCGCCGGATTGCGCCGGGCGGCGGACCTGGCCGCGGACGGCGCGCCCGTGCACGTGGCGCTGCCGGGGTATCGGCGCTTCACCGCCGCCTCCCCCGTCTTCCGTACCGGCCGCAAGCCCGTGTTCCGCCTGCATACGGCGGAAGGGTACGAACTGCGGCTCACGGGAGATCACCGGGTCATGACGCAGCGGGGCTGGGTGGCAGCGCAGGACCTGCGCCCCGGCGACCGGCTCCAGCTCTTCTCCGGTAAGGGCGGCTTCGGGAGCGGCGGCTCGCTGGCGCTGGGCCGGCTCCTGGGCTGGCTGGTGGGTGACGGCTCGTTTGCCGGGGACCGGGCCGTGCTCTCCTTCTTCGGCGAGGAGAAGCAGGAACTAGCCCCCGCCTTCGCGGCCATACTGCAGGATGTTGTCCCGGCGCCCGCCGGTCGGCGTCAGACGTACCCGCTGGACGTGGTCGAGGTGACCGGTCGGGACGAGGCCCGCGTCCGGTCCGTCCGGTTCATGCGGATTGCGGCGGAGCACGGCCTGGAGCCGGGCAGCAAGCACAAGGTGCCCGAGAGCGTCCTCACCGGCAGCGAGGAGATGCAGCGCGGCTTCTTGCAGGCGCTCTTCACCGCCGACGGGCACGTCAGCGGCCAGCGGCAGAAGGGGCTCTCCGTCCGGCTCACCTCCGTCAGCCGGACCCTCCTGCAGGACGTCCAGCGGCTCCTGCTCAACTTCGGGATCGCCTCCCAGATCTACCAGGACCGCCGGGCGGAGGGGCTGCGGCCTTTGCCGGACGGTCGCGGCGGCCATGCCGTCTATGAGACCTCCGCGTACCATGACCTGGTGATCGCCAGGGACAACCTGCTCCGCTTCGCCTCCGAGATCGGTTTCCTCAGCACGGCGAAGCAGTCCAAGCTGACGGCCCGGCTCGGCGCCTACCGCCGTGGTCCCTATCGGGAGCGGTTCTACGCCCGGTTTACCGCCCTGGTCCCGGACGGCGAGGAGGACGTGTACGACCTGACCGAGCCGGAGACGCACTCCTTCGTCGCCAACGGTCTGGTGGTGCACAACTGCGGGGAACAACCGCTCTACCCGTACGACTCCTGCAACCTGGGCTCCATCAACCTGGCCAAGTTCGTCCGCACCGGCCCGGACGGCCGCCCGGAGGTGGACTGGGACCGCCTGGCCGCGGTGGTCCCGCTCTGCGTCCGCTTCCTGGACAACGTCATCGACATGAACCGCTATCCCATCCCGGAGATCGAACGGGTCAGCAAGGCCATCCGGCGCATCGGCCTGGGCGTCATGGGGTGGGCGGACCTCCTCTACCAGCTCCGCATCCCGTACGACAGCAACGAAGCCATGGCCCTGGCGGAGCGCACCATGGCGTTCATCGAGCAGCACGCGGACAACGCCTCCGAGGCGCTGGCGGAGGAGCGGGGCGTCTTCCCCGCGTGGGAGGAGTCCATCTACGGGCCCAAGGGGCAGGACCACCCCCACGCCCAGGGCGTGCGCCGGCTGCGGAACTCCACCCGCACCACCATTGCGCCCACGGGCACGCTCTCCATCATCGCCGACTGCTCCGGCGGCATCGAACCGGTCTTCGCCCTGGCCTTCATCCGCCAGCACTACCTGGACCGGAAGGACCCCACCAAGCCCACCCAGCTCACGGAGGTCAACAAGCACTTCCGGAAGGCGGCGGAGGAGGGCGGCTTCTACAGCGACGAGCTCATGGACTTCCTGGCGCACGGCGGCTCGCTCCGGGAGCGGCCGGACGTGCCGGCGTGGGCCAAGCGCGTCTTCGTCACCGCGCACGACATCACGCCGGAGTGGCACGTGAAGGTCCAGGCGGCCTTCCAGCGGCACGTGGACAACGCCGTCTCCAAGACCATCAACTTCCCCAACACCGCCACGGTGGAGGACGTGCGGGAGGCCTACCTCCAGGCCTACCGGGAGGGCTGCAAGGGCATCACCATCTACCGCGACGGCTCCCGTGACCTCCAGGTCCTCTCCCACGGCAAGAAGGAGGTGGAGCCGGCGGAGGCGGCCCAGGAGATCGAGGTGCGGGCGGAGGCCGGTGAGGTGCTGGCGCCGGCGGGCCAACCGTACCGCCGGCGGCTGCCGGATGTGCGCCGCTCCATCACCCACAAGTTCACCGTGGGCGACCACGAGGGCTACCTGACCGTGGGCCTCTACGACGACGGAACGCCCGGCGAGATCTTCGTGAAGATCGCCAAGGAGGGCTCCACCGTCTCCGGCCTCATGGACGCCGTGGCGCTGCTGACGTCCATCGCCCTCCAGTACGGCGTGCCGTTGCAGGACCTGGCGGCCAAGCTG
The DNA here is from genome assembly GCA_036564075.1 of Dehalococcoidia bacterium. Lineage (GTDB taxonomy): Bacteria > Chloroflexota > Dehalococcoidia > DATCLE01 > DATCLE01 > DATCLE01. Next base: position 3,383 of record DATCLE010000250.1, read on the forward strand.
AAGAACACCCGGTTCGAGCCGTCCGGCTGGACCGGCAACCCGGAGATCCCGCAGGCCACCTCCCTGCTGGACTACATCTTCCGCTGGCTGGAGCAGCAGTTCATCGAGAAGCCGCAGGAGGCGGCGCGGCTGGCCAGCCAGCCGGTGCAGCTGAAGCTGCCGGACGCCCAGGGGGAGCCGGTGCCGGTGGCGGCGCAGCGGTACGCGGCGGCCGTGCCCTCCGGCATGGGCTGCCCGGAGTGCGGCGCGCTCCTCCACTACGCGGAGGGCTGCCTCATCTGCCGCGGCTGCGGCTACACCAAGTGCGGGTAGGCCTCAGAGACCTGTCTTACGGAGGAAGGGGGACCCTAACGAGGTTGAGCGGGACAAGCATGGTGGCAGGGGGAGGCAGACACCTCCCCCTGCTTTACTGCTTACTATTGTGACTGTCTTATGGAGATATGCGGGCCGAAAGAGTGGGCACAACTCCTCGAAGTCAAGGAGCTTGACCAATTCTTGGACATATCTTCCTTCAACGCTGGTCCTGAAGAGTGGTGGACCCGCCCGCCGTGGCCGCCGCCCTGGTGGACCTGGCCCGCCGCGCCGGGGTACCCTTGCCCCCAGCCGGAACCGGCCCGTAGCAGGAGGACTCCCCATGCAGGCCACCGATCCCACCGCCGACACCATCGCTGCCGTGGAGCGCTTCAACGAGGCCTTCAACCGGCACGATGTGGACGCCGTCATGGCCGCCATGACGGACGACTGCGTCTTCGAGAACACCGTGCCACCCCCGGACGGCCGGCGGTTCCAGGGCCAGGCCGCCGTCCGCGCCGTGTGGGCGGAGTTCTTCGCCCACAACCCGGACGCCGCCTTCGAGACGGAGGAGCTGTTCGCCGCTGGGGACCGCTGCGTGGTGCGCTGGCGGTACCGCTGGGCCCCGGACCAACCGGGCCGCCCCGGCCACGTGCGCGGCGTGGACCTCTTCCGGGTGCGGGACGGCAAGGTGGCGGAGAAGCTCTCCTACGTGAAGGGGTGAGCGCCACCCCCTGGGCCGTAGGCCGCGGCGGCGCTACCATGGAGCCATGCGTCCCCGCACCGTCGCCCTGGGCTCGGTCAGCGCCGCCAAGCTGGAGGCCGTCCGCGCCGCCGTCCGGGAGGCCTTCGGGCCGGAGGTGGAAGTGACCGGCGTGGAGGTGCCGTCCGGCGTGCCGGAGCAACCCCTGGGGGACGGGGAGACCCTGGCCGGCGCCGAGGGCCGCGCCCGGGCCGCCCTGGCCGCGGTCCCGTCGGCGGACCTGGCCGTGGGTCTGGAAGGCGGGGTCCAGATCCTGCCCCACGGCGCCTACAACGCCACCTGGTGCGTGGTGCTGGCGCGGGACGGCCGGGCCTCCCGCGCCCGCGGCACCCTCCTCCCGCTGCCGCCGGACGCCGTTCCCCGGCTGGAGGCGGGCGAGCCGCTGGACCGCATCATCGACGGGTGGGCCGCGGCGGGCCAGGGCAAGGGCCTGGGCGGCGCCACGGGCTTCCTCACCCGCGGCTTGGTCACCCGGCGCGACTCCCTCCGCCACACCGTGCTCCACGCCCTGGCGCCGTTCCTCCGGCCGGAGCTCTACGGCCCGGCCCGCGGCTAGACGTCCAGGCCGTAGTACCGCCGGGCCTGCTGCCGGAGCTCGCCGCGGAAGTCCGGGTGGGCCACGGCGATGAGCTCGCTGACGCGCTGGCGCAGCGTCTTCCCCCGCAGCCGGGCAATGCCCTGCTCCGTCACCACGTAGTCCACAAAGCCGCGCTGCACCGTGATGGCGGAGCCCTGGTCCAGCACAGGCACCACCCGGGAGACCCGCTGCCCGTCCACCAGCTGCGACGACGGCAGCACGATGATGGCCCCGCCGGAGGTGTAGGACGCCGCCACGCAGAACACCGTCTGCCCGCCCGGCCCGCTGAAGATGGAGGCGCCGCGGGTCTCCGCGCAGATGTTCCCCGTGAGGTCCACGGCCAGCGCGTTGTTGATGGCCTTGAAGTGCTCTAGCTGCAGCAGGTTCCGCAGGTCGTCCGTGTACGTGAAGTCGTACAGCTCAAAGACCGGGTTGCCGTCCACGTAGTCCAGCTCCTCCGGCGAGAGCTGCACGAAGGAGGAGCCCACCACCTTCCCCGGGTGCAGCGTCTTGTAGCGGCCCGTCACCACGCCCTGCTGCACCAGGCTCGCCACGCCGCCGGGGATGATCTCCGTGTGGATCCCCAGGTCGTGCTTGTCCTGGAGGTAGACCGCCAGCGCCGCGGAGACGTCGCCCACGCCCATCTGGAGCGTATCGCCGTCGCGGATGAGCTCCGTGGCCACCAGCGTGCAGATCACCTCCGCGGCGTAGACCACCTCCTCGCTGCGGGGCGGGATGGGCGGCGGCGCCGGCGGCCCGGCCACCGTCAGCCGCTCGAACTGGGAGACGTGGATGTAGTTCTCGCCGCCGGTGCGGATGTACTCCTCGTGCACCTCGCCCACCAGCGTCGTGGCGTGCCGGGAGATGGTGGGGCCGAACCACACCCCGGCGCCGAAGCTGCAGAAGCCGTGCCGGTCCGGCGGCGAGATGGGGATCAGCGCCACGTCGAACGCGTGGTCCACCCCCGGCGGCAGGTGCCCCCGCTTGAACTGGCTCACCGGCAGGTACTCGATGCGGCCCTCCTGCACCCCCTTCCGGTCCGCCGGGCTGGCGAACGCCGTGATCACCTCGAAGGAGTCCCGGATGCCGGGCTGGTCCCACGGGTAGGGGGAGAGGAAGGTGTAGAGTCGCACGTCCCGGAGCTCGCCCCGGCGGCGGGCCAGGGCGTCGCACAGGGTCACCGGCACGGAGGTCCAGCCGCCCGCCCACACCACGTCCCCGGACCGCACCACCTTCACCGCCTCTTCGGGGGAGACCAGCTTCTCGGCGCACTGCTGCCGCCAGTCCATGGCCGGCTCTCGGACTACCATCGTCCAGCCTCCGTTTGCGCTCCCGCGCCGTTGCGGCGCCTGACACCCGTTGAGTGCGGCGTAGTATAGCACCGGCCCGGAACCGCCGGAAGTGCCCGCCGGGTGATGGGTGCGCCAGGCGCGCCGCGTCCGTATGATGCGGGTAGGCGGGGAGCGAGGAGGTCGGGCCATGGAGGCCAGCACCATCGAGCAACTGGAGCAGGAGCTGCGGCGGGCCATCGCCGGGCGGCGGCCGGAGGCCGTGGCGGAGGCGTTGCGCGCCATCCCGGGCGAGGAGCTGTACCGGGTGCTCATGAGCCTGTCCGACAACGGCCTCAGCGTGACCTTCGCCCTCCTGGGCGCGGAGGGCGCCGCCAAGGTGTTCGAGCGCATGGACGCGGCGCAGGCCGCGGAGGTCCTCCACCGCTTCTCCCTGGCCCAGGCCGCCGACATCCTGGAGGAGATGGCCCCGGACGACGCCGCCGACGTGGTGGAGGAGCTGGACCCCCTCACCGCGGAGGGCATCCTGGTGGAGATGCACCAGGAGGAGGCGCAGGACATCCGCGAGCTCATGGGCTACCGGCCGGACAGCGCTGGCGGCATCATGACGCCCGCCTACGTGGCCGTGAGCCCCAACCTCACCGCCGGCGAGGTGCTCCGCGCGGTCCAGCGCCTGGCGGAGGAGGCGGAGACCGTCTATTACGTCTACGTGGTGGATGAGGCGGACCGCCTCCAGGGCGTCCTCTCCCTGCGGGACATTGTGCTGAAGCCCCGCAAGACGCCTGTGACGGAGATCATGAACCGGGATGTGGCCCGCGTCCGCGCCGACGACGACCAGGAGCTGGCGGCCCGCCTCCTCTCGGAGCGGCGCCTCCTGGCCATCCCCGTGGTGGACGCGGAGGACCGCCTCCTGGGCATCATCACCGCCGACGACGTGGCGGACGTGCTCCAGGAGGAGGCCACGGAGGACATCGAGCGGCTGGGCGGCTCGCAGCCGCTGGAGGTGCCGTACATGCACGCCGGGGTGGCGCAGTTGGTGCGGAAGCGGGTGGGCTGGCTCCTTCTCCTCTTCGTGGCCGGGGCCTACACCAGCAACGTCCTGGCCCACTTTGAGGGGACCCTCTCCCAAGTGGTGGAGCTGGCGTTCTTCATCCCGCTGCTCATCGGCACCGGGGGGAACGTGGGCTCCCAGATCGTCACCACCCTGGTCCGGGCCATGGCCGTGGGCGAGCTGGGATTCCCGGACGTCCTCCGGGTGATCCGCAAAGAGCTGGTGGTGGGGCTGTTCCTAGGCGGCGTCATGGCGGCCGCCACCCTCATCCGCGCCGCCACCCTCCATGTCTCCCTGGACGTGGGCTTAGCGGTGGCCGTGGCGGCGCTCTTCATTGTCCTCTGGTCCGCCCTGGTGGCCAGCATCCTGCCGCTGACGCTGCGCCGCCTCCGCGCCGACCCGGCGGTGGTCTCGGCGCCGCTCATCACCACCCTGGTGGACGGCACCGGGCTCATCATCTACTTCACCATCGCCAACCTGCTGCTGGACGTCACGTAGGCCGCCTGCCGGGCGGGCCCGTGCCGGCAGCCTTGCCAGTGCCCGGAGCGACCCCTATCTTAGCCCGTAGGAGGCCCCATGTACCACGAGCCCCAGCGCCAGCAGGAGCCTTCCGGCTGCATGGACGCCCTCATCCTCACCCGGGTGGTCTTCGGCATCCTCTTCTGGCCGCTGGTGATCATGCTGGCGGTGCTGGGCGCCGTGCTCCTGGTCTTCACCCTCCTCTTCACGGACCCGCTGCTGGGGCTCCTGGCCCTCCTGGGCCTGGCGGCCGCCGTGGCCGCCTTCGCCTGGTGGGACCGCCGCCGCGTCCGGCCGCCGGAGTGATGGGCGGCGCCCTCAGCCGGCCACCCTGGGCATCACCTCCCGGGCCACCAGCTCCACCGCCTCCAGGTCCTCCTGGTCATGCAGCTGGAGCATGAGCCGCTGGACCCCCACCGCCTCCAGGGCGTGCACCTGCTCCACCACCTCGTCCGGCCGGCCTACCAGCCAACCGCGGGCGCGCAGCACGCCCGGTAGGTCCGCCGGCCGGGCCTGGCCCATCACCGGCACCACCTCCTGGAGCCGACGCGCCCGGCGTTCCAGCGCCGCTGCGCTCTCCCCCACCAGGAAGCCGCCCATCCAGGAGCGGCGGATGGCGGCGGGGTCGCGGCCCGCCTCCCGACAGTGGCGCTCCAGGGCCGCGCACTTCTGCCGGTACACCTCCGGCGTCATAGCCACCACGTTCCACTCGTCGGCGTGGCGGGCCACAATGCCCAACAGCCGCCGTTCGCCGGAGCCGCCCACAATGATGGGCAGCGGGCGCTGGGCCGGCGTGGGGTGGGACTCCACGTCCTGGAGCCGGTAGTGCCGGCCCTGGAAGCTGCACCGCTTGCCGGAGGTCAGCGCGCGCACCACCTGGATGCCTTCCTCCAGCATCTCCAGCCGGGTCCGGGGCGGCGGGAACGGGATGCCGAAGGCCTCATGCTCCCGCTGGTGCCAGCCCGCCCCCATCCCCAGCTCCAGCCGCCCCCCGGAGAGCACGTCCACCGCCGCCGCCATCCGCGCCAGCATGGCGGGGTGCCGGAAGGTGATGGAGGTCACCAGCGGGCCGAAGCGGATGCGCCGCGTCTCCTGCGCCACCAACACCAGCGAGACGAAGGTCTCCAGGGACTCCCGCTCCGCCCGTCCGAACAGCGAGAACAGGTGGTCGGAGCGCCAGAGGGACTCGTACCCCAGCTCCTCCACCCGCCGGGCGATGCTGCGCCACCGCTCCCACGTCAGGCCCTCCTGGCCCTCGATCATGATGCCCAGCTTGGCCATCTCCCCCTCCTTCCGCCGGGCCCGGCGCTGCGGGACGCCCGGCGTCCCCCAGCGTACGACGCAGCACCGCTGCCCGGCTAGCCCTGTGGCCCCTGAGGGAGCGCCATGGTACGCTGGACGTAGCAACAAGGCCCCTCGCGGGC
>DATCLE010000251.1:0-24084 GCA_036564075.1 Dehalococcoidia bacterium
ATGTTGGCGAAGATGCGCTGGCGGACCTCCTCGCTGGCGCCCTTCAGGGCCAGGCCCAGGTCCTTGATGTCCACCTCCCGGAGCACCCGCTGGATGGAGCGGTCGTCCAGGAGCGTGATGTTCTCAAAGACGAACATGTGCTTCTTGATGTCTTCCGCCAGCTTGGGGTCCGTCCGCTCCAGGGCGTCCAGGATGGTCTTCTCCGTGCCGCGGTCCACCTGCTTGATGAGGCGGACCAGGCTGTCCAGCCCGCCGCCGGCGCTGAGCTCCTGCTGCTTGGAGAAGGCGGAGGCCAGCTTCTTCTGGAGCACCTCCTCCACCTCCCGCACCACCTCCGGCGTGGTGCGGTCCATGAGGGCGATGCGGTGCGCCACCTCCGCCTGGAGCTCCGGCGCCAGGCCGGAGAGCACCATGGCGGCCCGGTCCGGCGGCATGTGGGCCAGGACCAGGGCGATGGTCTGCGGGTGCTCGTGCTGGAGGTAGTTCAGGAGCTGCGGCGGGTCCAGATCCCGCGTGAAGCTGAAGGGGACGGACCGGGCGGTGGCCGTGACCCGCTCGATGATCTCCTGGGCCTTGGGCTTGCCCACGGCGCGCTCCAGCATCTCCTCGGCGTACTCCACGCCGCCGGAGCTCACGTACTCCTGCGCCATGACGGTGGTGTAGAACTCCTCCAGCACCGCCGTGCGCGTCTCCGGGTCCACCTGGCCGATGCGGTACACCTCCGCCGTCAGCCGCTCAATGTCGTCCTCCCGCAGGTGGCGCAGGATCTCCGCGGAGCGCTCCGGGCCCAGGGCAATGAGCAGCACCGCGGCCCGCTGCCGCCCGGTGAACCGCTTGGTGGCTGTGGTGGGCATCGTCTTCGCCATGCGCCGGACTTACTCCTCCCGTAGCCACATCTGGAGTACTTCTGCCACGGACTGCGGCCGTTGCTTGGCCATGTGGGTGACGCGCTGGCTGAGCGCCTCCCGCTGGCGCGCCGCCTCCTGCACCGGCGGGCTCTCCAGGAACGCCGCCGGCTCTTCGCCCTCGCCCAGCTGGAGCGGGAACTCGCCCTCCGTGGTCAGCAGGAGCGGGTTGTAGTACGCTTCCTGCTGCCGCTGGAGCGTGCGCAGCAGCAGCCGGAACAGGACGAAGCCGATGATCACGGCCAGGATGGGGATGGCCAGGCGGGCGTAGTTGAAGATCATCTCCCGCTGCTGCTGCGCCCGCAGGTCAGAGGCGGCCTGCTCCTGGGCCGTGGTGTCGAAGGGGATGCGCGTGATGGCGATCTGGTCGCCCCGGTCCTCATCCAGGCCCACCGCAGCGGCGATGTTCTGCTGGATCTGGTTCACTTGCTCCGCCGGCACCGCTTCGTCCAGCAGGACGGAGACGGAGAGGCGGTCCACGGAGCCCGGCGTCTCAATGGTGTGCTCCACCACCTCAGAGACCTGGTAGTTGATGGTCTCCTCCTGCCGCCGGTAGTCCGTGGTGCTCTCCTGGCCGCCGCCGGCGTTGGCCTGACCGGCGCCCGGGACGTTGGGCAGCACCCCGGGCACGAAGGCGCCGCCGGTGCCCTGGGCGCCGTACTCCTCCTCCACGCGGTTGGTGCTCAGCACCGGGTTCTGGTCCGTGGGCGAGTAGGTCTTGGTGCTGCGCTCGATCTGGTCGAAGTTGAGCTGGGCCGCCACGGTCACCACGGCCTTGTTGGGGCCCAGCACGCGGTCCAGCATGCTCTGGGCACGGCTGGCCAGCGTGTTCTCCACACTGCGCTGGATGTTGACCTGGCTGGAGGTCAGCCCCGCCCCGGCGAAGCCCTCCGCCGCGCCGTCCAGCAGGATGTTGCCGGCCGTGTCCACAATGGTGATGTTCTTGGTGTCCAGCCCCTCCACGCTGCGGGAGACCAGGTGGGCAATGCCGCGCACCTGCTCCTCCGTGAGCTGGCTGCCGGCCCGCAGCTTCAGCACCACGGAGGCGCTGGGCGGCTGCTGCTGCTCCCTGAACAGGGCCTTCTCCGGCAGCACAATGTGCACGCGGGACTGCTCCACCGCGTCCAGGGAGTTGATGGTGCGGGCCAGCTCGCCCTCCAGGCCGCGCTGGTAGTTCACGCGCTGGGTGAGCTCCGTGGCGCCGAAGTTCGTCTCATCAAAGATCTCGAAGCCCTTGGCGCCGCCCTCCGGCAGCCCCTGGGTGGCCAGGTCCAGCCGCACCTCCGCCACCTTGTTGGCGGGCACGCGGATGGTGGAGCCGCCGTTGGCCAGCTCGTAGGGGACGCCCTGTTCCTTCAACTGCTCCACAATGGCGGCGCTGTCCTGGGGCGTCAGCTCCGAGTAGACGGTCACCATCTCCGGGTCTCGGGACCAGCTCACGAAGAGGATGAGCAGCGCCACGGCCAGGCCGCCGACGCCTGCCAGCAGGCCCTTCTGGACCAGGGGGAGCCGGTCCCAGAGCCCGCGCGCCTCGTGGACCAACCGCATGAGCGATGACGCCACGGCCGTACCTCCGTTGGGCAGGTCCGGGTCCGCCGCATGCGGGAAGGGCATGGGCGGCCGGTCTTGGACCTTGCACAGGCGGCCCTCCCGCCGTGGGAAGGACCCGTGGAGCGGCCTCCATGCCCCTCCGGTGTCGGCAGTGTAGCGGCCCCACCGCGAAGCACGGCATCCGGGAACCCCCTGATTTCCCGGCAGGGCCCGCCCTTATTTCCCAACGAGGCAGAGGCGGAAAACGCACCGGCAGAGAACGAGCGCGCCGCGGACGGCCGTCCGCGGCGCGCTGAGTGTGGCGTGAGGGGTGCGTCTCGTGGGGGGCTAGAGGTGGCCGGCGTCCAGGAGCCGCTCTGCCACGGCCTTGGCGTCCACCCGGTACGTGCCGTTCTGGATGGCCTCCCGGAGCTCCCGCACCCGGTCCTCCCGGACCTCCGGGGCCTCCCGGGCGGCCTGGTCCGCCTGCTGGAGCGCCCGTGCCCTGGTGCTGATCTCCACCTGGTCCGCCCGGGCCTCCGGGGCCTCCGTCTGCGGCCGGCGGGCGGCCTTGGCGCCGGACGGCGCGTTGACGGCGTGCGGGGCCACCTCCACGGACGTGACGTTGCTGCTGTTCTGCTGGATCTGCACGAAGTCCCCTCTCTCCTCCGTCTACGTCGCTCTCCGCGGGCCGGGCAGCACAGCGGCCCTCAGTATAGCAACGGCGATCCTTCGCCGACAAGCCGCGGGTGTATCCGTACAGAAGCAACGTGTGTTGGTTCCTACCGTGATCATCGGCACGCGGCCCGTAAGGGTTTACCCTACCCTTACGGGCCTCAGCCGGGAAGCGCCGCGCTGTCCACCAGCACGCCGGTGACCAGCAGCCGCTTCCCGAAGGTCCAGTCAGGGAAGCAGGTGATGAGCGTCACCAGGGCCTCCGGCCCGGACGGGATGGCGTCCACCTGGTCCGGGTCCACCAGCTTCATCTCCCGGACCTCGTACCGGTAGACCCGGTCGCTGGTGTAGACCTGGATGAGGTCCCCCACGCGGACGTTGGGCAGGGAGCGGAAGACCGCACCGCCGCCGCTGAGGGGCGTGTTCAGGTGGCCGGACAGGACAACGGTGCCGGCCTCCCCCGGGAGGGCGCTCCCGGCGTGGTGCCCCGCCGCGCTGTCCGCCGTCTGCCAGACCAGCCGGCCGCGGCTCAGCACCGGCTCCACCGGCACCACCGCCGTATCGATGCCGACGCTCTCCACCACCAGCCGCTCCGGCCGGCCGGGCCGATGCAGGCGGTCCACGCCGGGGATGAGGGGCGCGCGCCCCTCCGCCGGGGCGGCCGTGGACGGGGCAGCCGGCTCCACGGCGCTGGCCCGTGCCAGGGCCGGCATCTCCGCCGCGGGCGTGGAGAGCCCCAGCGCCAGCATGCCCAGCAGCGCCAGGAGGACCGTCCGCGGCCGGAGGCCCCGCCGGCGGGCCGGGGCCGGCTGCGCCGGGACGGGACGGGCGGCCGGGGCCCGGGCGGGGAGCGGGGCGCCGGGCCGGGTTGCCGGCCACGCTCCAGGCCTGCCGGCGGGGAGGCGCACCGGCCGTCCGGCCATGGGGCGCGCCATCGCTGCTGGCCGGGCGCTGGGCGCCATGCGGGTGGGAGCGGGCGCGGCGGGACGTCCCGCTGGCTGAGGGTACCGCCGCTCCATGGCCGCCTACCCTGCCCGATCTACCGTGGGCCGGAGGGCGGCCACGCGCTGGCGGTAGCTCTGCGCCGCGGCGCGCCCGCGGCTGATCTCCCCCAGGGCTTCCCGGACCTGGCCCATCTTCTCCCGCAGGAGCGACTCGTTCCGCTCGTCCAGGTAGAGGATGCCGCGAATGACGCTGGCCAGCGCCACCTCGTCGTCGGAGACGGTGCGACCGGACGGCCGCGCGCTGGCGGCGGCGCGCCCCGGGAAGGGGATCACGTTCTCCGGCAGATCCTCCGGCGCCGGCTCCATGGCCAGCAATTCGCCGATGAGCTGCTCCCGCTCCGCCATGAGCTCCGCGAAGCGCTCCAGGAGGTCTGCCTCTAAGGCGCGGTTCTGCTCCTGGCTCAGCCGGAAGATGCGGCGCAAGAGCTCGAACTTCTGAAGGGTGGTGGGAGAAGACATGGCCCTCTCTCCTTCCTGATGGTGCGTGGATGGGCCCGTCAGGCCGGCGGGCTCAGGGCAACGGTGGTCCCCTCCTGGACGCTGGCGGCGGTGGCGCGGACGGCCTCCCGCCAGGCGTCCCGCAGCCGCTCCAGCAGGCCGCGGACCTCCCGCACCCGGCCGGCGTCCTTCCGGACGTTGGCTTCCATGAGCCGGCGGTGCATGTACGCGTAGAGCGACATGAGCGCCGGGCCGATCTGGTTGTCGTCCTGCCTCAGGCAGGCCATCAGCTCCTCAAGGATGGCCTGTGCCCGTAGCACCGCGCCGTGGGCGGCCTTGATGTCCTGCCCGGCCATGGCCGCCTCCGCCTGGGCCAGGAAGCGGACGGCCCCGTCATAGAGCATGAGCACCAGCTCGCTGGGGGTGGCCGTCTGGAGCTGGACCCGGCGGTACTGCTGATAGGCGCTGACGTTCAAGCGTCACCTCCCCGGTGGCGTTGGTCTGGGACTAGTCCTGGAGCTGGAGGATGGAGGCCAGGCTGCCGGCCAGCGTGGCCTGCATGCCCTGGAGCCGGGCCAGGCTGGTCTCCAGGAGGGTGAACCGCCGGCGCAGCAGCGCCTCCTGGGCCGCGAGCCGCTCCTCCATCTTGGCCACCTGCTCGTTGATGTCGTCGATGCGGTCCTGGGTCGCCTCCTCCCGCAGGTCCAGGACGCCGTCCAGCTTGGTGTAGTCCTCCAGGACCCCGGCCAGCTTCTGCATGACTCCCTTCTCCGTCTGGGAGAGGGCGTTGAACACGCGGGCCACCGCGTCCGGGTCCTCCGTCAGGACCTCCCGGAACCGGTCTTCGTCCAACTGCAGGGTGTTGGTGGTCCCCACCGCGGATCCCACGGCGCCGAAGCTCAGCCCCAGTTGGGTCAGCGTGGTGTAGGTGCCGGTCACGCCGTCCGCCGGGCTGATCAGGATGGTCCGCAGCGAGCTCTCAATGCGGCGGAGGCCGCCGTCCCCGCTGAGGGGACCACGGTTCTGCCCGGTGGGGTCCGTCCTGGTGACGTTGCGCAGGTAGTCCACGGCGGCGTTGTAGGCGTCCACGAACTCCTTCACCGCCGCCACCGCCGCGTCCGCGTCCTGGCTCACGGTGACCGTCACCGGGCTTGCGCTCTCCCGCAGGAGCTTCAGGGTGACACCGGGCACCGCGTCCGTCACGGTGTTGGAGCTGCTGTAGTAGGTGACGGGCCCCGCACCGCCGTCCACGGTGAACTCCGCGTTCTGTCCCAGCGTCTGCGGCGCCGCCAGTAGGTTCAGCGAGGTGAGCAGGTCCCCGCCGGAGACGTACTCCAGGTCAATGGAGGTGCTGCCGGTGGCCTTGTGGGTCAGGGTCACCGTGTCCGTGGCGGAGTCGTAGCCGGCCACCACGCCGGCGGCGGAGTTGTTGATGCGGCTGAGCACGTCGCTCAGGGAGTCCTGGGTGGCGTCAAAGGTGAACTCCACCCCGTTGATCCGGAAGGTGCCGGTGGAGGAGCCCAGGGGCGTGGCCAGACGTGCGCTGTCCAGCGGCGCCGTGAGCTGCACCACGCCCAGGTTCCCCGTGCTGGTCCGGCTGGTCCCGGCGGGGGAGGCCAGCAGCTTGGTCACGGAGAGGAAGTTGCTGGTGTCGGACCCGGCGCCCAGAGCCACCGGCGTGATGCCGTCGTTGGCGGCGATGGTGAGCCGGTTGCCGGCCAGCGACGCCGTCACCCCCGCGCCGGAGCCGTTGATGCGGGCAATGACGTCATTCAGGGTGTCCGTGGTCACGTCCACGGAGATGCTGACGCCGTTAATGGTGAAGGTGCCGCTGGTGGGGGCGGTGCCGAAGCCCGCGCTCTGGAGCGCCACCATGGCGTCCACCGGCGCGCCCACGGCGGCGGTGCTCTGGGCCCGCGTAGCCGTGGCCAGCCGCACCACCGTCACCTGGAAGGACCCCACCGTCGCCTCCGGCCCCGCCGTCGCTTCCAGGACCGCGGGCTGGGTGCTGGGCGTGTCGGTGGTGGCCCGCTTGGCCTGGAGCGTGCTGCTCAGGTTCAGCGCCTCGACCTTGGACAGGAGCGTGCTGAGCCGGGTGCTCAGGTCCCCCAGCGCCCGCAGCCGGTCCTGCTCCGTCTTCCCCTTGCCCTGGAGGAGCTGGAGGGGCCGCCGCTGCACGGCCATGAGCTGGGCAATGATGGCATCAGTGTCCAGACCGGACGCGAGGCCGCTGACCTGAATGGGCATGCCCGTTCCTCCCTGTGCTGGTGTTAGAGGCGTCGCTCCACCAGGACGCCCACGTACGCCTGGTGCCGCTCCGCGAAGCGCTGGAGCTCCTCCGGCGTGATCTCGCCGCGGAACTCGCCGGACCGGGCGTCGTAGACGCGGACGGCGGTCACACGGCCGTCCGGGCCCAGGACCGGCTCCACGCGGACGGCGCCGGGCGCCAGGCGGGCCTCCGGGCCGTCCCCCGGCGCGGCCTGGGGCGGCCGGCGGCGCTCGCGCTCCCGCTCCCGCTCCCGCCCGGCGTGCCCCTCACTGGTGTCGCGGGCGGTGCGGTTGACGGTCATGAAGCTGGCCGGCTGCACCCGGATCTCGTCCACGTCCGGCCCTCCTTCCGTGCCGGGTGCTTGCCCGGCGGAACGGGTGACCGACTGCCTCTCTACCTGGATCATCGGAGGCGGGCGTCCGGTGCCTATAGGGAGGATTCCCTAAAAACGGAGCGGGGTGGCCCCCCCAGAGGGGGCCACCCCGATCAGCGTCGCTGGCGGTGGAGGCCAGGCGTTGGAATCCCGACCGCCAGGAAGCTTCCTGCCGCTTAACCCAGCAGTGACAGCACCGACTGAGGCGCCGCGTTGGCCTGGGCCAGCACCGCCGTGCCTGCCTGCTGCAGGATCTGGGCAGTGACCAGCCGCGAGGTCTCCTCGGCGATGTCGGCGTCGCGGATCCGCGACTCGGACGCGCTGAGGTTCTCCACAGCGACACCCAAGCTGGCCACGGTGTGCTCCAGCCGGTTCTGGATGGCGCCGAGGCCGGACCGGGTCTGGGACACCGTCTGCAGGGCGGCGTCGATGGCCGACAGCATGTTCTCCGTGGTGAGGGTCGAGTTGGTCACGTCCACCGCGCTGTTGTCCACGCCCAGCGTTGCCGCGTTGTGGTTCTGGCTGACGTTGACCGCAATGTACTCATCCGTGGTGCCGTTGGCGCCCACCAGGATGGACGCGGTCAGCGTGCCGTCCAGCAGCTTGGTGCCGTTGAAGTCCGTGACCGCGGCAATCCGGTCAAGCTCGGACTGCATAGCCTCGATCTCGTCCTGGATGTTCTGCTTGTCCTGGGCAGAGACCGTGGCCGTGCCGGCCTGGACCACCAGCTCGCGCATCCGCTGGAGGATGGAGTGCACCTCGTTCAGCGCACCCTCAGCGGTCTGCACCATGCTGATGCCGTCCTGCGCGTTGCGGCTGGCCTGAGACAGACCGCGGATCTGCGCCCGCAGCTTCTCGCTGATGGCCAGGCCCGCCGCGTCGTCCGCCGCCCGGTTGATCCGCAGACCGGACGACAGGCGCTCGAACGCCTTGGACATGGTGAGCGCCGAGGCGTTCAGGTTGCGCTGCGCGTTCAGCGCCATGACGTTGGTGTTGATGCGGAAACCCATGGTTCCTCTTGGCCTCCTTACCTTGTGCGTCCGCCCGGGCGTCCCTTGCCCTGGGCTTCTTCCCTACCGATGACTGGCCGGTTGCCTTCGACTGAGGCGAGGCACGGCCGCGCCGGCCTGGCCTTGTTCCTACGCGTGGTGACCGTGCATCACCTCCCGCCGCTGGCTTCGTGGTGATTATCGATACCGTCACCGGCGAACTTTAGTGGGGGTTGACTCCCAACTTTCGCGGCACCGCGCCGGGCCGCCGCCTTCCTCTGTCTAGGAGAACGATGCTCCGGGCCGCTCCGTTCCGTCCCCCGCCCGCACGAGTGGTGCCGGCCCGGCGGCAGATCAGGGGTTTCCCGGATTGGTCCGCGGCACACCGGCGGGCATCATCAACCGGCGGGAGCCTGGAATACCGCGGAGCCGATGGTTCCAGGGCAGCTTCCGTGTGCCAGGACGTGGAGGTCGACAGCCTATGGGCGGAGAGCAACGAGGAGCGAACGCCGCCGGCACCACCCGAGCCGGCCGGCGGGCGGGACGGATACCCACTGAGCAAGGTCCCGGCGAGCGGCGCGCGCCCACCCGCCGGCGACGCAACGTGCGGCGGACCGGCGCGCCGCCGCCGGTGTGCGTCATCGGCATGCACCGGAGCGGCACGTCCATGGTGGCCCGCTACCTGAACTTCTGCGGGCTGAGCTTGGGTCCGGAGGAGCGGCTGATGCCGCCCCACCCGACGAACGCCCTCGGCTTCTTTGAGAACCTGGACTTCCACGCCATCAATGAGCGGATCCTGGCGCACTTCGGTGGGCGGTGGGACCGGCCGCCCGTGCTGCCGCCCGGCTGGCACAACGACGCAGCGCTGGCGCCCCTGTACCGGGAGGCGCGGGCGCTGGCCGAGGGGTTCCGCGGCAGCGAGCCGTGGGGTTGGAAGGATCCGCGGACTACCCTGCTCCTGCCCTTCTGGCAGGAGCTGTTTCCGGACCTTCGGTTCGTGATCTGTGTCCGGCACCCGCTGGAGGTGGCCCGCTCCCTTCACGCCCGGGATCGCATCCCCTTGGGCCGCGGCGTGGCCCTCTGGGCTCACTACACGCTGGAGGCCATCCGCCACACCGAGGGCCGGCCCCGAATTCTCACGTGGTACGACGATTACTTCCCCCACGCCGCCGCGGAGGTGCGGCGGGTGGCCGCGTTCTGCGGCCTGACGGTCCCGGAGGACGCCGAGTTCGAAGCGGCGGTGGAAGAACTGCGGCACCACGCCGAAGACGTGACCTCGCTGCTGGCAGAAGAGCGCGTTGCGCCGGAGCACAAGCTGCTGTACCTGGGACTGCGCGCCCGCCATCAGGAATCGGCAGCCGGGGCGCCTGCGGGCGAGCAGGCCCCCCTGCTCTCCGCGCTGGAGGCCGTCTACCGGGAGCGGGGCCTGCCGCCCCTGGCCCTTGAGGGACCGGCGGCCGCACCCGGGGCGGAACGAGTGGCGGAACCGCCGGACCCAGCGTCCGGCAACCCGCACCGGTACAAGGTCTCTGTCATCATCCCGGCCTGGAACAAGCTGGAGTACACCCAGCGCTGCCTGGTAGCCCTGGCGGCTAACACGCCTCCGGAGCTCTACGAGCTCATTGTGGTGGACAACGGCTCCACGGACGGCACGGGTGACTTCCTGGCGTGCCTGGAGGGTGACGTCAAGGTGATCACCAACCAGGAGAACCTGGGCTTCGCGCGGGCGTGCAACCAGGGGGCAGCCGTTGCCGAGGGAGACTACCTCCTGTTTCTGAACAACGATACGGAGCCGCAGCCCGGCTGGCTGGAGCCGCTGGTGCACGTGCTGGACACGGAGCCGGACGTGGGCGCCGTGGGCTGCAAACTGCTCTTTCCGGACGGCACCCTCCAGCATGCCGGGGTCGTGGTCCTGGAGGATCGAGCGCTGGGGCACCACATCTGCGCCATACACCAGTTCTACCGCGGCCCGGCGGATCTCCCGGAGGCCAACGTGCGGCGGGATGTGGCCGTGGTGACCGCGGCCTCCTTCCTGGTCCGCCGGAGCGCCTTCGAGCAGGCCGGCGGCTTCGATGAGGCGTACTGGAACGGGTACGAGGACGTGGACCTCTGCTTCAAGCTGGGCGAGTTGGGCTGGCGCATCGTCTACGAGCCGGCCAGTTGCCTGGTCCACCACGAGTCTGTGAGCGGCCCCGAGCGCCACGTCCAGGAGGACCGGAACCTGGCCCTGCTCATTGAGCGGTGGCGGGACCGGGTGGTGCCGGACCTCCTGCGCACGCCGGAGGCTGTGGTGCGGGTCCACCCGCGGCGTTCGCCCGTCTCCGTGATCATCGTGACGTACAACTCGGCGGACACCATCGTGCCGTGCGTGGAGTCGGTGCTGGCCACCATCCGCGCCGGGGACGAGGTGGTGATCGTGGACAACGCCTCGGCGGACGGCACGCCGGACCTGCTCCGGGACCTGGCGGCGCAGGACCCGCGCGTGCGCTACGTGCTCAGCGCGGAGAACCTGGGCTTTTCGGCAGGGTGCAACCTGGGCATCCGGCTGGCCCGCGGCCGCTACGTGGTGCTGCTGAACCCAGACACGGTGGTCTACGGGGGCTGGCTGGATCGGATGATGAGCTGCCTCCTGCGGCCGGACGTGGGCGCCGTGGGCCCCACCTCCGACTACGTGGCCGGCCTCCAGAAGTGGCAGCTCCACGCGCCGGAGGCTCTCCCGGCGGATGCGGGTCCCGCGGACATCGCCCGGCTACTGGCCAACGCCAATCGCGGCAAGGCTGTGGAGACCAAGCTGCTCATCGGCTTCTGCATGCTGCTGCCGCGGGAGGTGCTGGACCGGGTGGGGCTCCTGGATGAGGCGCTCTTCCTGGGCAACGACGACCTGGACCTCTCCTGGCGCCTCCGGCTGGCCGGACTGCGCCTCCTGGTGGCCACCGATGCCTTCGTCCACCACGCCGGCCAGGTGAGCTTCCGCAGCCAGCCGGAGGAGCACACGCGCCGGCTGGTGCAGGAAAGCACCGATGCCCTGGCCCGCAAGCTGGTCCGCCACTACGGGCCGGGGGCGGTGCCCTCGCCGGAGGAGCTGTGGGGCATCACCTGGTTCACCCCCAGCCCCGGCATCCTGGACGCGGAGGAGCCGGCGGCGGCGCCGGGCCCCGCGGCCAGCATTGTGGTGCTGACCTGCAACCAGCTCCCGGTGACCCGCCTCTGCGTGGAGAGCCTCTTCCGCCATACGCGGGACTTTGAGCTCATCCTGGTGGACAACGGTTCCACGGACGGCACCGTGGCCTACCTCCAGGAGCTGGCCTCCCGCCATCCCAACGTCCGCCTGATCCTGAACCGCCGCAACCTGGGCTTCCCGGCCGGCTGCAACCAGGGCATGGCCGCCGCCCGCGGCCGGTACGTGGTCCTGCTGAACAACGACACCGTGGTGAGCGAGGGGTGGCTGGAAGGCCTCATTGCGGCCGCTCAGGCCGATATGGTGGGCATCGTGGGGCCGCGCACCAACCGCATCATCGGCCCGCAGATGGTGCCCAGCGTCTCGTACGACCCGGACAGCCTCCAGGGCTTCGACGCCTTCGTGCGGGCCTGGCGGGAGGAGCACGGCCGCGTGCTGCCCGTGCACCGGGTCATCGGCTTCTGCATGCTCATCCGCCGGGAGGTCTTGGACCGCATCGGCGGGCTGGACCCAGCCTTCGGCACCGGCAACTTCGAGGACGACGACTACTGCATCCGGGCGCAGCTCGCCGGGTTCCGCGTGGCGGTGGCGGACGGCGTGTTCATCCACCACTTTGGCAGCGTGACCTTCCGGGAGCAGCGCATCGACTACCAGGCGTTGATGGAGCGCAACTGGCGGCTGTTCAAGGCCAAGTGGGGCATCCCCAAGGACCGGGCGTTGGAGGACGGCTACGCCCTGCGCGATCTCCTCTACCGGCCCTTCAGCCGGGAGCAGCACTACGTGCCGCTGGAGCCGACCCCGGAGCCGGCGGCCGCCCTTCCTCAGCAGGGCGCGGCGTGAGCGAAGACAAGGAGCAGCACCGTGGCAAAGCGTAAGGAACACGGCAGGCAGGGACCGTCCGGCGGCCGGACGGGGCGCCCTGCGCCCACCATCTCCCTCTGCATGATCGTCCGGAACGAGGAGGCGAACCTGGAGCGCTGCCTGGCCAGCGTCCGGGACGTGGTGGACGAGATGATCGTGGTGGACACCGGCTCCACGGACGGCACGGTGGCACTGGCCCAGCGCCTGGGTGCCAAGGTCCACCACGTCCCGTGGACGCACGACTTCTCGGCCGCCCGCAACGCCGCGCTGGCGCATGCCACGGGCGACTGGGTGCTCCACCTGGACGCCGACGAAGAGCTGGACCGGGAAGACGCCCGCCGGCTCCGGCGGTTGGCGGCGGCCGCCCCGCGTGACGTCTGGACCTACGTGCTGCCGGTGCTCAGCGTCCACACCGGCCGCGACCACAGCGTCAGCTACCAGAAGCGGCTGTTCCGCCGGCTGCCCGGCCACGTGCAGTATGAGCGGGCCATCCACGAGGAAGTGGTCTACCACGGGCCGGGGGAGCTGCGGATGCAGCAGGCACCGGCGCCCCGCATCTGGCACTACGGGTACGACGACGCGGCGCTCACGGACCAGAAGCGGCGGTTCCGCAACCTGCCGCTCCTGCTGCGGGCGCACCGGGAAGACCCGGAGAACCGCGTCTACCTGTTCCACCTGGCCAACTCCCTGACGGACCCGGACCAGGTGCTCCGCTACTACCAGGAGGGCCTGGCGCGCCTGCACCCCGGCGAAGGCGCCAGCGAGCTGGCGCTCCAGGCCACCGCCCACGTCCAGGAGGTGCTGCTGGGCGCCCGCCGTTACCGGGACGTGCTGGAGGTGGGCCGGAAGATCCTGGAGCGCGGCGGCACCACCGCCGACGTGTACTACCTCATGGGCCGGGCAGCGCTGGAGCTGGAGGACCTGGACCAGGCCGCCGCGCTCTTCCAGCGTGCCCTGGCGCGCCGGACCGCAGGGCTGGCCACCCGCTTCCTGCCGGGCAGCGATACATGGCTCCCCGGCGCAGGGCTGGTGGAGGTGGCGCGCCGCCGGCGGGACTACGCGCAGGCCCTGCGCCTCATGAAGCAGGTGCTGGAGCACCAGCCCGCGGCGCCGGGCGCCCTGGGCCGCGCGGCGCTCTTCGAGCTGCGCTTGGGACGGCCCTCCGGGGCGCGGGACCGGCTGCAGGCCGCGCTGGCGGCGCTGGAGCCCGAGGCGACGGACGCCTTCGGGCAGCGGGCGGCGGACGCCGTGCGCGACGCCCTGGCGGGCGAGCCGGACCCGGCGCGCCTGCTGGACGCCGTCGCCTCCCTGCTCAGCAGCGCGGGCGACCACGACGCGGCGGCGGACGCGCTCTCCTTCCGGCTGGAGGCGGGGCCGGAGCCGGACCTGCTGTACCGGCGCGGCCTCTGCCACGTGCGCCGGGGCCGGCAGGCCGCGGCGGAAGAGGACTTCACCGCCGCCGCAGTGGCCCGCCCCGGCTGGGCGCCGCCGCTCCTGGAGCTGGGCCGGCTGCGCCGCAGCCGGGGCGATAGGTCCGGCGCGCGGGAGGCGTTCCAGGCCGCCGTGGCGGCGGACCCGACCCACGTAGAGGGCTGGCTGGAGCTGGCGCGGCTGGACTTCGCCCAGGGCCGGCTCCTGCGGGCGGAGGAGCACGCCCGCCGTGCCCTGGAGCTGCGGCCGGAGGACGAGGAGGCGTCGCTGCTGTTGGCGGACGCCTGCGCGGCGGCGGGCAAGCTCCAGGAGGCCTACGACCTGCTGGAGCCCCTGGTGCGGCAGCACCCGGATCGCCAGGAGCCGCTCTTCCGGCTGGTCGCCCTCCTCCACCGCGCCGGCGAGGACGGCGAGGCGCTGGCCGTGCTGAGCAGCGCGGTGGACCGGTTCCAGGACGACGCCGGCTTCTACGTGCGCTTGGGCGATGCCCTGGGCGAACTGGGCCGCCATGAAGACGCCTTCAACGCCTATGAGGTGGCACTCTCCCTGGACCCCGGCGCCCCCGTGTTGAACCGGGGCATGGCGCTCCTGCGGCGCGTGGCCGGCGGCCGGTAGGCACCGCCGCCCGGCCGGAAGTGCGGGACTCCTGACAGCGGAATGCGGGGAACCCCGGATGGGCTGCCCCCCGCATTCCGTCGTAGCATGCGGACAGTCCCGCTGATCAGGAGCATCCCGCCGTGATTCGAGTTGGCATCATCGGTTGTGGACGGACGGGGGTGGCCTGCGCGGCGGCGCTGGCCGCCGTCCCGCAGGTCCGCGTCACGTCCCTGTGCGACCGCTCGTCGCGGGCGCTGGACGCCGCCCGGCGCCGGCTGCCCGTGGACAGCGCGTACCTCCGTGCGGAGTCACTCCTGGCGGATCCCCAGGTGGACGCGGTGGTGCTGGCGGTGCCGGCGGGCCGGGAGGCGCTGGTCCGGGCCGCGGTGCGGGCCGGCAAGCCGGTCCTGGCCGCCGGCCTGGGTGGGTTCTCGCCGGAGGGCCTGACGGGGCTGGCCGCCTGGGTGGAGCAGAGCGGCGGCCTGGTGGCCGTGGCGGTTCCGGCGGTGGAGGAGGAGGGGTTCCGCCTCCTGCTGGACCAGGCCGGGCCGCGGCCCCCGGAGGCCGGCTACCTGCGGACCCTGCGCTCCCACCCCGGCGGGGCGGTGCTGGCGCTGCTGGCGGAAGAGGCGCTGGCCCTCTGGCTCCTGACCGGCGTCCTGCCGGAGCACGCCGCCGCCACGGCCGCGGGAGGGGAGCCGGAGCGTCCGGCGGCGCTCTTCGCCACGCTGCGCTACCCCTCCGGGCTGGTGGCACATCTAGACATAACTACTCTCGAACCCGGCTTCGCCCGCCGGATGGCGCTGGTGGAGGAGGGGAGGACCGTGGTGCTGGACGGGGACTGCCCCGGCGGTGTGGTGACGGTGTGCCGCGCCCCTGCGGGTGGGCCGGCCGTCCGGCTCCATCCCGGCCCTGCCGGGGAGGCCGCCGCCCCCCTGGAGCGGGCGTGCCGCCGGTTCGCGGCGCTGGTGCGCGGGGAGGCGCCTCGCCCGGACGTGGGCCTGGCGGACGTGGCTGCTGCGACGGCGGTGGTGGAGGCCGCCCGGGCCTCCCTCCGGGTGGGCGGGGCGCCGGTCCCCGTGGAGGGGGACCGGCCGGCACCGGCGCCGCCGGTGCTCCGGCTCATCCAGGGCGGCGGCCGTGGGGCTCCAACCCGCTCCCGCCCGGCCCGGCTTCGCTTAGTTTCCCGTTAGCGCTCCTCACCCGGTTCCGTGCCCGGCTGCTGGGAGCCCACCGGCCGGTTGCCGGCCTGCGGCGCCTTCAGGCGCGTGAGCGCCTGCATGACGCTGCTCACGTGGTCCCGCGGGAAGCCGGCGGCCGCGCGGTTCTCCTCCTCCACGGCCTGGCACAGCTCCTGCCGCAGCACCACCACGTCCGGCGGCGCCGTGATGCCCAGCTTCACGCGCTCGCCGTCCACCGCCAGCACCGTGACCACAATGTTATTCTGGATCACAATGCCCTGCTTGAGCTTGCGGGTGAGGATCAGCATACGGTAGCGTCCTTGCTCCCTGTGCGGTCCTACTTGACCGCGGGCGTCTCCTTGAGGGCCACCTGCGTCTCAATGACCCCGTAGTCCGTCTCCAGCGGGATGACCAGGCGCGTCAGGTCCAGCGTGGAGATCATGGTGTTGTGGCCGATGATCAGCGCCGGCGGTGAGATCTGCACCGCGTAGCCGGAGCGGGAGAGCTGGATCCCCGCCTGCCCGGTGATGACGTTGGCCAGCTCCGCAATGCCGCTCTGGGCCAGCTCGTCGAACTCGCGGCAGGGCTGCCCCAGCATCTTCTCCACCATGGCCAGCGCTGTGGCCTCTGACATGCCGTAGAGCACCAGCCCCTGCACGGAGCCCGTCACGGCGATCATGGCCGTCACCTGATGGCTGGTGAACGGCGAGCGGTGCAGGTAGACCTTCCCCCGCTCCACCTCAGAGCCTACTTCCTGCTTCAGCACGTCCCGCGCGGCGGTGACGAACGGGTTCACGAACTCAACCTTCATGGGTCCTGTCCTCTTCAGCATCTGGACGGCGGCTTCGATGGCCTGCGCGTTCGACATCGGGTAACCTCGGTCGGTGGAGATTGCTGTACAGGCCCCTTCGCCCGCCGGGGGCGGCCCCGGACGGAGGTGCCTGCGATGGGATCATCGAACGGTCGCTCCTGCCTCCGCACCGGCCATCCCTCAGGCCGCGGCCCGCAGGTAGAACGAGGGTGCGCTCACGTTCAGCCCGAACTGCCGGGCGTTCAGGATGACCTCCGTAGCCCCCACGAAGAGCAGGCCGCCCGGGCGCAGCGCCGCCTGCAGCGTCTCGTAGACCTGGCGCTTGGCCTCCTCCGTGAAGTAGATCACCACGTTCCGGCAGACGATCAGGTCGAAGTCCCGCGCCGGCGGCGGCTCCCGCAGCATGTCGTGCAGGCGGAAGTCCACCGCGCGCCGGAGGGACTCCTTCACGCGGTAGCCCCCGTCCACGGGCTCCAGGAAGCGCTGGCGCAGGTCCGGCGGCACGTTGCGCACGTCCGCCTCCGTGTAGGGGCCGCCGGCGCGGGCCACGCCCAGGATGCGGGCATCGATGTCCGTGGCCACGATGGTGTGCCGGGCCCCCGGCGTGCGCCGCGCCAGCAACATAGCGATGCTGTACGGCTCCGCACCGTTGGAGCAGCCGGCGCTCCAGATCCGGAGGGAGCTACGCTCCCGGAGCAGGGCCGGCAGGTAATCCCGGTCCAGGAGCTGGAACTTCTCCGGCTGCCGGAAGAACTCTGAGACGTTGATGGTGAAGAACTCCTGGAACGCCCGGAGCGCCGCCGGGTCCTGCCGGAGCACCCGGACAAAGTCCAGCCAGTCCCGCACGCCCAACCGCTGCATCAGGTTGCCCAGCCGGCGCCGCATCTGGCGCTCCTTGTAGGCGCGCAGGTCCACGCCGGCCAGCCGCAGCACGGCCGACTGGAAGGTGTGCCAGGCGCTCTCGTCGGTGGTGGCGGGCGCCGGTGCCTCCACGGGGCTGCTCCCTGCCTCGGCAGTCGGTTCCGGCCGCGTCATAGCGCCTCCAGGATGGCCCGGGCCACCCGCGGGAGCGGCACCACCCGGTCCGCGGCGCCCGCCTCCACCACGGCGCGCGGCATGCCGTAGACCACGCAGGTGGACGCATGCTCCGCAATCACCCAGCCGCCCGCCTCATGGATGAGGGCGGCGCCCAGGCTGCCGTCCGTTCCCATGCCCGTCAGGATCACGCCCACCGTCCGGTTGCCGAAGGCCTTCACCACGGACTGCATGGTGACGTCCGCGGAGGGACGCACGCCGTGGACGGTGGGGCCGTGGTTGACGGCAATGCGGCCTCCTGCGTCCACCGTCACGTGGTAGTCACCGGGGGCCAGGAGCGCCACGCCCGGGGTCAGCACATCGCCGGCCTGGGCCTCTTTGACCTGGACCTCGGACTGTTCGTTCAGCCGCTCCGCCAGGGAGTGGGTGAAGCCGGCCGGCATGTGCTGGACAATGAGGATGGCCGCCGGGATGTCCGCCGGGAGGGCCGGGATTACCTGCTGGAGGGCCCGCGGCCCGCCCGTGGAGCAGCCGATGACCACCACCTTCTCCAGGTCCGTGCCGGCGGGCCGCGGGCCCCGGCCGTTGCGGCGGGCCTGCGGGCGGGCCGCGGGCCCGGGCTGCACCTTACTGACGCTGGCGCGACGGATGGCCGCCACCAGCTGGTCCTTCACCTTGTAGAGGTCCAGGGAGATGGAGCCGGAGGGCTTGGGGACAAAGTCCACGGCCCCCAGCTCCAGCGCGCGGATGGTGGTGGCGGCGCCCTCCTGGGTGGCGCTGCTGAGCATCACCACCGGCATGGGGTGCTCCACCATGAGGCGCTGGAGGGTGGCCAGGCCGTCCAGGCGCGGCATCTCCACATCCAGCGTCATGACGGTGGGGTTGAGCTCCTGCACCTTGGCCAGGGCGTCCAGCCCGTCCTTGGCGGTGCCCACCACCTCAATGCAATCCTCATCGGCCAGGTGGCGCGTGATGGTGTGCCGCATGAAGGCGGAGTCGTCCACCACAAGCACCCGGATCTTCTGGCGTGGCTCGTTCACCGGGCACCTCAACCAGTACGCTGGGCCGGCCCGTAGGGGACAGCCCGCTAGGCCAGCAGCTTCTCCACCGCTGCCAGCACCCGGTCCCGTTCAAAAGGCTTGACCACGAAGTCTTTGGCGCCGGACTTGATGGCCTGCAGAATGATGGACTGCTGGCCCATGGCCGTCACCATGGCCACCCGGGCGTTGGGATCCAGCTTGCGGATCTCCTGGAGGGCGGTGAGCCCGTCCATCTCCGGCATGGTGATGTCCAGGAGCACGCAGTCCGGACGCGCCTCCTGGTACTTGCGCACCGCCTCCGCGCCGTTCTCCGCCTCGATGACCGTGTACCCGTTCTCCGTGAGGAGCTTGGCGCAGCGCATGCGCATGAATGCCGCGTCGTCCACCACTAAGATCGTGGGCATGGGATCCCCCTCTCGTCTCAGATCTCCCGGGCGGCCTGGCCGATGGTCCGGACGGTCACCAGCCCGGTGTCCGTGTGGAGCTCCAGCGTGCGTCCATGCTGGCCCCCCAGCTCCTGGCCCGCCAGCCGGAGCCCCAGCCGCTCCAGCGTCTCCTGCACGGCCGCGATGTTCCGTTCGCCGATGCGGAACTTGTCCCCAAAGGCCGGCGAGACCAAGATGCAGGACCCGCCCGCGGCCTTGATCTGGAGGCGCCGCACGTCCGCCCCGCGCTCCCGCAGCAGCTCCAGCATGAGCGGGATGCCGGTGTCCGCGTACTTGGCGGGCGGCCCCGGGTTCCGCGCCTCGGCGCTGGAGGGCAGCATCACGTGCAGGAGCGCCGCCAGCCGCCGGGCCGGGTCGTAGGCCGTGACGCCCACGCAGGAGCCCAGCCCGTGCGCCACCAGGAAGGTGCTCGGGTCGTCCGTCAGGTGCAACTCCCCGATGCCGACGGCGATGGCCGTCTTGCCTGCAACTACCATGTCATCCCAGACTCGCGAGCAGTGTATCGATGGAGCGCGGGTCCGGCGTGATGAGGATCAGCCCGGAGGTGGCCCGGTCCTGATCGAAGAAAGCGGCGTCAATGATGAAGATGTCCTTGCCCTGGGACATGATCTCCGTGAGCAGCGTGTCCAGGAGCGCGCCCGCCATCTCCACCACCACCAGCGGCGGCGAGGGTTGCAGCGTCAGCCCCGTGTAGTCCCCCAGGTGGTTGAGGAACGCTGAGCCCACAATGTTCCCCACTTCCCCCAGGGCAGAGAGGCTCAGCTCATCGAACTCCGTCTGCCGGTGCTCCTCGCCCACCAGGAGCCCCACCATCTCCCGCGCGGCGGCAATGGGGAACATGAGCATGATGTGCCCCCCCACGTCCCCGCCCACCAGCAGGTAGATGCCCACCACCTCCGCCTCGGGACCCCCGATCTGGTCATACACGGCCTCCACGGGGGCAATGGAGACCGAAGGCGCCTTGATGGCCACCTGCCTGTCCAGGAGCAGGGAGAGACCCCGTGCCGCGGTCATGGCTCCCCGGTCCGCGATGGACTGTAGGCGTTCGAGGCGCTGAGCCTGGGTGGCCTCTACAGCCATGGCTTCCTCCCTAACGGATCCCGGCCATCTGGTTCAACAGACTGGCCACGTCCACAATCAGCGCGACCTGCCCGTCTCCCAGGATGGTTGCACCGGATACGCCCCGGACCTCTCCCAGCGCGCGGCTGAGAGACTTGATCACCACCTCCTGCTCCCCCACCAGCGAACTCACGACGATCCCCACGTGACGCTCCCCCAGCCGCACGGCCACCACGTACAGTGACGTGTCTTCCTCCGGCACCGCCGTGCCGAAGAAGTCCGCCAGGCGGACCAGCGGCAGGATCTCGCCCCGCAGGCGGATCGTCTCTCTCCCACGTACATAGTCGATCTCCTGCGGCTGAACGCGTAGGGTCTCCGTCACGGAGACAATGGGGATGGCGTACGTCTCCGCCCCTACCTTCACCAGGAGCGCCTGGATGATGGCCAGGGTGAGCGGCATCCGCACCACGAAGCGCGTGCCCTGCCCCGGCACCGTGCTCACCTCCACGGAGCCGTTCAGCCGCTCAATGTTGGTCCGCACAATGTCCATACCCACGCCCCGGCCGGAGATGTCCGTGACCTGGGCCGCGGTGGAGAAACCGGGCGCGAAGATGAGCTGGACCGCCTCACCGTCCGTGAGGCGCTCCGCCTGCTCCGGCGTGATGATGCCCTTCCGCACGGCGCTCTCCTTCACCCGCGCCGCGTCGATGCCCCGCCCGTCGTCCTCCACCACGATGACGATCTGGTTCTCCTCGTGGCTGGCGGAGAGGCGGATGGTGCCGGTCTCCGGCTTGCCCGCCTTCCGCCGCTCCTCCGGCGGCTCAATGCCGTGGTCCACGGCGTTCCGCAGCAGGTGGATGAG
The DNA here is from genome assembly GCA_036564075.1 of Dehalococcoidia bacterium. Classification (GTDB taxonomy): domain Bacteria; phylum Chloroflexota; class Dehalococcoidia; order DATCLE01; family DATCLE01; genus DATCLE01. The sequence continues at coordinate 20,685 of DATCLE010000251.1, forward strand.
CGGGTCGCCGATCTCCTCGATGACGGAACGGTCCAGTTCCGTGTCCTGGCCGGACACCGTGAACTGCACCTTCTTGCCGAACCGCTGTGCCAGGTCCCGCACCAGCCGCGGCAGCCGGTTGAACACGTTCTCAATGGGCAGCATCCGGCTCTTCATGATCTGGTCCTGGAGGTCGTCCGTGATGCGGCCCAGGTGCTGCGTGGCCTCCGTGAAGGCCTCCACCAGATCCAGGTCCACGCCGCCGGAGGCGCCCAGCCGGGAGGCCAGGTCCTCCAGCCGCGTCCGGTCGATGACCAGCTCGCCCACCAGGTTCAGCAGCGTGTCCAGCCGCTCCACGTCGATGCGGACGGACTTGCCGGTGGACGCCGCCCGCCCCGCCGAGCGCGACGCCTCCTCCGCCGGGGCCGCCGCGGCGGGGGCGGCCCCCGTTGCGCTCCGGGAGGGCGCGGCCGCCTCCAGCGGCGCCACCTCGATCTCCGCCACATCCAGGATGGAGCTCAGCGCCCCGCGGACGCGCTCCGCGTCCTCCTGGGTGACCAGGAGCGCGGTGAGCTCCAGCCCGCCCTGCTCCCGCTCGATCTCCTCCAGGGAGGGGGCGGAGCGCACCAGTTGTCCCAGCTCCGTGAGCTCCATGGCGGCTTGGAAGAGGCGCACCGCGGGCATGGGGCAGTCCTCCGTCAGGCGGAGCCGGACGTGCAGGGGCTCCGCCCCCGCCAGCTTCGCCTGCTGGAGCGCCTCCTGGGCCGCCTCGTCCAGCGCCGTCACGTCCGGGGCGGCCCCTGCCGGACCCGGAGCCTCCGTCCCCTGCGCGCCGCCGGCCCGGATGGCCAAGAGGCGCTCCTCCAGGGCGCTGAAGTCCGCGCCGGAGTCCCGCAGCTCCGCCACCTCCTGGGTGAGGACGCGCAGGGCGTCCAGGCTCTCCAGCAGCGCGTCCACCACCTCCGTGGTCACCGTCAGGCGGCCGTTCCGCACCTCATCCAGCACGCTCTCCATGGCGTGGGTGAGGCCGGCCATCTTCTGGTGGCCAATGGTGCCGGAGGAGCCCTTGAGGGTGTGGGCGGCCCGGAAGATCTCCTGGACCAGCTCCGCGCTGTCCGGGGCCTGCTCCAGCCGGACCACCGCCTGGTCCAGCAGCTCCAACTGCTCTTCGGCGTCCTCCAGGAAGACCTTCAGGTCCTCCTCCGTGGCGTCGAAGGTCAGCGTCCTATCGTCCGGGCGCTGCGGCCGCTTCGCAGACTTGGCCATGCCGCGCTCCTCCTAGAGGCCGCCCACCAGGGAGCGGAGGTTGACCAGGCTGATGAGCCCCTCCGGCGTCTTGCCGATGCCGCGCACCAGGTCATCGTCCGGCAGGGTCACCAGCACGGAGGGCGGTTCGATGTCCGCCTGGGGGATCCGCATGACCTCCGAGACGGCGTCCACCACCAGCCCCACGGGGGTGCCGTCCACCGTGACCACGATGATCCGCGTGCGCTCCGTGTGCTCCGCCGGGGGCATCCCCAGCCGGTGGCGGAGGTTCACCACCGGGATGATCCGTCCGCGCAGGTTGGTGACGCCCTCCAGGTAGGCGGGCGCGTTGGGGATGGGCGTGACGGTCCCCACCTGGATGATCTCCTGGATGGCGGTGATCTCCACGCCGTAGCGCTCGTTGCCCAGGTGGAAGGCCACCACCTGCTCATCCTGGGCCAGCAGCTCTGCCGTGCTCATGGGAGCCGCGTCCTCCTTGTCCTGGTTCCGGGGTCGGGGGCCGCTCAGGCGGCTGCGGAGACGGTGGTCTTGCCCTGGAACACGGGGTACCGCAGCGGGTACTGCCCGCTCTGGAGCACCAGCTGGCGGCCCCGGCGCGCGGGGCGGTTGATGACAATGGGCGCCATGAGGTTGGCGGTCACCTGCTGGAGCTCCTCCCGGATGGTGAGGACCACCAGCACCTGCGCGTCCTCCGGCCGGGCCAGACGGAGCAGCCGGACGTCCGCGTCCGGGATCTCGAAGTCGTACTCGGCCACCAGGAGGAACGGCTCCATGACCGGCAGGCTGAGGCCCTCCTCTTCCAGACACTGGAGCCACTTGATGGGCGTGTCCGGCACCTCAATGAGGGCGAAGCGCTGCCACTGCTCGAACCCCACCAGGCCCGTGGGGAAGTCCACGATCTGGTTCTGCGGGACCTCCACGGTCCTGGCCTCTCCGAAGCAGCGGGTGGTGATCTTCATGCCTGGTCCCCCTCTAGCGCAGGAAGTCTAGGAGCGTGGACTGCACCACGCGGGCGGAGGCCTTCAGGGAGGCCTCGTACACGTTCTGCTGGGCGGTGAGCCGCACCACCACGTCCGCCAGGTCCGCCTCCTCCGCCTTGGACAGGAGGCCGCGGATGGCCAGCTGCGTGCTCTCCAGGTTCTCCCGGTCTCGCTCCAGGCGGTTCATCCTGGCCCCTACCAGGCCGCGAAGCTCCAGGACGCCCTCCAGCGCCGTCCCCAGCTGCGGCACGTCCGTGGAGGAGACGGCGGCGGCGTTGCCGGCGTTCAGGTTGTCCCGCAGGGAGATGAGCGCCGTGAAGGCCGCCGGCAGGCCCTGGCTCCCCGGCACGTTGGCGGTGATGGTCAGGCCCGGGGCGATCTCCATGTCCACCAGGCCGGCGTCGCCGTTGTAGGTGACGGCCGTGGGCGGTGAGCCCACCGCCGTGAACGGCGGCGCCGTGGTCTGGTGCCCGCCGAAGATGTAGACGCCGCCCACGGAGGTGTTGCCCACCTGGATGGCCTGGGTCAGCAGCTGCTCCACCTCCGCGGCCGTGGCCTGCATCTGGTCCTGGCTCAGCAGGCCGGAGCCGGCCCGTACGGCCAGCTCCCGGGCCCGCTGGAGGATGTCCGTCATGGTACCGTACGCCAGCTCCGTGGCCTCCAGCCGCCGCAGGGCGGCGTCAATGCTCTCCATGTGCTGGTCCTGGAGCTCCAGCGTGCTCCGGTAGTTCATGACCTGCGCCGCCACCGACGGATCGTCCGAGGGGCGGTTGACGCGCTTGCCCGTGGCGATCTGCTCCTGGAACGCCATGAGCCGTTCGGCGTTGGCCTCCAGGTGCATGAGCGTGCGGCGGATCATGGTCTGGTTCGTTACGCGCATCTCCCCTCACCCCCCGCGCGGCGTCACCGTCCGACGGCGCCCGTGCCGTTGATCAGGCGGTCCAGCATCTCGTCCACCACCGTGACCAAGCGGGCGGCGGCCTCGTAGGCGTGCTGGTGCTTCACCAGGTTGGTCATCTCCTCGTCCAGGGAGACGGCGGCGGTGGACTCCCGCAGGCCTTCCAGGTGGTCCGCCAGCGTCCGCTGGTTCTCCCGCAGGGCCGTGGCCTCCCGCACGTTCACGCCCAGTTCGGCGATCATGGCCCGGTAGAAGCCGTCGATGGTCACCGTGTTGC
>DATCLE010000252.1:0-1775 GCA_036564075.1 Dehalococcoidia bacterium
CGGGCCACGCCCGTGCCCAACCTGCTCTTCACCAGCCTGCTGCCGCAGATCTCGGACCGGGCGGAGCTCCTGGTCACCCTCTTCGCCTTCTACGCGCTCCAGCGGAAGCGCGGCTTCCCCCGGGCGCTCTCGGCGGCGGACCTGCTGGCGGAGCGCAGCCTGGTGCAGGCGCTGGCGTCGGACCCGGCGGGGCCGGAGGCGGCAGTACGGCGCGGCCTGGAGGCGGCCGCCCGCCGCGGCACGCTGCTGGCGCTGCCCGCCGGGGAGGGGGACGGCGGGGAGACGCTCTACGTGCTGAACACCGAGCCGGTCCGCCGCGCGGTGCGCCGCCTGGCCGCCGCGGGTCGGCGCCCGGCCCACGCGCTGGAGGGGACGCCGGACCCCGCGGCCGCCGGCCCCGTGCCCAGCATCTACGCCCTCTATGAGGAGCACGTGGGGACCATCTCCCCCATCATTGCGCAGGAGCTGCGGGAGGCGGAGGAGAGCTACCCGCCGGAGTGGATCGAGGCGGCGTTCCGGGAGGCGGCGGCGCTGAACAAGCGGAGCTGGCGGTACGTGCAGCGCATCCTGGAGCGGTGGGAGACGGAGGGGCCGGACTTTGAGGAAGCTGGACGAGTTTCTCAAGGGGATGAGTTCGAGCGGCGGTACCTCAGCGGGAAGTACGGCCGGATCATCCGGGACCGAACCGGACGCCGCTGAGCGCTGCCCCACCTGCGACGGCGCCGGCTTCGTGCGGCGGCGGGTGCCGCTGGGCCACCCGGACTTCGGCCGGGTCTTCCCGTGTGACTGCGTCCTCAACGAGCAGGAGGAGGAGCGGGTTGCCCGGCTACGCCGCTACAGCAACCTGGGGGCGCTGGCCCGCCTGACGTTCCAGAACCTCTCCAGCCGCGGCCACAGCCAGGACGCCCGGGACCAGGAACAGTACGCCCGCGCCGTGCGGGACGCCCGCCAGTACGCAGAGGCGCCGGAGGGCTGGCTGGTGCTCACCGGCCCCAGCGGCTCCGGCAAGACCCACGTGGCGGCGGCCATCGCCAACCGCTGCATCGAGCGGGGGACGCCGGCGCTCTTCATGAACGTGCCGGACCTGCTGGACCACCTGCGCTCCGCCTACGGCCCCCAGAGCGACCTGCCCTACGACGTGCTCTTCGAACAGGTACGGAGCGCCCCGCTCCTGATCCTGGACGACCTGGGTGCCCAGAGCGGCACGCCCTGGGCTCAGGAGAAGCTGTACCAGCTCATCAACGGCCGGTATGAGGCGCAGCTCCCCACGGTGTTCACCACCGCTGTGCCCATGGAGGACCTGGAGGACCGGCTGCGCACGCGGCTGAGCGACCCCGGCCTCTCCCGGGTGTGGGCGCTGCCCGGCGCCGCCCCCGGCGGGACCGGCGCGGACCCGCTGGACCTGCCGCTCCTGCGCAGCATGACGTTCCAGGGCTTCGACTTGCGGCGGGACCTGCCGGCCCAGGAGCGGGTGACGGTGGAGATGGCCTTCAAGCTGGCCCAGGCCTTCGCGGAGGCGCCGGACGGCTGGCTGGTGCTCCAGGGCGTGCCGGGGTGCGGCAAGACGCACCTGGCCGCCGCCATCGGCAACCGGCGGCGGGAGCGGGGCGAACCGGTCATGTTCCAGGTGGTGCCGGACCTGCTGGACCACCTGCGCTCCGCCTTCGACCCGGACAGCCCCCAGACGTACGACGACCTCTTCGAGCAGGTGCGGGAGGCGCCGCTGCTGATCCTGGACGACCTGGGCGCCCACAGCAGCACGCCCTGGGCGGAGG
>DATCLE010000253.1:0-3377 GCA_036564075.1 Dehalococcoidia bacterium
AGCTGGGCATCACCTATGACTGGCTCCGGGGCATCAAGCCGGACATCATCATGGTCCGGGCGCCCGCCTACGGGCTCACGGGGCCGTACGCCGGGGCCCGGGCCCTGGGCGTGCACCTGGAGGGCGTCATGGGCCACACGCTCCTCCGCGGCTACCCGGACCTGGATCCCTCCGTGAGCACCGCCATCTACTCCGGCGACTACCTGGCCGGCTGCCAGGGCGCCCTGGCCGTGATGCTGGCGCTCTGGCACCGCCGCCGGACCGGCCGCGGCCAGCTCATCGAGCTGGCCCAGGCGGAGAACGCCTCCGGCATGTTCCACCAGGCGTTCCTGGACTACGCGCTGAACGGCCGCGTCCAGTCGCGCATCGGGAACCGGTCCGTGTACGACTTCGCGCCGTGCGGCGTCTACCCCTGCCGCTCGCCGGGGACCGGGGCCGACGGCGGCGACCGCTGGATCGCCCTCACCGTCGTCACGGATGCCCAGTGGGCGGCGCTCCGGCGCGTCATGGGCGACCCGGAGTGGGCCCGCGACCCGCAGCTTGCCACCGTGGAGGGACGCGCGGCCTGCCAGGACCTGCTGGACGGGCGGCTGGCGGCATGGACGGCCGGCTTTGACGACGAAGATCTGTTCCACCGGCTCCAGGCGGCGGGGATCCCGGCGGCGCCGGTGCTGGAGGCCTCCCGCGTCTTCGAGGACGCGCACGTGCGGGCGCGGGGCCTCTACCAGCCCCAGCGCCTCTACGACGATGTGGGTGAGTTCCGCTTCGCCACGCCGTTCTTCCGCTTCCCGGCCACGCCCTGCACCGTCTACCAGCCGCCCGTGGCCATGGGCGAGCACAACGAGTACGTCTACAAGGAGCTCTTGGGCGTGAGCGAGGAGGAGTACCGGCGGCTGGAGGCGGAGGGCCACATCGCCATGGACTTCGACCCGTCCATCCCCTAGCGCCGCCCGTCAGGGCCCGGGCGGCGTCCCGGGCGTGGGGCCGCCCAGCAGCGCGTCCAGGGTGTCGTCCAGGGGCAGGAGGCCGCCCGCGCCAGACGCCGGTGACGGCGCCGGCTGCGGCGCCGGGGCCGCCGGCGCGGGCTCCAGGACCGGCGCCAGGGCGGGGACCGTCTCCACCACTACGGCGGTCAGGCCGGTGACCGCCGCCTCCACCGGCGCCAGCAGCGGCTCCGCCGTCTCCACCACCGTCTCCACCACGGTCTCCAGCAGCGGTGTGGCCGTCGTGAGGACCGGGGCCAGGGGGCCTTTGGCCACGGCGGCGGGCACCGGCGGCGCCGCGGCCGCGGTGGGGGGCGCTGTCTCCGCCGCTGGGGCGGCCTCCGGTGCCGGCGGGAGGGCGGCGGGCTCCGCCGGCGCGCCCTGCTCCCCCTGCGCCGGGACGGTGGCGACCTCCACACGGGGCTCCTGGGATCCCTGGCCGCCGGACGCCGGTCCCTCCGCAGGGGGTGGCAGCGCCGTGGCGGCCGCCAGGGTGAGCGCTGCCACAATGGCGGCGACCACCTTCGCCGGGACCGCGGCCAGGGCGCCGCCTCCCGCCGCGCCCGAGGCGCCGGCCGCCAGACCCGGCAGCGCCGCCGCCTCGAGGATGCGCCGGCCCAGCAGGGTGGGGACGGCGGCCAGGGGCAGCCTGGCGTAGGCGCGGGAGGCCTGCCGTAGCCGCTCTAGCTCCTGACGGCACGGCGTGCACGCCGCCACGTGGATGCGGAGGGCCCGCTGGTGGATGGGCGTCCCCTCGCCGTCCAGCAGCCGCCCCATGGCCCGCCGGGCCTCCCGGCAGCGCTCCGGCGCCGCGGCCTCCAGCCGCCCGTACGTGAGCGCCAGGCCCCGCCGCGCCCGGAACAGCAGCGTCTCCACGGCGGACTCGGTGGAATCCAGGACCTGGGCGATCTCCCGGTAGCTCCGGCCCTCCACCTCTCGCAGGAAGAGCGCCGTCTGCTGGCGGGGCGGCAGCGCCGCCAGCGCCTGCCAGGCCAGGCCCGCCTCTTCCTGGCGCACGGCGGCCCGCTCTGGGTTGGCCGCGTCCGTGGGCGGGCCGGCGGGCGGCAGCGTCACCGTCTCCGGGCTGCGGGCCCGCCGCCGCGCGGCGTCGATGCACGCCCGGGCGGCGATGCGGTACAGCCATGTGGGGAACGCCGCCTGGTCCCGCAGGGTGGGGAGGCGGCGCTGCGCCCGGTACCAGACCTCCTGGCAGAGGTCCTCCGCCTCCTGCGGGTCACGCACCGACCGCAGCACCAGGTTGTAGACGGACCGTGCGTACCGCCGGTACAGATCCTCGAAGGGAGGGCACCCGCCCGCGGGCGCCCCCAGATCCTCCTGACGCATGGGTGCCTCCGGCGCGCTTTGGGGGCCGGCTGGATCTCACCTTACTCTGAGAGAAGCGACGCTGGCAACCGGCGGGGCGCAAGGTTTGCCGTTCCCGCGCGTCTCTCTAGAGAAGAGCCCCGTACCGCCCCAGCGTAGCCAGGAGGTGGCGATGCACACCCAGCAGTCCGCGGAGCAGCCCTGGAGCCCGCCCCGCACCGCCGCCCCGGAGCGCCCGGCGCCCCGCACCCGCCGTCGGCGCCGCGAGCCGCTCATCGCCGTGGTGGACGACGACACGGCCTTCCTCCGCATGATGAACGTCCTGCTGCTCCAGGAGGGCTACCAGACGCTCCTCTGGCTCCACGGCGCCGGCGCCTACGAGATGATCCGGCGGGAGCAGCCGGACCTGGTGATCCTGGACCTGCGCATGGGCGGCTCCCGGGCGGGCTGGCAGACCCTGGAGCAGATCTGGCAGGACCCGCGCACCGCGGGCATCCCGGTCATCATCTGCTCCGCGGACGCCTCCTTCTTACGGGATCAGGCGGACCGCCTACAAGGCCGCCGCTGCCGGCTCCTGGAGAAGCCGTTCGACCTGGAGGACCTCCTGGCCACGGTGCAGGCCTTCCTCGGCCCGCCGGCGAGTGCCGCAGATGTGCCGGGTAGCGATCCGGGCGGCGGCGCAGTCCGCGCGCTTGGATAGCCGCGAGGGCAGATCCCGAGGGGCCTGATACGCGGCGGCAGCCATGGCAGGCCTTCCACCCCATCGGTTGGGTGCCGGAGTGCCGGGCGGGGAGCGTGCGTCCCGGGGGGCGCGGGACGGCTGGCCGATCACCTGTGACAAGGTCACCTGAGGTGGAGGATCATGCTGCCTACCACGCCCACCTGTAGCCCTGCTGCGGTCCAAGATGGAGATGCGGGAGACCGGCAGTCCCGCCAGGCACCCCCATCATGGCGCGTAGCCACAGGCGGCCCCGGTAGAGGCTGACCCCCACGTTCGGGCGACGTTCCTTGTAGGGCGAGCCTCCCCCACGGGAGACCCGACGTGGCCCGCGCGCCGGTTGCGACATCCCC
>DATCLE010000254.1:0-4539 GCA_036564075.1 Dehalococcoidia bacterium
CAGGCGCAAAGCGCGATTCCCCGGCGCCGGCTCCGCAGGGCCGTAGGCCAGGAGCGACGCCACGGCCCACGCCTGGGGTGTGGAGCCATCGAAGCGGGCGAAGTCGGAGTTCTGGAGGAGGTTGACGCCGGCGCCTTGCGCCGCGGTGCGGCCCGGGGACGCCGCCGCCAGGAGGCACAGCACCGCCAGGAGCGCGGCACCCGCGCGACCGGGGATGGAGACTGGGCGGGGCATAGCCGGATCAGCAGGCCGGCCGCCGCCCGTGAGGGGTACCGGCCGGTGAAGCAAAACCGGGTACGCACCGGGGTCGGGGAGATGGGCGCCCGGGGCCGGACAGGCGCGGCACCGCGCCAGGGGCCACAGGCCAGCCCACTATACGGACGCCCCAGGGTGGTGTCAAGGGTTTGCACTGGGCCAGGACAGGTGCGACACCGGGGGAGCGACCAACCCTCCCTCATGCCCAGTGCCCCCTGCCTTCACGCATGCGGTGGGCGGGGTACTCCGCCGGTGGCCACAGCGTTGACACGCCCGGGGCTGCGTGCTAGAGTCGCAGGGAGATATTGACGTCAGTGTCATTTCCCGCAGCACGGGCACCGAGGGCGTCATGACGGGAACGCTGCCGGCCGGGCACCGCTGGGCGCTCACCATCCCGCTGTCAGACCTCCCCCTGCGCCAGCAGATCCCTCTGTTCCAGGAGGCAGAGGACCTGGGCTACACGGACCTCTGGACCGGCGAGGTCAACGGCTGCGACGGCTTCACCCCCCTGGTTGCCGCCGCCACGGCCACCCGGTCCGTCCGCCTGGGCACGGCCGTGGTGAACGTCTACAGCCGGACGCCCGCGCTCCTGGCCATGCACGCCGCCTCCCTGGCGGAGCTGGCGCCCGGCCGGGTCTGCCTGGGCATCGGCGCGTCGTCGCCGCCCATTGTCCAGGGGTGGCACGGCGTCCCCTTCCACCGCCCCCTCGCCCGCGTCCGGGACGCGGTGGCCGTCCTGCGGCCCATGCTGGCGGGTGAGAAGGTCACCGCGGGCCTGGAGACGCTCTCCGTCCACGGCTTCCGCTACGGCCGCGAGCCGGCGGGCCGCATCCCCCTCTTCCTGGCGGCCCTCCGCCCGGGGATGCTGCGGCTGGCGGGGCAGGTGGCGGACGGGGTCATCATCAACATCCTGCCGGCCAGGGACGTGCCCCGGGCGGTTGCGGAGGTGCGGGAGGCTGCCCGAGCGGCGGGCCACGACCCCGACGCTGTAGAGATCGCCTGCCGGATCTTCGTCTGCCCCACGCGAAACCGGGAGGAGGCGCTGGTGGCGGCCCGGCGCTTCCTGGCCGGCTACGTGACCGTCCGCACCTACGCCGCGTTCCACCGGTGGCTGGGCTACGGCGACCTCCTGGGGCCGGCGGTGGCGGCGTGGGAGGCGGGCGACCGCCGTGCGGCGCTGGCGCTGCTGCCGGAGTCGCTGGTGGAGGACCTGGTGCTCATCGGGGAGCCGGAGGAGGTGCGGGAGCGGGTCCTGGAGTACTGCCGCCACGGCGTCACCCTGCCCATCCTCCAGATCTTCCGCACGTCCTCAGAGCCCCCAGACAACACGTACGGCCTCCGGGCGCTGGCGCCGTCCGCCTCCGTGCCCGGACGGGCGGGGTGACAGAACCCGTGAGCGAGCAGTTGGGCGCGAGGGGCACCGGGCCGCCCGAGGGGGATCTGGCCGAGCGGCTGGAGCGTTTCCTGGCGGACCAGACCGGCGCCCGGACGGTGGCGGTGCGAAACCTGGCCCGGCTCTCCGGCGGCGCGGTCCACCAGACGTGGGCGTTCGACGCTACGCTGGCGGGCGGGACGCTCCCGGGGGAGCACGCGCTGGTGGTGCGGATGAGCGCACCGGGCCGGGAGGACCCCGCGGGGATGGAGCGGGAGTACGGCGTCCTGCGGGCAGCCCACGAGGCCGGCGTGCCGGTGCCCCGCGTCCTCTTCCTGGGCGACGGCTCCGTGGGGACGCCCTTCTTCGTCATGGAGCGCGTGGCGGGCCAGACCAACCCGGGGCGGCTGGTGCGGGACGCCCGGCTCCGGGCGCGCGCCTTCGCCGATCTGGCGGGGATCCTGGCCCGGATCCACGCCGTCCCCGTGGACCGCCTGCCGGCCGGCCTGCCGCGGCCCCCGGCGGAGTGCTCGCCGGCGGAGCACGCGGTGGCGGAGGTGGAGGCACGGTACCGGGAGGCGGCGCTGGACCCGCACCCGGTGCTGGAGCTCGCCCTCCGGTGGCTGCGCCGGGAGGCGCCCGCGCGCTGCCGGTCCGGGCGGCCGGTCGGGCTGGTGCACGGCGACTTCCGGGTGGGCAACCTCCTCTACGACGAGGACGGGGCCGTGCAGGCGGTGCTGGACTGGGAGGCGGCGCACGTGGGGGACCCCATGGAGGACTTGGGCTGGCTCTGCCTCCGCTTCTGGCGGTTCGGGAATGACGGTCTGCCAGTGGGCGGGCTGGGCACGCGGGAGGCCTTTGCCCAGGCGTACCAGCAGCGCAGCGGCCTGCCGGTGGACTGGGACGCCTGGACCTTCTGGGAGGTGCTGGGGAACGTGCGCTGGGGCGTGGGGACCATGGTGCAGGCGCGGGCGCACCTGGACGGCCACACGCGGAGCCAGGAACTGGCGGCCATCGGGCGCAGGACGGCGGAGACGGAGATCGCCATCCTGGAGCTCATCGGCTAGCTGGGCGGAGGGACGCGCGTGCAGGACCGGCCCACGGCGGCGGAGCTGCTGGACGCCATCGGCGACTTCCTGGTGCAGGACGTGGCGCCCCACGTGCCCCCGTGGCTCACGTTCCAGCTCCGGGTGGCCCGGAACAGCCTCCACATCATCAAGCGCGAGATCGAGCTGGAGGAAGCGCACCTCCTGGAGGAGTGGCGGGGCCTGGACGCCCTCTTGGGCGACGCGCCGCGTCCTGCTACGCTGAGAGAGCTTCGCCAGGCTGTCCGGGCCCGGAACGAGGAGCTGTGCCGGCGCATCCAGGCCGGCGAGTTCGACCGCCCGGACCTGCGACGGATGCTGGTGGACCACCTGACCCGGACGGTGCGGGACAAGCTGCTGGTCACCAACCCGCGCTACGTCCAGTAGCGGCCGCGGGCCCGCGCCATCCGGGCGCCGCGGGAAAGGAGCCTGCCGTGAGCTACCGGCACCTGCTGTACCACGCCGCCGGCGGCGTGGCCACCCTGACCCTCAACCGGCCGGAGCGCCTCAACGCCCTCACACCCGCCCTGGTGGACGAGGCCATTGAGGCGCTGGGACGCGTGGAGGCCGACCCCGACGTCCGCGTCCTCGTGCTCACCGGCGCCGGGCGCGGCTTCTGCTCCGGCGCCGACCTGGCCGGCGGCCAGGCGGAGCGGAGCCCGTCCGCCTGGGCGGCCTCCCTGGGCCCCGTGGGCGGCTACGGCCGCCTCATCCTCGCCCTCCACCAGTGCAGCCGCCCCACCATCGCCGCCGTCAACGGCCCCTGCGTCGGCGCCGGGCTCGGCCTCGCCCTCGCCTGTGACCTCCGCCTCGCCTCAGACCGGGCCACGTTCTCCGCCATCTTCGTCCGGCGCGGCCTCATGCCGGACTCCGGCACCACCTACTTCCTGCCCCGGCTCGTGGGCCCGGACCACGCCCTCCGCCTCCTCCTCACCGGCGAGACGGTGGACGCCGCCGAGGCCCGCGCCATCGGCCTGGTGACCGAGGTGGTGCCGCACGACGAGCTCGCCGCCCGCGCCGGCGCCCTGGCGGCCGCCATCGCCGGCGGGGCGTACCTGGCGGCCCGCAACGCCCGGCAGGCGGTCCGCCGCGCGCTGGCCCAGGACCTGGCCACGCAGCTCCAGACGGAGGCGGACCTGGCCGCCCAGTGCTTCCAGAGCGCCGACGCCCAGGAGGGCCTCCGCGCCTTCCTGGAGAAGCGGGAGCCCCGGTTCACCGGCCGGTGACGGCCCTCCGGTCAGCGCCCCGTGAAGCGCGGCTCGCGGCGCTCCAGGAACGCCTGCACGCCCTCCCGGTGGTCCTCCGTCTGGAAGAGGCGCCGCAGCGTCTCTGCCGTATCCTCCACGTGGTCCTCCGCCCTCCGGGCCAGGCCCCGGTACAGGAGCCGCTTGGTCTCCCGCAGGGCCAGCGGCGCGCCGCGGCTGAGCTCCTCCGCCAGCGCCACGGCCCGGTCTTGGAGCGCCTCCGGCGGCACCAGCTCCGCCACGAAGCCCGCCGCACGCGCCTCCTCCGCCCCGATCATGCGGCCGGAGAGGGTCCACGCCAGCGCCGTCTGCAACCCCACGATCTGCGGCAGGAGGTAGGTACCGGCGCCGGTGTCCGGGATCAGGCCCCGGTGCGGGAACGCCCAGGAGAAGCGCGCCTCCGGGCTCGCGATGCGGACGTCGCACTGGGTGGCCAGCTCCACCCCCAGGCCCACCGCCACCCCGTTCACGGCGGCCACCGTGGGCTTGCCGATGCGCGTGAGGTCCCAGGGCCCGGCGGCGTCGCCCGCCTCCGGCTCCGGTCGGCGGCCGGCCGCCTGGTTGTCCTCCGCCAGCTCCTTCA
>DATCLE010000255.1:0-2784 GCA_036564075.1 Dehalococcoidia bacterium
CCCAGCACCTCCTGGTAGACGGCCTCGGTCTGGCGGGCGGCCCGGCGCCAGTCGAACCGCTCGCGGATGCGGGCGGCGGCGGCCTCCCCCAGCCGCGCCCGCAGCGCGGCGTCCCCCAGCAGGAGCCGGATGGCCGCCGCCAGCGCCGCCGGGTCCGCCGGCGGCACCAGCCAGCCCGTCCGGTTGTGCTCCACGATCTCCGGGAACGCCCCGCCCGTGGTGGCCACCAGCGGCGCGCCGCACGCCATCGCCTCCGCCGCCGGCAGGCCGAACCCCTCGTAGACCGAGGGGGAGACCACGAGCCCCGCCCGGTTGTAGAGCGCCACCAGCTGCGCCGTGCTCACCCGGCCGGTGAAGGTGACGCGGGTGCTCAGGCCGTGGCGGCGGACGAGCGCCGGCGCCAGCTTCAGCTCCTCCCGCCGCCGGTCCACCAGCGTGAGGTGGAACGGCACCTCGTCCCGCAGCAGCGCCAGCGCCTCCAGCAGGAACCGCGCCCCCTTGTTGCGGTCTTCGGAGTTGCCCACGTAGAGGATGTGGTGCGGGTCCCTGGTGGTTCCCGGCAGCGGGCGGAAGACCTCCGTATCCACGCCGTTGTGGATGACGTGGAGCCGCTCCCGCGGGATCTTGAACGCCGCCTCAATGGAGCGGGCCGCCGTCTCTGAGACGGTGATGCGGGCGTCCGCCCTGCCGGCCACCACGGCCTGCATCACCCAGGGGAACCAGAGGAGCCGCCTCACCTTCTCCCGGACGCCCCGCGCCTGGTGCAGGCTGTTCTGGAGGTCGATGGTCATGGGGTGGTGGATGGTCACCACCAGCGGGGTCCGGCGCTGCATGAGCAGCATGCCGTACGCCAGCGTCTGGTTATCGTGGATGATGTCGAACTTGCCGTAGGTGCGCTCCAGCTCGTTCAGCTTCACGTAGGCGCGCAGGCTGAACATGTTGAGGAGCTGGGAGAGGGTGAGCCGCGTGGTGGCGAACTCGAAGAGGTTGACGGGATGGAAGATGGAGAGCTTCTTCCGCCGGAGGAAGTTGGGGTAGTCATCCAGGTAGGCCCAGAAGCTGGACGTATCCAGCGGGTGCAGGTGGACGGAGGGGTCCAGTTGCGGCACCGGCGGCGCGGCGATGACGTGGACCTGGTGCCCCAGGCGGACCAGCTCCCGGGTGAGGTAGTGGAGGTAGACCCCCTGCCCCCCGGAGTACATGTTCCCCTGGTACATCATGAAGCAGATCTTCACGTGTTCCCCCAAAGCATGTCCTTCCCGCGGGAAGGACGGGTCGGTCGCCGGGGCCGCGGCGGACGGGCCGGCGGCGCGGTCCCTTCCTAGAGCTGCGCCAGCAGCGACTGCGTGTCCGGCTTGACGGTCCGCAGCGCGACGAACGCCTCTTCGAAGCCCGCCAGCCGGCCCCACCACCGCTCGCAAAGGTACTGGGCGGACGGGCTGCGGTTGGCCGCCCCCTCCAGGAAGTTCCGGGCCAGCCGCTTCATGAGGCGCGGCGTTTGGGTCCGCTCCTCCCAGGGAGCCACGAAGTACAGGCGCGCCAGCTCAATCTCGAACCGGGCCCGGCTGCCGTTGAACGGCCGGGGCGCCCCGGGTGCGTAGTGCCGGAACGTCTGGATGGTGAACGCGCGCCGCCGGCGCGGGTCCGTGGCGTGCGGGAACACGGACGACGCGTGCGGCACGCGGAGGTAGATCATAGCGTTCGGCCTAGCTACGCGCCAGATCTCCTCCATGAGCCCTGGGAAGTCCTCCACGTACTCCAGGACGTGGTAGGCGTAGATCTCGTCGATGGAGTCGTCCCGGAAGGGAAGCCCGCGGGCGTAGTCGGCGCGGACGCCGCCGCGGGGCGTCTCCGCCGGGCAGACGCCGATGGCGTCCCGTTCGCCGTGGAGACGGCACCCCAGGTCCAGCCGTCGGAGCACGCCGGGTCCCCCCTTCACTGCGCCAGCGGGCTGGGTTGCACGCCGTGGGCCAGGTACTGGTCAATGACCTCCCGCGGCGCGCCCTCGGCCGCCATCCGGCCGTGCTGGAGGAGCACCGCCCGCTCGCAGAACCGCTCCACGGCGGCCAGGTCATGGGAGACCAGGACGATGGTCACACCCGCCGCCCGCAGCCGCTCGATGTGGGCGAAGCACTTGGCCTGGAAGTCGGCGTCGCCCACCGCCAGCACCTCGTCCACCAGGAGGATCTCCGGCTCCACGTGGACGGCCACGGCGAACCCCAGCCGCATGTACATGCCCTGGGAGTAGGTGCGCATGGGCTGGTCGATGAACTCCTCCAGCTCCGCGAAGGCGATGATCTCCGGCATCCGCTCCAGCGCCTCCCGGCGGCGCAGGCCCAGGAGGACCGCGTTGACGATGAGGTTCTCCCGGCCGCTGAGCTGGGGGTGGAAGCCGGCGCCCAGCTCCAGGAGGGGCGAGATCCGCCCCTGCACCCGCACCGCACCCTCCGTGGGGCGGGCCAGGCCGGCCATGAGGCGGAGGAGGGTGCTCTTGCCGGAGCCGTTGTGGCCAATGACGCCCAGCGCCTCGCCGCGGCGCACCTCCAGGTTCACGTCCCGCAGCGCCCAGAAGGGGTGTTTGCCCCGCATGGCCAGGACGCTGGGCAGGTGCAGCACCGCCGACTTCAGGTCGCTCGGCTTGTGGAAGTTCAGGTAGTACCGCTTGCCCACCCCGTGGAGGGTGAGGACCGGCTCGTTAGAGCGCATCCTCAAACCGTCCTTCCAGCCACTGGTAGAGGGCCAGGCCGAATCCTAGCGCCAGGACGCTGGTCAGGGCCGCCGGCC
>DATCLE010000256.1:0-5244 GCA_036564075.1 Dehalococcoidia bacterium
CGCGGCTGCCGTAGGAGGGGACGCCGTGGCCGCCGGCATGCGCTCCGGCGCGCAGATGAGCCCGCTCAAGGTCTGGCTCCTGGCCGCCCGGCCGCCCACCCTCACCGCGGCCGTGGTCCCGGTGCTGGTGGGCACCGCCGCCGCCGCGCGCGACGGCCACATCCACCTGCTGCCGTTCCTGGGCGCGCTGGCCGCCGCGGTGCTGATCCAGGTGGGCACCAACTTCGCCAACGACGTGTTCGACTACGAACACGGCGCCGATACGTCCGCGCGGCTGGGGCCCGTCCGGGTGACGCAGAGCGGCCTGGCCAGCCCCACGGCCGTGCGGCGGGCCATGCTGCTGGCCTTCGGCGGGGCGGCGGCCATCGGCCTCTACCTGACGGTCGTGGGCGGCTGGCCCATCCTGGTCGTGGGCGTGCTCTCCATCGCCGCCGGGGTGGCCTACACCGGCGGACCGTGGCCGCTGGGCTACCACGGCCTGGGCGACCTCTTCGTCTTCCTCTTCTTCGGGCTGGTGGCCACGGCGGGCAGCTACTACCTCCAGGCCTCGGCGCTGACGGCGGCCGCGCTGGGGGCGGCGGCGGTGGTGGGCTGCACGGTGACGGCCATCCTGGTGGTGAACAACCTGCGGGACCTGGAGACCGACCGCCGCAGCGGCAAACGGACGCTGGCCGTCCGGTTGGGGGACCGGCGGACCCGCCTCCAGTACGCGGCGCTCCTGCTGGCCCCCTACGCCCTGACGGCGGCGCTGGCAGCCGGCGGCGTGCTGCCGTGGACGGCGCTGGTGGCCTGGTTCTCGCTGCCGGTGGCCCTGGTCCTGGTCCGCGCGGTGCTCCGGGGCGCCGCCGGCCCGGCCCTCAACGGCGTCCTCAAGGGCACGGCGCGCCTCCACCTCCTCCTGGGCCTCCTGCTGTCGGGGGGGCTGGTGCTGTGAGGGTGCGGTCCCTGGCTTGGCGGCCCTTCCGCATCCCCTTCCGGGCGGGGTTCGCCACCGCCCGCGGCACGCTGACGCACCGCGAGGGCTGGCTGGTGCGCCTGGACGCGGGGGACGGCCTCACGGGCCTGGGCGAAGCGGCGCCGCTGGCGGGGCACGGCCCCTCCGGGGAGGCCGCCGGCCGGCCGGTGCCGGCGCTGCTGGCGGAAGCCCGGGCCGCCCTGACCGGCGCCCCCCTGGAGGCGGTGGCGGCGTACGTGGACGGGCTCGCGGCCCCCGGCGCTGCGGCGGCGGCCGTCCGCTGCGCCCTGGACACGGCCCTCCACGACGTGCTGGGCCGTGCCTCCGGGCGGCCGGTGGCGTCGCTCCTGGCGGCGGTGTTCCGGCCCGCCGTGCCGGTCAACGCCACGGTGGCCGCCGCCGGGGCTGAGGAGGCCGCCGCGGCTGCCGCGGCGGCGCGGGACGCCGGTTTCCGCTGCATCAAGCTGAAGGTGGGCATGGCGCCGGACCCGGAGGCGGAGCGGGCGCGGGTGGCGGCGGTACGCTCGGCGCTGGGGGCGGACGTGGCGCTGCGGCTGGACGCCAACGGCGCGTGGTCCGCGGCGGCCGCGGTGCGAACCATCCGCACCCTGGAGCCCTACGGCATCGAGCTGGTGGAGCAGCCGGTCCCGCCGGGGGACCCGGCCGCGCTGCGGGCGGTGCGGGAGGCCGTGGCCGTGCCCGTGGCGGCAGACGAGGACATCACGAGTGAAGCGGCGGCGCGACGGGTGCTGGAGGCGGGCGCGGCGGACGTGCTGGTGGTGAAGCCCGCGGCCGTGGGCGGCCTGCGGGCCGGGCGGCGCATCGCGGCCATGGCGGCGGAGGCGGGCGCGGCGGCGCTGGTCACCACCATGCTAGAGGCAGGGGTCGGCACGGCGGCGGCGCTGCACCTGGCGGCGGCGCTGCCGGCGGGGGGGCCCGCCTGCGGCCTGGCCACCCTGCCGCTCCTGGCGGCGTCGCTGGTGGCGGAGCCGCCCGCCGTGCGGGACGGGGCGATGGCGCTGCCCCCGCAAGCCGGCCTGGGCGTGACGCCCGACGAGACGCAGCTTGCCGCCTTCGCCGGGGCGGCGTGGGAGGTGGCTGCGGGCCATGCGGGCGGGCGCTGACGGACGGATGCCGGAGTGGCTGGCCCAGCGCGCGGCCCTGACGCCGGACCGCCCGGCGGTCCTGGCGGAGGACGGGACCTGGACCTTCGCGGAGCTGGACCGGCGGGCCTGGGCGGCGGCGCGGCGGCTGGCCCTGCTGAGGCAAGACACCCGGCCGGGGGAGCCGGTGGCGCTCCTGGCCCGCAACAGCGCCGCCTACGTGCAGGCGGTCCACGGCATCGCCCGGGCGGGCCGCGTGTTGGTGCCGCTGAACGTACGCCTGGCGGCGCCGGAGCTGGCCTGGCAGCTTCGGGACGCGGGCGCCCGCCTCCTGCTCCACGACGCGGAGCACGCCGGCCTGGCCGCGGCGGCGGCCGACCAGGCGCCGGGGACCGTTCCCGTGCCCCTGGCGGAGGTGGCCGTCCCGCCGGATGGGACGGCCGCGGAGCCGCCGGGCCGGGTGGACCTATCGGCGGCCCACAGCATCATCTACACCTCCGGCACCACCGGCCGCCCCAAGGGCGCGGTGCTGACCTACGGCAACCACCTCTGGAGCGCCCTGGGCTCCTGCCTCAACCTGGGCCTCCACACCGGGGACCGCTGGCTGGCCTGCCTGCCGCTGTTCCACGTGGGCGGCCTCTCCATCCTCCTACGGAGCGTCCTCTACGGCATCCCCGCCGTCGTGCACGGCGCCTTCGACCCCGCCGCCGTGAACCGCGCCATCGACCGGGACGGGGTGACCATCATCTCTGTGGTGAGCGTCATGCTCCAGCGCATGCTGGAGGAGCGCGGCGCCCGGCCGTACCCGGCGTGGCTGCGGTGCGTGCTGGCGGGCGGCGGGCCGGTGCCGGAAGACCTGCTGCGGGCCTGTGCGGAGCGGGGCGTGCCGGTGGTCCAGACCTACGGCCTCACGGAGGCGGCGTCCCAGGTGGCCACCCTGGCGCCGGAGGACGCCCTGCGGAAGCTGGGCTCCGCGGGGAAGCCGCTGCTGCCCACGGAGGTCCGCGTCGTCGACGGCGAGGGCCGACCCTTGCCGCCGGAGGCGCCGGGGGAGATCTTGGTCCGCGGCCCCACCGTCATGGCGGGCTACCACGGCCGGCCGGAGGAGACGGCCGCCGTCCTGCGGGACGGCTGGCTCCACACCGGCGACGTGGGCTACCTGGACGCGGAGGGCTACCTCTACGTCCTGGACCGCCGAAGCGATCTCATCATCTCCGGCGGCGAGAACGTCTACCCGGCGGAGGTGGAGGCCGCCCTGCGGGAGCACCCGGACGTGGCGGACGCCGGGGTCTTCGGCGTGGCGGACCCCCGCTGGGGTCAGGCGGTGGCGGCTGCCGTGGTGCGCCGCCCCGGCGCGGGGGTCACGGAAGAGGCACTGCGGGCGTTCTGCCGGGAGCGCCTGGCCCCCTACAAGGTGCCCCGGCACGTCCACTTCGTGGCGGCGCTGCCCCGGAACGCGGCGGGCAAGCTGCTGCGCCAGGCGCTGCGCCGGCAGTACGCCGGGCCGGACGCAGCGCCGTGACGGCCGCCCCCTAGACCCCATCTAAACCAAACCGCAACCGTTCCCCAACGCTCCGTAGCCCGTCCCTTTACTGCGCCGCCCCCTGACGGCTGCCATCCTGGTTGCATACCGGATCACAACCTTGGACGGCGAGAGACACGGGGCTATGAGCAACATCTGCGTGGTTGGTGCGGGGTACGTGGGGCTGGTGACGGCGGGCTGCTTCGCCCGGCTGGGCCACCAGGTCACCTGCGTGGACGTTAACCCCCAGCGGGTGGAGGACGTCAACCGGGACCGGCTGCCCGTCCGGGAGCCCCACCTGGACGCCCTGTGGCGGCGCAGCCGGCGGCAGGGCCGCCTGCGGGCCACCACGGACTACGCCCGGGCGGTGCCCGGCGCGGCGTTCATCTTCGTCTGCGTGGACACCCCCGCCGGGGGCGACGGCCGCGCCGACCTCCGGCGCGTGGTGGAGGCGGCGGGCAGCATCGCCGCCCACCTGCCGGCGGGCGCGGCGCCCGTGGTGGCGCTGAAGAGCACGGTCCCCGTGGGGACCGCGGAGCTGGTGCGCGACGTACTGGCCGCCTGCCGGCCGGCAGGCCCGGTCCCGCCGGTGGTCTCCAATCCGGAGTTCCTGCGGGAGGGCCACGCCGTGTCCGACTTCCTCCGCCCCGCGCGGGTGGTGGTGGGCGCGGCCGACGAGGCAGCGGCGCGCGCGGTGGCCGCCCTCTACGAGCCGCTCCGCCGGCCCGTCCTCTTCTGTGACAACCGCACGGCGGAGCTCATCAAGTACGCCTCCAACGCCTTCCTGGCCACCAAGGTCAGCTTCATCAACGAGATCGCCGAGCTGTGCGAGAGCTACGGCGTGGACGTGACGGACGTGGCGCGGGCCATCGGCATGGACGCGCGTATCGGCGGCGCGTACCTGGACGCCGGCCTGGGCTGGGGCGGGAGCTGCCTGCCCAAAGACCTGGCCGCGCTGGTGGCCATGGCGGGCGCCCGGGAGGTGGCCAGCCCGCTGCTCTCCGCGGTGGTGGAGGTGAACCGCCGCCAGCCGCAGCGCGTGGTGCAGCGGCTGCGGGACCTGCTGGGCTCCCTGGACGGCCGCACGGTGGCCGTCTGGGGCCTGACCTTCAAGCCGGACTGCAACGACCTCCGGGGCTCCCAGGCCCTGGCCCTCATCCGCCTGCTGGAGGAACAGGGGTGCCGCGTGCGGGCGTACGACCCGGCGGGCATGCCGGCCGCCGCGCCGCTCCTGCCGGGCGTGGCCCTGGCGCCGGACGCCTACGAGGCGGCCGCCGGGGCCGACGCCGTGGTGCTGGCCACCGCCTGGGCGGAGTTCCGGTCGCTGGACTTCGTGCGGGTGGCAGGCCTCGTGCGGCGGCCGCTGCTCATCGACGGGCGGAACTGCCTGCCGGTGGAGGCGGTCCTGGGGGCCGGCTTCACCTACATCGGCATGGGCCGGCACGCAGAGCCCGTCCGGCCCGTGGAGGTCGGCGTCCCGCCGGAGCTGCGGGAGCTGGCGTTCCCGGCCGCGCCCTCGCGGCCCGGCAGGAGGTTGTCCTGATGCGAAGCGTGGAGCAAGGCGGGCTGGGGCTGGCGCCCGCCGCCGGCGTGGGGCGGGGGTCCCTGGCGGCCAAGCGGGCCCTGGACCTGCTCATCGCCGTCCCCATGACCGTGGTGCTGGC